>NZ_JBFBJJ010000009.1:0-167005 GCF_040686055.1 Microbacterium sp. NPDC086615
CCGTCACCGCCGAGGAAGGCCTCTGGATCCGAACCGGATGGGCAGGACGGAGCTGACACGCCCGAGCCATCCACACGTTCTTGCCTATAAGCCCCTGCCCCGCGTAGACGCGAGGGACGACGGGCGAAACGCGGAGCGCGATCTCCTCGCCGATCGTGTCGATCAGCTCCGCGAGGTCGGTCGCGCTCGCCAGTGCGTCGCGGCCGAAGACGGGGACCGTCTCGCCGACGACCGCGTCCCACGGCGCGACGGTGAGGGAGGTGAGACCGATCGCCTCGACCCGGCGAGGACCGGCGGTCGTCGCGACGTCGAAGCGGCCCGACAGGGCGCTCGGCAGACCGTGCAGGCTCCCGACATCGAGGCGCACGTGCTCCGGATCCACCGCGGTGACGGTCGCGACGAGCGTGGAGATCGGCTCGATCCCGAGCTCGGTCTCCCCCGGCCCGCCCGCCGGTCGGATGCCGTACGAGAACGCGCCGACGCGCACCAGGTCTTCGCGGAACTCGCCACGGGCGAAGCCCGCCGCACTGGCGGCCAGGTGCGAGAAGCGAGGCTCCAAGCCGGCGGTGCGGGCCGCCTCCCGCGCGGAGAGGAACAGCGCGCGGGCATCGTCGTCATCGGCATCCGAGGCTTCGGAGATATGCGACCAGATGCCCTCGAACCGGGCTCGCTCCGCGGCCACGAGGGCGGACGTCTGGACGAGAGCCGCGCCCCACGCCTCCGGACGGATGCCGTTGCGGTGGAGCCCCGTGTCGATCTTGAGGTGCACGCGGGCGACGCCTCGGGTGTCGAGAGCGGCCAGGTCGTCGAGGAGCGCCTGGTCTCCGATACCCAGGTCGAGGTCGGCCGCGATCCCCGCGGCCAGGTCATCGGCCCCGCCGATGAGCCACACGAAGATGCGCGCATCCGGTCCCGTCGCCGCCCGGACCGCCGCGCCGGTGATGACGTCGAAGGCTCCGAACCAGCGCACGCCCTCGTTCCAGGCGCGACGGACGAGCACGTCGAGCCCGTGCGCGTACGCGTCGTCCTTCACGACGAACATGTGCTGCGCCGGGGCCACCGCCTCGCGCACGCGACGCAGGTTTCGGGTGAAGGCGTCGAGGTCGACGCGGTACTCGGCGCTCACGCGGCGACTCGCCGTTCGGCGCGGACACCCACGGCGGCGACGATCTCGGCCGCGGTCCAGCCCGTGGCATCCGTCCATTCCTCGAGGGAAGGCTGGCCGATCGCGGGGTCGCCGAAGAACACGACCTCCGCTCCGCGAGCGATCGTCGTCTCGCCGATGTCGATGACCGAGACGTCCATGGCCACGCGACCGACGATGCGGTGCCGCCGTCCGTCGATCGACACGGTCACGGCGTTGCCGAGAGAGCGAACGACTCCCTGCGCGTATCCCCCGGTGACCAACGCGACCGTCGTGTCTCGCGGGGCGCGGTGCGTATACCCGTACGACACGCCCTCGCCGCGGAGGAGGGGCTTCGTGCCCAGCGCCCGGCCGCGGAGCGACATCACGGGCCGCGCGTGCGTTCCGGGCAGGCCGAACAGGGTCGGGGCGTCGAGGGCCGTGGCATCCATCCCTTGTCCGGCGAGAACGGATGCCACCCACTCGGCACCGTGACCCCACGCGTCGGCGGCGAGAACGTCGTCGTCGCCACCCACGGCCAGGGGTGCGTTGTGGCGCAACGCAGCCTCGGAGACCCACGCGATCGGAGCGACTCCCCCGGCGGCGGACGCGCGAGCAGGGAGCGTGGAGGTCACACATCTAGACTAACGGGGTCCGTGATCCCCGACCCCGGAGCGTGCATGCCTAAGCAGGGCTTCTCCCCCGTCACCCGTCTGCGCTACCTCGCCGGACGCGCCCGCCGTATCGACGTCGGGTCGGTGGTCGAGCGAGCGAAGGAAGCGTCCGAGCAGCACGGCAAGTCCCTGCCGCTGGTGGTCGCCGACATGCTCTACCAGGCGGGAGTGAAGAACGTCGGGTTCCAGGACTACATCGACTACGACTTCGCGATCCTCACCCCCGCGGAACGCGCGACGTACATGACGCACCCGGTGTCGAATCAGATCTCGCAGAAGTACGACCACCCGGACTACCGCGGGATCTTCCAGGACAAGGTGGAGTTCGACCGCCGGTTCAGCGATTTCCTGCGCCGTGAGTGGATGGTCGTGGATGCCGACAACGCCGACGACCTGCGCGCCTTCACCGAGCGCCTGGGCACCATCGTGACGAAGGAGCCGGTCGGTCAGGCCGGCACCGGCGTGCACCGGTACCACGCGGCCGAGGTCGAGGACTGGGACGCGTTCCACCGCGGTCTGCTGGAGCGCGGCGAGATCCTGGTCGAAGAGGTCATCCGCCAGCACGACGACCTCGCGGCCGTCTGCCCCGGCACCGTCAACACCACCCGCGTCACGGCGTTCTTCGACGGGTCGACCACGCACATCCTGGCGATGGCGCAGAAGTTCGGCCGCGGCGCGGTCAGCGACCAGATGACCTTCGGCGGCTTCTACACGATGCTCGACGAGAACGGCCACGCCCTCGGGGCCGGCTACGACTCGCACGGGCACGTGCACGAGCTGCACCCCGACTCGGGCGTGCGCATCGCCGACTTCCAGCTGCCGATGATCGACGAGGTCAGGGCATTCGTCGACCAGGTCGCCCGCGTCGTGCCGCAGGTGCAGTACGTCGGGTGGGACATCGTCGTCGGCCCCGACGGGCCCGTGCTCGTCGAGGGCAACTGGGGTGCGGGCGTGTACGAGAACAAGCCGAGCGTCACCGGTATCCGCACGGGTCACAAGCCGCGTTATCGGGCCGCGATCGGTTTCTGACACCGGATGCCGCGGGGCCCGCTCCCGCGACGGGGGTGGGCCTCGCGGGGCCGTTGCCGCACAACTGCGGCAAGTCGCCGCGCGCGTGACTACCTCGAGCCCCCGCTCATTTGCCGCAGAAGGGCGCCCATGGTGGCCGTTGCCGCATATGTGCGGCAAGTCACCGGGCGCGTGACTACATCGAGCCGCTCGTTCGCCGCAGATGGGCGGTCGGAGGGGTCGTTGCCGCACAACTGCGGCAAACCATTCCCGCGATGGGCGTGGACGGTGGGGATGTGGCATCCGGAAACGCGAAAGGCCCGCCCCGAGAACGGGGCGGGCCTTCGACGGGCTGAGTCAGCTGGGACGGACGATGCCGAGCGGCGTGGACTCGTGTCCCTGCCCGAGCGGGTTGTCCTTCAGGATCGCGACGAGACGCTTCTCGCCGGCCTTGTCGAGCGTCGACCCCAGGATGTTGCCGCCGAGGTCGTTGATGTCGACGACGGCGACATCGAGGTCGATGCCGAGCAGCGACTTCAGACGCGCGGCGACCTCACGGGGGCGCTCCGGTCCGAGAACCACGGCCTGGTTGTAGGGCGGGATCGTGCCCTTGGTGGGGCCGTCGATCGCGCGCGCCTTGTCGCCGGCGATGCGGTAGAAGTCGCCCTTGCGTCCGAACGCCTTCGTCACGGCCGAGACGGCCGCGGCGAACAGGATGCGAGGCGTGCCGCATTCGCGCAGCGCCATCTCCATCGTCTCGGGCATGCCGAGACCGATGCCGTAAGGCGTGCGCGTGACGTACTTCGAGAGGAAGAGCGCGAGCTTGCGGGGCTTGATCGAGTCGAGCTTGAAGGAGCGCCCCTGCGTGATCGCGACGATCTTCTCGGTGACGAACAGCAGGTCGCCCGGCTGCACGGCGTCCTTCGCATACTCGAGGATGAACGCGTCGAGATCGTCGCCCGGCATGACGACCCGCGTGCGGATCGGGATGCGCGCGTACGACGTGCCGTCGACGGTGCGGGTGAGCGCCTTGCCGGCGTTGGCCTCGCCGCTCATTCGAGGTAGTCCCGGAGCGACTGCGAACGCGACGGGTGACGAAGCTTCGCCATCGTCTTCGACTCGATCTGACGGATGCGCTCGCGCGTGACGCCGAACGTGTCGCCGATCTGGTCGAGGGTCTTGGGCTGTCCGTCGCCGAGGCCGAAGCGCATGCGGATCACGCCCGCCTCGCGCTCGCTGAGCGAGTCGAGGAGCGACTCGAGCTGACGCTGCAGCATCGTGAAGCCCACCGCGTCGGCGGGGACGACCGCCTCGGTGTCCTCGATGAGGTCACCGAACTCGCTGTCACCGTCTTCGCCGAGGGGCGTGTGCAGCGAGATGGGTTCGCGGCCGTACTTCTGCACCTCGATGACCTTCTCGGGGGTCATGTCGAGTTCGCGGCTCAGCTCTTCGGGCGTCGGTTCGCGACCGAGGTCCTGCAGCATCTGGCGCTGGACGCGAGCGAGCTTGTTGATGACCTCGACCATGTGCACGGGGATGCGGATGGTGCGGGCCTGGTCGGCCATCGCGCGCGTGATCGCCTGACGGATCCACCAGGTGGCGTAGGTCGAGAACTTGAAGCCCTTGGTGTAGTCGAACTTCTCGACCGCACGGATGAGGCCGAGGTTGCCCTCCTGGATGAGATCGAGGAACTGCATGCCGCGACCGGTGTAGCGCTTGGCGAGCGAGACGACCAGACGGAGGTTGGCGCCGAGCAGGTGGCTCTTCGCACGCTGACCGTCGCGGGCGACCCACTGCAGGTCGAGGCCCAGCTGGCTCGTCTTCTCGGCCGCCGACATGTTCGACAGCTTCTCTTCGGCGAACAGGCCCGCCTCGATACGCATCGCGAGCTCGACCTCTTCGGCCGCGTTCAGGAGCGGGACCTTGCCGATCTGCTTCAGGTAGTCCTTGACCGGGTCGGCCGTGGCGCCGGTGATCTGCGCCGAGTAGACGGGAACGTCGTCCTCGTCGCTCGACGAGATGACGATCGCGCCGGTCGGCAGGGCCTCGGCGGGCGCAGCCGGGGTCTCGTCGTCGTCGTCGCTGTCGTCGTCGGACTTCTTCGCCGCGGGCTTCGCCTCGTCGTCGTCGTCGGTGTCGTCGTCGGTGTCGAGTTCGACATCGACCTCTTCGTCGACCTCTTCTTCGTCTTCGAGGTCGTCGTCCTTCTTCGCCTTCGTCTTGGCCTTGGCCGGTGTGGCCTTGGCCTTGGCGGGGGCCTTCTTCGCCGGCGTCTTCGTCGACGTCGTCACGGCCTCCTCGGAAGTGTCGAGGTCGGTGTCCTTCGCACTCCGGGAGCGGGTCTTGGTGTTCGTGCCTGCCACGTTTCGCCTTTCACCGGGAACGTACGTTGCACGGCCGCCGGTCGTTCTCGGACACTAGTAAGACCCTTGTCAAGTCCGGAGCCGAGGAGCGGGGCTCCTGGACCGGATGACAACGGGTCAGGTTCTTCATTGTCTCACATCCTCGACGCGGGACTTGACGCGCACCGGGGATCTATGCGTAGTAACGCGGAGGAGCGTCCCCACATTCCGCGAGAAGCGCTCTCGGATGCGCGGACCGCGCGGAGCGGGATCAGCCGAGGGGTCCGCGCCGGTCGTCGTCGCTCGGACCGGACGCCAGGAAGCGCTCGAGTTCGGCCGCCAGCTCGTCGGCGCTGGGGAGATCACCCGTGTGAATGATCGGCGTCGCCTGGGTCGAACCGGCCATGTAGGAGTCGTAGCGTTCCTCGAGGCCCTGCAGCATGCGCGTGAGCTCGTCGCTCGCGGTGACCTGCTCGGTCACCTTCGTGAGGAAGTCGCGGTTCTCCTCGCGCAGCACTTCTCCGGAGAAGACGAGTCCGGTGGCCACCGTGAGGCTGTCGAGGGCGGCGAGGGTGGCAGCGGGGTACTCGGTGTCGGCGAGATAGTGCGGAACCAGTAGCGCGAACCCGGCGACCTTGGCGCCGGCCTCCGCGAAGCGGTACTCGAGCAGGTGGCCGACTGTCGAGGGCACCTGCGTGTGAGGGCGCCAGACGGAGTGCGCTTCGGCGAGATCGGAGCGCGTGCCGCTGACCGTGGTGCCGATCGGCCGCGTGTGCGGAACGGGGAGCGGGATGGCGTGCACCCACGTCACGGACGACACCTGGAGTCCGGCGCTGAGCTCGAGGACGCTCTCGGCGAAGGCTTCCCAGAGGAAGTCCGGTTCGTATCCCGCCAAGAGGAGGAAGGGGCTGCCCAGGGAGTCGTGGGCGAGCGACAGCTCGAGCCGCGGCGGCCGGTAGTCGCTGAGGTGGTCTTCGACGAATGTGATCAAGGGGCGCCGAGCGCGGTAGTCGAGCAGCGTGTCGTTGTCGAACGCGACGACGGCGTGGGGCTCCAGGTCGTTGCGGAAGTACTCGACGAGCCGGGTGACGGCCCCGCCGGCGTCGGTGAACCCCGTGAGCGCGATCACCAGGGGAAGCCCCGAGGGCACCGGCGGCGCGGAGGGTGCGCGATCGTACAGCGGTGCGGAATACGGCATGCCCCCCAGCTTACGAGCCGGGTCGGACGTCGGGGTCCGGAGCGTCCCGCTGCTAGCGAACACACGCGAACCTAGGATGGACGACATGCCCTTTCCTTCCGTGGCGCACACAAGCGCCCCCCTGCGCGAGTCCGATGCCGATGCGATTCTTCTGGTGGTCGCCAAGCCTGTGGGCGAAGGTGCAGACCCCGCGGAGTGGAACGGACTCGGTGCCGCTCTGACGGCCGTCGGATTCACCGGAGCTCCCGGCTCGTTCCAGCGGGTGCATGTGCCCGGGGTCACCACGCCGCTCGCTGTCGTGGGTGCGGGGAGCGATCCGGATGCCGCCGCCCTCCGCGACGCGGCGGGTGCAGGGCTGCGCCAGCTCACGGGCTTCGAGCACGTCGCGGTTCAGGCGCTGGTGCCGTCCGCATGGCGGCCGCTGGCCGAAGGGGCGGCCCTCGGTGGCTACCGTTTCGCGGGATACAAGAAGGAGTCGCCGAAGACCCGCGCGCAGCGCGTCACGGTGTTCTCGTCCGACGCCCCAGCCGACGAGGACGTCGTCGCCGTGGCAGCCATCTCGGGCGCGGTCGCTCTCGTGAAGGATCTGGTCACCACGCCCGCCGAGTGGCTCGGTCCCGCCGATTTCGCCGACGCGGCGGTCGAGGCGGTCGCCGGTCTGCCCGTCGACGTCGAGGTGCTCGACGAGGAAGCGCTTCGCGACGGCGGGTACGGCGGCATCCTGGGTGTCGGTCAGGGCTCGGACCGCCCGCCTCGCCTCGTCCGCCTCGACTACTCCCCCACCGGGGCGCAGCGTCACGTCGCCCTCGTCGGCAAGGGCATCACGTTCGACACCGGCGGCCTGTCGCTGAAGCCCGCCGCCTCGATGGTCGGCATGAAGTACGACATGTGCGGTGCGGCGACGGTCCTCGCGGTGCTCAAGGCCGCCGCCGAGATGTCCCTGCCCGTTCGGGTGAGCGCGTGGCTGTGCATCGCCGACAACATGCCGTCGGGTCGGGCCACGCGTCCCGGTGACGTGCTCCGCACGCTCGACGGGACGACCGTGGAGGTGTTGAACACGGATGCCGAAGGTCGTCTCGTGCTCGCCGACGGCCTCGCTGCCGCGAGCCGTGAGCGGCCCGATCTGCTCGTCGACGTCGCCACGCTCACCGGCGCGATCACGATCGCGCTCGGAAACCGGCACACCGGCGTGATGGGCGAAGACGACGCTGTCGCCGAGTACCTCTCCGCCGCGTCGCGTGCCTCGGAGCTCGCCTGGCAGCTGCCGCTCCCGGCGCACATGGTCGACGACCTCGACTCGCCCATCGCGGACCTGCAGAACGCCAAGATCGGCGACCCGGCGGGAGGCTCGCTCTTCGCGGGGCTCTTCCTCCGCCACTTCGTCGGCCGGGTCTCGGACGAGGCCGACGCCCCCCGCATCCCGTGGGTGCACCTCGACATCGCGGGTGTGGGAATGAACAAGGGTGCTCCGTTCGGGTACACCGACAAGGGCGTCACGGCGGCGACGGTTCGTTCGCTGGTCGAGCTGCTGGCGAGCTCGCGATGACCGAGTACTCCGCCGACGTCGTCGTCCTCGGGGGTGGGAGCGGCGGGTACGCCGCTGCCCTTCGTCTCGCCGAGCTGGGCAAGGACGTGGTCCTCGTCGAGAAGGACAAGCTCGGGGGCACGTGCCTGCATCGGGGCTGCATCCCGACCAAGGCCCTTCTGCACGCGGCCGAGGTCGCGGATGCGGCACGCGATGCGGCGAACATCGGCGTGAACGCGAGTTTGACCGGCATCGACCCGGCCGGGGTGCGCGCTTACCGCGAGGGCATCGTGGCCAAGAAGTTCAAAGGGCTCGAGGGGCTCATCTCGGCGCGCGGCATTCGCGTCGTCCGCGGGGAGGGATCCCTCGAGACCGGACCGGCGGTGCGCGTCGGCGCCGACCTCTACCGGGGCGCCGATGTGATTCTGGCGACGGGGTCGTACAGCCGCAGCCTTCCCGGGCTCGAGATCGGGGGGCGCGTTCTCACCAGCGAGCAGGCTCTCGACCTCGACGTGGTCCCGCAGCGCGTCGTCGTTCTGGGCGGCGGCGTCATCGGCGTCGAGTTCGCGAGCGTCTGGCGCTCTTTCGGCGTCGACGTCACGATCGTCGAGGCACTCCCCCACCTCCTGCCCGCGGAGGATGTCGCATCCAGCAAGGCCCTCGAGCGCGCGTTCCGCAAGCGGGGCATCGAGTTCCGGCTCGGTCGGCGATTCGACTCGGCGCGACAGGACGAGCACGGCATCACCGTGGTCCTCGATGACGGGGCGGAGCTGTCGGCGGACTACGTCCTGGTGGCGGTCGGCCGGGGTCCGGCCACCGCCGGCCTCGGCTACGAGGAGGCCGGTGTCGTCCTCGACCGCGGTTTCGTGCAGACCGACGAACGTCTGCGCACCGCAGCCGCCCACGTCTGGGCGGTAGGCGACATCGTGCCCGGACTGCAACTGGCGCACCGGGGCTTCCAGCAGGGCATCTTCGTCGCGGAGGAGATTGCGGGCCTGTCTCCCGTGCTCGTCTCCGACTCCGACGTCCCTCGCGTCGCCTACTCGCACCCGGAGGTCGCGTCCGTCGGTCTCACCGAGGCCCAGGCACAGGATCGTTACGGATCCGAGGCCGTCCGCGCCTACGAGTACAACCTCGCCGGGAACGGCCGGAGTGAGATCATCGGAACGTCGGGGATCGTCAAGATCGTCCGGCGGGTCGACGGGCCGGTCGTCGGTGCGCATCTCGTGGGCGACCGCGTGGGCGAACTGATCACCGAGGCCCAGCTCGCGGTGGGCTGGGAGGCCCACCCGGAAGACATCGCGCCGTTCGTCCACGCGCACCCCACCCAGAGCGAGGCGCTCGGCGAAGCCTTCTTGGCTCTCGCCGGAAAGCCCCTGCACGCACTTTGACCACGAACCGGTCACTAAGCTAGATACCGCATCCGGTACGAAGGAGACATATCCATGAGCACTTCCGTCGTCCTCCCCGCTCTCGGCGAGAGCGTGACCGAGGGAACGGTCACCCGCTGGCTGAAGCAGGTCGGTGACACCGTCCAGGAGGACGAGGGTCTGCTGGAGATCTCGACCGACAAGGTCGACACCGAGATCCCCTCGCCCGTTTCGGGCGTGATCGAAGAGATCCTCGTGCAAGAAGACGAGACCGTCGAGGTCGGCGCCGTGCTGGCGAAGATCGGCGACGGGTCCGGCGCCGGTTCGTCGGACGCCGCGCCCGAGGCCGCGCCCGCCGCTCAGGAGGAGGCTGCCGCGCAGGAGGAAGCCCCCGCCGAGGAGGCTGCCCCCGCCGAGGCTCCGGCAGCAGCCGCACAGCCCTCCCCGGCGTCGTCCGGCGACGCGACGGACGTCAAGCTCCCCGAGCTCGGTGAGAGCGTCACCGAGGGCACCGTCACGCGCTGGCTGAAGGCCGTCGGCGACGATGTCGCCGTGGACGAGCCGCTGCTCGAGATCTCGACCGACAAGGTCGACACCGAGATCCCCTCGCCGGTCGCCGGAACCCTCCAGGAGATCGTCGTCCAGGAAGACGAGACGGTTGCCGTTGGCGCCACGCTCGCGCGCATCGGCAGCGGTGCTCCCGCTCCTGCCGAGGCTCCCGCGCCCGCCCCGGCCGCCGAGGAGAAGCCGGCCGAGCAGCCCGCTCCCGCCGTGGAAGAGAAGCCCGCTCCGCAGCCCGCCGCCGAGAAGCCCGCCGAGGCCCCGGCTCCGGCCGCGGAGAAGCCCGCCGAGCAGGCGCCCGCAGTCTCGTCCAACGATGACGTCACCTACGTCACCCCGCTCGTCCGGCGTCTCGCCCAGCAGCAGGGCGTCGACTTGACCACGGTCAAGGGGAGCGGAGTCGGTGGACGCATCCGCAAGGAAGACGTCCTGAAGGCGGCCGAGGCCGCGAAGTCGGCTCCGGCGGCGGCTCCCGCGGCTGCTGCTCCGTCTGCTCCTGCGCCTGTCGAGGTGTCGCCGCTTCGCGGCACGACGCAGAAGATGTCGCGTCTGCGCAAGGTCATCGCCGAACGCGCCGTCGCATCGATGCAGGCCACCGCGCAGCTCACGACCGTCGTCGAGGTCGACGTGACGAAGGTCGCGGCGCTCCGTGACCGCGTGAAGGGCGAGTTCCAGCAGAAGACGGGCGACAAGCTCTCGTTCCTGCCGTTCTTCGCCATCGCGGCGATCGAGGCCCTCAAGGCCTTCCCGATCATCAACTCGACGGTCGAGGGCGACGAGATCGTCTACCCCGCCCAGGAGAACGTCGCGATCGCCGTCGACACCGAGCGTGGTCTGCTGACGCCGGTCGTCAAGGACGCGGGTGAGAAGAACATCGCTCAGCTCGCGCGCGAGATCGCCGACCTGGCGGCTCGCACCCGTGACAACAAGCTGAAGCCCGACGAGCTCGCCGGCGGCACGTTCACGCTGACCAACACCGGTTCGCGCGGCGCGCTGTTCGACACGCCCATCGTCTTCCTGCCGCAGTCGGCGATCCTCGGCCTCGGTGCCGTGGTGAAGAAGCCGGGTGTCGTCTCGGTCGACGGCAAGGATGCGATCGCCGTGCGCTCGTACGTGTACCTGGCGCTCTCCTACGATCACCGCATCATCGACGGTGCGGACGCCGCTCGCTTCCTCGGCGCGGTGAAGGCACGCCTCGAGGCGGCTCAGTTCGAGGGAGACCTCGGGATCTGATCCCCGCTGCAACCGGCTCATGATGGCTGGTCCGTGCCCGATCTGACGGCGCGGACCAGCCATCGGTCTTTGTCGCGCACGAGCGTCACGTATTGTCGTCGATCGCCAGCGTCCAGACGGAAGACAGCGAGTCCCCCGAAGTCATCGACCAGGGTGATGTCCGCGACGGCCGGGTTCATCGGTGTCTCGTCGTCGCCGGCTGCTCGACCCTCTCTGAGCCGCTGCTCGCATCCCGGCTCTCCGGCGCATGCCGCATACAATTCGAGCAGTGCGCGCGCGGAGGCGACGATCTCCCCGTCCGCCGAGGTCTCCGACGGCGCCGGTGTGCGCGTCTGTACGTCGAGGAGGTGGGTCGTACCGCCGAGATCGAGAACCGTCGGATGACCGGACGGAGTCGGCGTCGCCGGAGGCGTGGCATCCGGAATCTCTTCGTCCGCCCACGTGGTGGCGGACGGGCCGGGATCGCCGGCGGGAATCGACGCAGGTGCGGAGGACGGAAGGAGCAATCCGAGCACGAGCGCGGTGGCGACCGCCACGGCGCCGAACGTGATCCAGCGGAGGTGGCGGACACGGCGCAGCTTCTCACGCACGTCGCGCACGGCTTCGGCGACCATGGTCGCCACGTCCGCATCGACGGTGGTGAGGAAGCCGGATGCCGAGGCCGCGGGAGCCCTAACGGGTCCGGTGTCGGCCGCGACGATCGGCGCGAGGGGGCCGAGGACCAGGGGAACAGGATCGGCCCACGCGAAGAGTCGTCGTTCCGCCTCCTCCCAGGCGCGGGGAGGGTCGGTCAACACGGTGTCCCGTGCACGCTCGACGAGGGGCCGTCCGTCGCGATCGGTCATGTCCGCAAGGCGCGCGAGAACGCGAGCCGTCTCGGCCAGGACGTCGTCGCCCTCGCCCTCTCCCTCATCCAGCAGTGTCGGACAGCCCCGGGCCGTCAGCGCCCAGAAGCCTCGATGGGAGCGGTCTTCCGCGCGATGGCATCCGCGCAGAACACCCACCGCGAGGGTCACGACCTCGCCGGGCGACAGCGGAAGACCGCTCCGTGAGCGGCGGTGGAGGTAGTCGTCGAGGCGTTCGACGACGGGAGGGGCGGCAGACGCGATCATCCGTCGATCGTGCGCTTTCCCGCGACCGCGCGCGGCATTCACGAGGGCAATCGTGGACAGAGCGGAGCATCGACCGGCTGGGGAGGAGAGGCGGCGTCACGCGCGAAGATAGAATCGTTCCTATGGCCGCTCGTACCACCACCCCTGAGAAGCGTCCGGGATTCTTCTCGCAGCTTCGCACGCTCTACACCTTCACGCAGAAGGAGTACCGCTGGCTCCCGTTCGCGCTGGCCGGCATCGTACTGGTGGGCGCCGCGCTCGGCGTGCTGATCGGGTTCCTCATCCCGCCGGTGGCCGTCTGGAGCGTGATCCTGTGGGGCTTCACGGGCCTGCTGGCCGGCATCCTGGGCGGAATGATCACGATGACGCGCCTGTCGACCCACGCGATGTACAAGAAGATCGACGGGATGCCGGGGGCCACCGGCCACGTCCTGTCGTCGTCGCTCGGCCGCAACTGGCAGGCGTCGGAAACGCCCATCGGCGTGAACCCCCGCACGCAGGAAGCGGTCTACCGTGCAATTGGCCGCGGCGGTGTCGTCCTCATCGGCGAGGGATCGCGCACGCGACTTTCCCGGCTCATGGGTGAAGAGCGAGCCCGCGTGCAGCGCGTCGCCACCGGCGTGCCCATCACGGTCATCTACGTCGGTCACGGCGAGGACGAGGTCGCCATCAAGGACCTCGCCTCGAGGATCAAGGCGCTGCCGAAGAAGGTCGACCGTGCCACCATGGCGGCCGTCATCAAGCGCGTTTCCTCCGTCTCGCAGGGCCTGGCCTCGCTGCCGATCCCGAAGGGCGTCGACCCGAACAAGATGCGGGCACCGCGCCCCCGTTGACCCACGAGGAAGGCCCCGCCGAGGCGGGGCCTTTCTGCTGTCAACTGCGGACGAGAACCGTTCCGACGGCCTTGTCGTGCAGACCTCTCTGGTCTGAGTCCCACACCACCGCGGGGATCACGAGCGCCAGAAGGATCGTGCGGACGATCGGGCGCCACACGCCCACCCATCCCCCGGATGCCAATTCGAGACGCATCCCCATGAGTCGGTGCCCCGGGCTTCCGCCGATCAACGGGATGAACAGAATCTGCACGGCGAAGAAGATGAGGTTCGTCGCGATGGGATTCGCAAACGGCACGCCGGTCACAGGATCGGGGCTCGAGAAGAAGGCGAAGCCGATGAGACCGGCGCTCGCGACGTCGATCAACAGGGCGGCGATGCGCCGTCCGGGCCGGGCGATGGAGCCGCGGCCCTCGCGGGGAAGGCCGAGCCGCTGGCCCGGATATTCGTTGTCGGTCGCAGCGGTCACGACCCCAGCGTAATCGGGTCCGCGTAACATCCCCGAAACATGCGAGATATGACCGAGACACCGGTTCTGGGTATGGTCGAGGAGGCGAGCCGCGGCCCGCCCATCCCGAATGTTCTACCTCTGGAGTCTTCATGTTCAAAGATTCGTCCGAGGTGCTGAAGTTCATCCAGGACGAGGACGTCAAGTTCCTCGACATCCGTTTCACGGACCTTCCTGGTGTGCAGCAGCACTTCAACATCCCCGCCTCGACCGTCGACGAGGAGTTCTTCACCGTCGGACAGCTGTTCGATGGCTCGTCGATCCGCGGGTTCGCGAACATCCACGAGTCGGACATGCAGCTCATCCCCGACGTGACGACGGCGTACCTCGACCCGTTCCGCGAGGCGAAGACGCTCGTCATGGTCTTCGACATCTACAACCCGCGCAACGGCGAGATCTACTCGAAGGACCCGCGTCAGGTCGCCAAGAAGGCTGAGAAGTACCTCGCCTCCACCGGCATCGCCGACACCGCCTTCTTCGCTCCCGAGGCCGAGTTCTACATCTTCGACGACGTCCGCTACGAAGTGAAGCAGAACGCGAGCTTCTACTCGGTCGACTCCGAGGAAGGCGCCTGGAACACGGGCCGCGTCGAAGAGGGCGGAAACCTCGCCAACAAGACGCCCTACAAGGGTGGCTACTTCCCGGTCTCTCCCGTCGACAAGCAGGCTGACCTGCGCGACGACATCAGCCTCAAGCTGATCGACGCGGGCCTCATCCTCGAGCGCGCCCACCACGAGGTCGGCACCGGCGGCCAGGCCGAGATCAACTACCGCTTCGACACCATGGTGCACGCGGCCGACGACATCCTGAAGTTCAAGTACATCGTCAAGAACACCGCTGAAGAGTGGGGCAAGGTCGCCACCTTCATGCCGAAGCCGCTCTTCGGCGACAACGGTTCGGGCATGCACACCCACCAGTCGCTGTGGAACGACGGCAAGCCGCTGTTCTACGACGAGACCGGCTACGGCGGCCTCTCCGACATCGCCCGCTGGTACATCGGCGGCATCCTGGCTCACGCCCCCGCCGTGCTCGCCTTCACCAACCCGACCCTCAACAGCTACCACCGCCTGGTGAAGGGCTTCGAGGCGCCGGTCAACCTGGTGTACTCGGCCGGTAACCGCTCGGCGGCGATCCGTATCCCGATCACGGGCACGAACCCGAAGGCCAAGCGCATCGAGTTCCGCGCCCCCGACGCCTCGGGTAACCCGTACCTCGCGTTCGCCGCTCAGCTGATGGCCGGCATCGACGGCATCAAGAACCGCATCGAGCCGCACGAGCCCGTCGACAAGGACCTCTACGAGCTCCCGGCCGAAGAGGCGAAGAACATCCCGCAGGTTCCGAACTCGCTGCTCGACTCGCTCGAGGCCCTCCGCGCCGACCACGAGTTCCTGCTCGCCGGTGGCGTCTTCACCGAGGAGCTCATCGAGACCTGGATCGAGTACAAGATCGAGAACGAGATCCAGCCGATCGCTCAGCGTCCGCACCCGTTCGAGTACGAACTGTACTTCGGGGTGTAGCCGCCAGCACCGAGATTCCGGGGCAGAACGGGACTCCGGTCCGCGTTTAGTCCGCAGAATCTGACGAAGAGCCCTTCGGGTCCGCACCCGGGGGGCTCTTTCGCGCGCTCAAAACGTCCGCCACGGCCGCGCGCGACGTGTCGTCCGTGTCCGGCCACAGGTGAGCGTAGGTCCGTAGCGTGATGACGGGCGAGGCGTGCCGCATCCGCGTCTGAACCACCTTGATGTCGAGGCCGGCGGCGATGAGCAGGCTTGCGAAATAGTGCCGGAGATCCTGGATTCGGAAGCCGTCCGGTAGGCCGTCGACCTTTGCCCTCGTCTCGGACCACACGTCGTTCAGGTGCCAGGCGGTGACCCCGCGACCGAAGACGCCGGGAACGATCTTCGACTCCCCCGCGTCGGCCTTGAGCATCGTCGCGAGTTCGGCGGGGATCGGGACTGTGCCGCTCGATGTCTCCGACTTCAGCTCGGCGCCGTCGTGCTGCACGCTCACGGTGATGGCCGGAGCATCCCAGTCGACGTCGTCGCGGGTGAGAGCGGCGATCTCGCCCGCGCGGAGGCCGGCGAAGGCTCCGAGGAGCACGAGGTTGCGGTAAGCGCGCGGGAGGGTGTCGTAGAGCGCCCAGACCTGGGCCGTGGTGGCGACGTACGGTCGCTGAGTCGGCGTGGGTGGGCTCGTGCGGCGAGAGACCGGCGAACGGGCGATCACGCCGTCATGCATCGCGTCCGTGAACACCTGGCCGAGGCGCCGGTGAATCGCGTACACGTACGATCGGGCGTACTTCTCGGACAGCTCCGCCATCCACGTCTTCACGTCGGATGGACGGATTGTGCGGAGCTGGCGCGTGCCGAACTTCGCCCGGATGAGCCTCAGGTGCACAGCGGCAGACTTCACCGTGCCCGACTTGTTGCCGGCGTACCCGGCCTCCCAGCGGTCGAGCCACTCCCCCATCGTCATCTTCGACGTCCGGGGATCGACCCACGTCCCCGCCTGCATCGCCGCTGTCGCCTCGTCGAGCCACGCCTGCGCCTCTCGCTTGAGCTTCGCGTGCTTCGCGTACTCTTTACCGTCCGGGCCGCGATAGCGTGCGCGCCAGGAGCCGTCAGGCCTCTGCTTGATCGACGCCATGTTCGCCACCATCCGACCCGCGAGTAGAGACGCGTCGCATGATGTCAGCGAGGTTCTTCATGCGGATCTCGCTCTCGGTCAATGAGTCGATGAAGTTCTCAAGCTGGCTCATGAGCAGATCCCGCGTCTCCGCGCGATGGCGCTCTTCGCGCTCGATCATTCTGGTGAGCTCGTCGAGACCATTGAACTCGAATTCCGAGTAGGCCATCAGGAAGACGGCGGCCGGCGGCATTCTGAACACGTACGAGAGAGCGAACATCTCGGCGACGCGGAGGGGGCGCTTATGGCCCTCAAGCTTCGCGATGGTCGACTGATGGAAGTCGAGGCCGTAGCGGTTGACCTCGTCGGCCAGATCTTTCTGGGACCAACCGCGCTCCTCGCGCATCATCCGGAACTTGTCGACCATCACGTACTCGGTGTGCAGGAGCATCTCGCGGTTGGACGGGAGTTCGTCGATCTGCTCTTGCATTAGGCGGATGTAGGACTCGTCGTCATTCGCGGGCATGACTTCACCATACGAGCCTGACTCAAAATCCCGCAAACGAATTGTGTTGAAACCTGAGGGGAATCGTGCTGTAATTCTCGAACGGGCTCATGGTGAGACCCAAGGAGGATGAGATGTCGCCAGAGAAGCTGCAGGTCCGGTACCTGTTCCTCGACGAGGTCGCTACCGAGTTGCGGCGAAGTGTCGCCGCTGTTCGGTGGCTCATCAACGACGGCCAACTCAAGGCCGGGAAGGTCGGCGGCCGTGTGGTCGTCAAGCCCGAGGATCTCGACGCCTTTGTTGAGTCGGGCTTCGAGGCGGCGAGCTGATGCGCGGGCACAAGGTCGTCACGGTCGAGCGTGGCGACGGCTATGCAGCTCGCTGCACGGTCGTGGTCGAGGGCGTCGAGACGCTGTGCGGGATCACTTTCGGCGGGTTCGCATCCCGCTCCGAGGCGCGAGCGGCTCTCGTGCACGAAGAAACCGCCGGAGCTGTTCGAGCAGCTACCGGCGGTCAGATGCCATAGGAGGCACCGAATTGAGTAACCCCATTAAAGCACAGAGCGAGGCGTCGCGCGAGTGGATCGCCACTCACGAGGCACTGGTGACCGCGGCGCGCCCGTCGTGGGCGGACGCCGAGCGCATCCACCTCGACTACAGCTACCGCGAGGTCGAGTCGGTCGTGTTCGTCCGCGAGGTCGGAGAAGTCACGATCGAACAGTGGTTCATCTACGCCGTGGGCGCCCTGACGGTGCTGGATGAGCCCCGCGTCTGCCTCACCGGGAATGACTCCGAAGATGTGAGCTTCACCCCGGAGCGGGCGGCGCGCGTCGCCGTCGGACTGATGGCTGCGGCCGTGGCGCTCGGGTCCGACGCGACGGTGAGCGAGCTCCGAACCGCGGCGGTCGACGCGGGGCTCTCGACCGGCGACGTTTACACCGCGATTGGCGGGAACCTCTGATGCCCGGGCTGCTGACGATCAGCGCGGAAGACACCCGGAACAAGGTGTACCTCTCCGAAAGCGTCGGAGGGTCGGACCTCATCCGGGTGCACTACCGCATTGCCCGCCTGTCGGGAGAGACGGGCTACACCCTCGCTCACTTCTCGAACGCGACCGACGCGGACCGCAAGAGGGCCGTGGAGAATGCCGCGCACTACGGCGACCTCGATCACCTCTTCGAGCGTCTCGACGCCGAGGGGGCACTGTTTCGCCGCCGCTTCCCCGGGGATCGTCGACGATGGCTGACGTACGGCATGTTCGGCAACTCCATCGACGATCCTCTCGTGCAGCTCGAGCTGGAAATGATGATCGACGCGGGCCAGAAGGTGGTCTCCTGATGGCCGCGCACGTCGGGCGGGCGAGCATGCTCCCGGAGGTCGCGCCGGCCCTGCGGCAGATGAGCGCAGCAGGGATGAGCGCGTCCGAAATCGCGACTCGTCTCGGGGTGACCCCTCGTACGGTCGGGCGGTGGCGGGCGGAGTTAGGAATCGTTCTTCGTCCCCGCAACCGACCGATCACAGAGGACGAGAAGGCTCGAGCCCTCGCGATGCTGCAGGACGGCGCGTCATACAAAGAGGTTGGGCGGACCATCGGTCGGTGCCGCCGACACCTCGCTCATGTCCTACCCGGCTACGGCTGGACCCAAGAGGAGAAGGGGCGCTTCGGCGCCCTGATCGCGAAGAGCAACCGAACCGAGAAGGCGATGGCGTGATGGCTCACCGCATCCACCGTGCCACCCCCAACCCGGGACCGTTCGCTCGCTCGATCGCAAAGACCTTGCAGGAGGCGCGGATACGCCGCGGGATCACGCAGACGGAGACGGTGCGTCGCCTCTCCTCAGAGCGATTGACTCTGCACCGCTCGACCCTCTCCCGGATCGAGCGTGCGACGGCAGACCTGCCGATGAGCGAGTACTTCGCGCTGTGCGTCATCTACCGAGTCGATCCCTTCGAAGTCACCGAACGAACACACGAGGCCAAGGAGAACGCATGACCACCATCACCATCCCCGAACCCGACCGCTTCGACGCCGAGTTCGCCGAGGAAGTCATCCACCTCTCACGCGACGTCGAAACCGGCGAACCCGCCACCATCTACGTCGACACGCTTGAGGATCCCCACCTGAGCCGCGGAAGCGCGCGAGCCATCGCACACCGCCTCCTGACGCTCGCCGAGGAATGGGACCGCATCGAGGCGCGCCCTCGCCTGCGCCGCCTCCCCGACGTCGACGAGCAGCTCCGCGATCGCGACGTTTAACCTCACCCGCCCTTCTTCTGTGTGGCCCGGAGGGCACGCCGGGCCACACGGGAACCCCTCGACAGGACCAAACGATGAGAGAGACATCATGGCAATACGGGAAGTCGAGCCCGACCACGCGGGGCACCGTCTGATGGGCGCCGGCCTCGTCAAAGCAGCCTTCACGCTCGCCAAGAACGTCGGACTCGATCATGCGCCAACCCGCCTCTTCGTATACATGGCCGTCGTGGCGATGGACAACGACGAGAACCCCGTCTACTACGGCGGCCGGGACGACATGGCGCGCGCCCTCGGCAACGACGGGGAAGCCGGTCACAAGGCCGTCACCCGGGCCCTCGCGCCGCTCACCGCCGCGAACCTCACGCGCTCCACAAAGGCGTCCCGAGGCCGTCGAGCATCTCACTACCTCCTCGACGGGGAGAAGCCCCTCAGACCAGAAAAGGAGGACGGTCACCGTCCTGTTAGTAACCCCGAATTGGAGGACGCTGACCGTCCTGTTAATAACCCAGAAAGGGGGACGGTGAGCGGGAGAAAGGGGGACGGTGAGCGGTCGAATGCGGGACGGTCAGCGTCCCCCCTAGGAGTAAAGGAACAAGTAGGAAGCAGCAGGCCGATCCACAAGAACGAGCCGAACGCGAGATCGGCTCTCGGCAAACTCCGGGCTGAGCGCTCCCTCCCCCTCTCAGAAACCGAGCTCCTGGACTTCGCGTACAGCCTCGGCAACGGCGACCCGTGGGCCGGGTACCTCAACATCAAGCACGCCACCGAGGCGCCCATCACGGGTGCGAACAACCCGGCTGCTGTACTCCGACGTCGATTGACAGCAGCGTGACCGCCGTGGCGAGCGAGACGTACGCCGATCTCGGCGGAGGGGTCGCATCGGAAATGCGACCGTCCAGCCCTCTCGTCGGCCACCGTCACCGCTTTACCCCGCTCTCGGGCTGGTGCCCCTGTGGCACCCGTGACGACGGTCAGGTGGCGGAGTACTCGCCGGCGTGGCTTGCAGCGCGAAGGGAGCACGCCCTGTGACCCGCCGATCCGACGAAGCGGCCGCAAAGCTTGAGGCCCTCACCCTCGCCGGTGTAGATACACCCCCGGCGTGCGAGGGCGACGAGATGTTCATCGCAGACCGCGTTCAACTCATCCCCACCGATATGCAGCGCATGCGGATGGTCTGCAACCGGTGCCCCTTGTTCGACATGTGCGGCGACTACGCCCGCACCGCGAAACCGCACGCCGGATTCTGGGCCGGGACGCTCCGGGAACGCCATACCGGTCGCACCCCGGAATGCGACGTCGAGGAGGTGACACCCGTGGACGAGAACGGCGACCTCATCGAACAGGAGGTGCCCTGTTGACCCGGTCAGGTCGCGCTGGAAACGCGACCTCCAAGGCCAGATCAGACCGAGAGGAGGAACGGAATGGATGAGGATATGGCGCGCTGCGACTACCGGTGGTGCCAGAACGACCACACGGACCCCGCCGACGAGGCGTCCCATTTCGAGGAGTACGCGATCACAGCGGGGCTGACCGGGCGGCTGACGCTCCGCGACGGCGCAGAATCGCGGACATGCGAGCTCACCGCGCGGATCGGCCGCGGTGCGAAGAACGCGGCGATGGGCGCCGACGCGATCGTGGATCTGCGCGACGGGCTGACCCGTCTTCTCGACACATACCGGTCGAGGGCTGTCGTCCACGGCCTGTTCGGTCTCCCGACCCCGCGGCAGGTGCTCGAGCGGAGCGAGCGGTGAGCTTTGTCTCGCGAGGGCCGAGCATCACCCTCACCCCCGCTGAGGTCGACATGCTGTGGCGCGCCGCCGGCCTTGAGAAGCTCCGTGTGCGCCACCGCCTCGGCGACGACACCCTGTACCGCCTCCTCGTGCACATGCACCAGGTGCGCCTCGCGCAAGAGACGAATGCCGTCAACGGCCCTGAGCGGCGGCATTCGACGGCATTCCCGGATCGTGTGGTGTGGACGATCCGACAACTCGGGAAGGCAACGGGGCGGGCGGAGCGCACCATCCGCAAAGACATCGCGGCTGGGGAACTCACCGCCACGAAACCGGCCCGGGTGTGGATCATCACCGCGGCAGACGCCGCCGCGTACATAACGAGCAGAAGGAAAACACCGTGAGCTTGAAAGCCCTCGACGACAAGATCGAAGCCAACCGTGCCGACGCGCTGCGCATTTCCAGTTCCGGACGTGCACGCATCAAGGCTGTCCAGGAAGACCCCCGCCTGACCGACCTCGCCAAGCGCGAGCAGGCCGCACACATCACAGACGAAGTCAGGCCCCAGCTCGCCGACCTCGCCGCTCGGGAACAGCAGATGGTCAACGATCACGTCCGATTCCTGCAGCGGCAAATCTACGGAACCGCCGGCACCTCGCCCGAGGCAGTCATCACGTTCCGCGACGCGCAGGAACGCGCCGACAAGATCGAGGAACAGCGACCCGCGCTCACCGCCATGCAGCGAGCACTGGTCAACAAGGACGACGGCATGGCACGAGCCCTCCTCGGACGAGCGTTCGATCAAGGCTGGGCGGAAGTCGTCGCTGCCTACTCAGCAGAGAACCCCGCTCTCGAGACCTACATCACCGACCTGCGCGACCTGCTCAACTTCAAGAACAACCTCGGCGCACAGTTGACCGGTTCCTGGAACTACCAGTTCGGCGGCGGCGTCGTCCTCTGACCCGCAGCTCAGCCACCTGAACTTCGAGGTCCAACACCGGGGCGTGAGTATGAACCCACGATCGAAACTTCCCGCCGCGTGACAGTGCAGCGGTACGCCACCACGAACGCAAACGGCGCGAGACGGCGGGCGTTGGTCAAGCGTGTGCGCGCAGAGGAGAGAACCTGCGCACTGTGCGACAAAGGCGTAGACCGCACCCTGGCCAGCACGCCAGGTGAGCACGGCGTGAAGTGCCCCACAAGCGACTGCACAGGTTGCATCCCTCACCCCATGCGCGGCGAGGTGGACGAGGACATCCCACGCTCACGAGGTGGCTCACCATACGACCGAGCGAACTGTCACCTCATGCACCGCAAGTGCAACCAGTACAAGGGCAACCTCACGCTCGCAGAGGCACGAGCACGTCTGCACAGCGCCGAGTCACCCATCTACGCCGACCTCGCCCGGGTCACCGCCTCACCGATCTGGTGAGCACAAACACCGAAGGGATAAGCAATGGCAGCCAGCCTCAACGATGTCGTCGGGTGGATCAAGGACATCTTCTACCGGCTCCGCAAGCTCGAGTCCGGGTCGTTCCTCGAGAGCTCGTCGATCTCCTACGGCCGGATGCGGTTCATCGGCGGCACGTTGATGATCGACTCCGGTGGCCAGTTCGTCGTCGTCGGGTCGGCGAGCATCGACGGGACCATGACGATCAATGGGACGTTCCTGCTCACCGGCTCCGGGTGGCGCATCGTGGGGTCCGGGTCCATCGAGGGGCCGACGACCATCGTCGGAACGTTGCAGATCGACGGGGACACCCGCATCACCGGCAACCTTGGCCTTGAAGGTGATATCGCCGTCACCGGCAACATGTCCGTGCAAGACGGCGGCAAGGTTCTCGTCGGCGACATGCTCCTGGATCCCACCGAGCACGGCGGCGCGGTGATTTTCCCTAATGGCGCCCAGGTCTTCACGGACGGGACCACCGTGCAGGTCTTCCTCGGCAACAGTGTCGTACAGGTGTCCGACGCCTACGCCCGCATCCAGCACGGCGGCGACGTCGTGCAGATCGACGGGAACGGCATCCGCATGTCACCCGGGGCGGTGGCGACGATCGCCGGCACTGGCCTCCCTCTCGGTGCACTGCTAATCGGGACTGACGGATACCTCCGCCAGTCAGACGGAACCTGACCGGAGGAGCACCGCAATGGCAAATCTGAACGACAACAGCGGCTGGATCGAGGACATCAAGCGCCAGCTTGCCCGTATCAAGTCGGGAGCTTTCCTTGAGAACGCCTCCATCTCTGACGGACAACTCCGGCTTATCCGCGCAGTGCTGCTCCTACAGGGCGGCGCCCTCCTGAAAGGCGAGGGAACCTTCGACTGGACGGGGCCCGGTTCGATAGCCGGCGACTGGGAAGTACTCGGCGGCGGCGTCATCCGTGTCGGGGGCGTCCTCATCAGCCCCATCGGCGGCGGCCGCATCATGATCGGCCAAGGCCCCGTCGGCATCATCCTCGACGGCGGAGCCGGAACCCTCACCATGGGCAACGTGCGCCTCGAAGGCAACAAGATCTACGTCGGCGTCGGCACCAACCAGATCGTCATCGACGGCGCCACGGGCGTCGCACACATCGGCACATCGATGACGCTCGACCCATCAACCGACGGCGGCGCCGCACTCTTCTCCAACGGCTCGAAGCTCTACTCCAACCCCAGCGCCATCGGCCTACGCAACGGCAGCAGCGCCGTCACAGTGGGCGACGCACTCGCCACCCTTCTCGCAGGCTCCAAAGCTGTCCAGATGTCTCAGGACGAGGTGAGCATGCTCGGCATCCGCGAAGTGGACTCGCTCGACGGCATCACGATCCTCGGACTGACCACCACCAACGAGGTGGTGAAGATCTCGCCCGAAGCCGCCGGACTGACACCATGAACCCCCGTCGGTGTCGGAACGAACTGCTACGGTCCCGACACCAAACGAAAGGAGGCCCCCATGGGTCTCGAGATCAGCAACACCACCGTCCGCATCACCGACCTCGTCACCTACAGCGACCCAGCAGTCATCGACGGCATCCGCGCGACCAACGTCGTCTTCATGGGCCCGGCCATCCTTGCCATCCTCAACGGCACATTCGAAACCCAAGGCGACTGCCGGATCCTCGGCGGCTTCGAAGGCGCCTTCTGGCCGCTCGAGCCTGGACGAACCCAGCTCTCGGGAGTGATCGGCATCTCGAACTCCTACTTCGAGAACTGCGTCTTCTCCAACATCGGCTTCGCTGTCCAAGATGCACACGCTCACCAGTTCGCCAGCCGATTCACCGTCTGATCCGAAGCCGAGGCGAACGCATGGTCTTCGAACCCGGTGAAAGGGTGGGCACCCACCCCTCCCCCCCGCCGCCCAGGCCGCCCCTCGGCATTAGGCCTATCCCTCCCCGACTCGAAACCCACTGACCACTGACCAGGAGCACTGACCACCGATGACACCCCGCAGCAGGCACCTCAGGGCCGTCACCGCCCCCGCCGCGGCGGGGCGACGTTCCTACACAGACGAGTTCCGACAAGCTGCGGTCGCCCGTGTTTCCGCGGGAGAACCCGTCGCGGCCGTGGTGCGCGAACTCGGCGTTGCCCGCAACACGCTCAAGGCGTGGGTCCGCGACTCGAGCACAGGCGCCTCCGAGTCGGAGGGGTCAGAGGTGGTCAACGATGCGTCAGCGTTACTGACCACCGCGGCAACCGGATCCCGACGGGACGTGCTCGTCCAACTGCGCGACAAAACGGCGACAAAGATCGATGCGGGTCTCAGCGCCCGCGAATACCCCGTCCACGTCCGACTGCTGGACGAAATCATCCAATCCATTGCCGCGATCGACGCGCAGGACCGCGCAGACCAAGAGACCATCGGCCTCGAGGATGAACCCCTAGACCCGGAGGACATATGACCGACCACACCATCCGCAACATCATCGTCGCCGAACTCGACGAACTCGAGGTGCCCGACTGCGACGTGCGCCGCGTCGCGTTGGCGCTTCTGGATGTGATGGAGAGCCCCGACCGTCCCGGGCATATGCCGATGGCGCACGACGCGCTAGCGGCGCTCATGCGCGGGATCCGTGACCTGTACGAGCCTCGCTCGCCCCTGCAGGTAACAGCTCGACGCTGAGCGAGCTGCCAACCAGCTCCGCGAGATGGGGGTTCGAGGTACCCGACGTGCAACCCTGACGCCTGCGCATGGCTGACATCCTCGGCGCCCCTTTGGCCCCGCACGGCGCAGCGATTGGCAGGGTTGGGCGGGGGACCGGGGTCAGGTGCTCCACGGGAGATCAGGGCACCTAATCTCTTAGCTCGCTCCATGCAGCATTTCGCTCCATGCAGCATTTCGCGATTGCACCCCTCGAGGGCGCACATGAGACCGCATTAGAGACCTGTACGAGCGTCGATCACTACTGAGTGTGCGAATCGACGCTGAGCGAGGCGTCTACGAAGCGCGCAGCTCGGGGTTCAGCTTCCGGTAATAGGGTTCGACGTCCCGAATCCTCGAATCGGTATGGAAGCCCGCACGCGCCGGCAGGTAGGGTGCGCAGAGAGGGCCGAAGAAGCGCCCCGAACAAGGGGGAAGAATGGCCCAGCAACCGGCACATGTTGAAACCATCCGAGCTGTAGACGGGTTCGTGAAGTCCGTGGCTGACTTCGATCACGTTCAAACGCAGGGTGTGAACGCTTGGAGCGGTTGGTACGCGAAGCTCGGTACCTCGATCGCTCTCATCGCGGCTGGCGACACTGTCGTGTATGCGCACGCCATCTACCGCTATCCGGAGACGACAGCGACATTGATCGTGTTCACAGAGAAGAGCGTCATCATCCACTCGACGGATGACGTCGAAGCGAAGACGCCGCCTGTAGTGACGGTCGTTGCGCGTAATTCGCTGACGAATTTCACGCTCAGTTCGAGCGAAGGTCTGACAAAGGGAGACGCACACCCCCACACGTGGCCGGGTCGTCTCGAACTCTCTCTCACCTACCCCGCGCTTGCGGACCCTATTCAGGTCTCGGCCGACGGGTGGACGCCAGAGGTCTCCGACGAGCCGTCCGCTCTCGCGAAGCTCGTCAAGAGTCTGGGCGAGGACCTCGCGAGCTAACGCGCATGTCGGTCGGCGTGGCTTGCAACACCCCCGGCGTCCCTCACCTTCACGGGTGAGTGGATGCCGGGGTGTTTCGTCGTGGTCGAGCGCCCGATAAGAGCGACGAACGGTTACTATCAGCCGGACGATCTTCCCGTATTACCGAGAAGCGGTCTCCTCGATCACCGCCAAGGTCTTCGGGCAGCCCATCCTGCTTCCTGTCCTTGATCGCGGTCAGGTCGGCTTCGATCTGGAAGACGTCTCGACGGCTCCTGCGTACGTCGGGCCACCCAACCAGGATTCTTGACGCGAGCGACACGAGGGCACCCCCGCGCGTCGCGAAACCAAGGCGCCCCCGGCCACCTCGCCAGGAGACGGGTCAGGGGCTCCCGTGTTCGGGCCAACACCTAAGAGGTCCGCGGCTCGCACTATCTTTGCCGCCGTGCGTGCAGTCGAGGCAGCAGTGCCTGTCACTACCACCGAGCTTCTGAGCACACCGCCCCACCGTCTCGCCGCACGACCAGCAGACCATCGAGAAGTCTGGATCGAGTGTGGACACGACGCCCAACATACGAGACGCGGCCGCGGCGTCACAGCGGATTAGATGGCCGCGGGCCGGTGCTGTGCGCCCCGTGAGCGCGCGTGAGCCCCCTGCCGCCGTCCTCAGCGCCGCGGTAGTGTGCGGGCATGCCAGCAGACGAGACGTACTCCACCACGGTCGAACTCCCCGGCGTCGGGGACGTGCAGGTCATCGTGAGAGTTTTCCGCGGCCACCAGGGCGGGCGAGTGGTCCGTCAGAGCATCATCGAGGGCACCTATCCGGACGGTGGCCCGCTCACACCAACGGATCGGGTTCTCGCTCTCACTCTGTTGCCTGCTGTCGATTGACAGCCCGCAGAGGTTGACGTTGCCGCGCGCCGCTCCCCAACCCGCTGGCCTTCTGCTGGAGGCTATGGCGGCCATCGGGCTCGTGTACGGGACTAAGCCCGCATGCCTCGAGGCGGGAGCCATGCTCGCCGTCACCGCTAAACATCTCGGGTACGAGCTGCAGCCTCGCGCTGTGTCAGTTGTCGCGCGAGCGAGGGCTACCGGCAGCGTGGTCGTGATGGGACCCAAAGCCACAGCCTTCATTCCAGCGGAGAAGCAATCTCAGTGGACTGATTGGCGCCCAGAGGGCAAGTACAACGGGCACCTTCTACTGACGTGCGAGTCTCCCGCCCTGCTGCTCGATCCGAACATCCGTCAGCTTTCGGTGATGGGCGTCGACGTCCCCAGTATCGGGATGCGCATCAAGTCGACGCAGCCGGCATCTGGTGGCTGGGAGGTGTCCGTTGCAGGGGTTGGAGATCAGGTACCTGTTGGACGAGGAGAACCGAGCCCTGACCGACCACTGGGAGCGGGAGCTGGCCGGTCACCGCAAGTACGGCGGGGAGGTCGCCTCAATGCTGATCGCCGGAATGGACGCCCACTCAATCGCGCGCTTCGTTCTCGGTTGAACTCGGCCCACCTTCGAGCGGCGCTGTGCGCCTCGTGGGTGTGTGTCTGCGGCTCCCGGGTGTCCTGGTGTCCGGGGTGGGCTGTAGCGTCATCTTCTCGGCCGGAGAACAGGAGTGACTCCGTGGCCGAGTGGCACCCGATCATGGCCGCCGTCGAGGGCCCGCCCGGAGTGTGGCGGATGATCGACCCGCAGGGCCGCGAGTACGGTCGCATCGAGATCCGCCGTGTCGACGCCGGCCGCGCAATCGCCTACCGCGCGGAGCGGACGGGTGTCGTGCTCGGGTGGGCGACGTCGCTGCGTCTGGCCTGCTGGAAGGTTCACAGCGACATGCTCGCGTCCCTCGCGCCATCGGGTGGCGCCGTGGCCGACTGGGGCGAGCTCACCGGCAACGCTCGACGCAAAGCCCCACAGTAGGTGCCGGGCGTGGAACTCTGAAGGTCATGGGAAGCGAACGCCTAACCCTCGACCAACGCCTCACGGCGGCGGCGATCATCCTGCGCGACTCGATCGAAAAGCACGACTACGAAGCCGAGCTATCGCGAGTGAGGAACGACCGTGAGAGTGCCGGCGACTAGGCGATCTCCCAACCGTCCATCCACGCGTCGAGATCCTCGCGGAAGATGATCGTGTCTTTGCCGTGTCGCCGCGCTGGCAGAGTGTTCTGTCGGACGGCGATGGCCACTTTGTAGATGCTCACCCCGCAGTAGTCAGCGGCTTGCTCGCGGCTGAAGCCGCGTTTGAACCTGTACCGATCTGCCGATTCGTCGCTCACTCTCAGCACGGTATCTAGCTCGAGATGAGGGGCGACGTTCCTGGTCCGACCCGAGCAGAGCGCACGTGCTCCACATGGGTATTGCTGCAAAGCCAGCACATCTTGCAGGGTTGCGATCGTGAACCACTACCGAGACTGGCCCCGCGTCAGCGACATGACTCCTGACGAGAGACTCACGGCGGCCGCGATCATCATGCGGGACGGCGTCGAGCAGATCCTGTACGAGAGGAAGCTGGCGCGCATCGCCGCGAGCGACGATGAAGAGGATCGGACATCCCTCAGTCGAAATGCGGGATGGCGTGACGGTGAATCACGCCACCCCAGAGGATACGAAATACCTCGGCCCCTTCAGGGGTGTCGACTGAACCGACACCCCTAGCTTCCGCTACCGGTAGCGGAAGCTATTCCCGGTGCGCCCGGCTACCGGTGACCACGCGCATGGTTCCGGCCACCGGTAGCCGCAACCAATCGTTCGTCATCGCTCCACCCGGTGGCCGCGATACCGGGCGGGGAGTGCGGGGGTGCCGAATCTGCACCCATTTCGCCGAGGGGGTAGCGATCCGCGACCCCCTCGGTGGGGTACGTCACCCGTATCTCATCCCGGGTACGCGATACTCGCGTGCCCTTCCGCCAGTCCGCGAAAAGTCCGCGAAAGTGCCAACAGTCCGCTACAACAGGCATAACTTGGCGATGCGTGATCCGCGGAATCCCGGGGGTGGCGGCATCTACCAACACCCAGCATTAAGCCCGCGATCGTCCGAACTGTACTTCGGGGTCTGATCGCCTGATCGCTGAAAGACGCCCGTCCCCGCCGTTTCGTGGGGGCGGGCGTCGTCGTTCGTCCGACCGGTCTCACGGCGGCCCGCGGGTTTGGCAGGATGGGTCGATGATCGAACGACGAAGGCCGTTCGCGCTGGCTATCGGTGCGATCACCGTCGTGATTCTGCTGTCCGGGTGCGACGGCTCTGGCGCCGCACCATCGCGCTCAGCGGCCGGCGAAGAGAGCTTCACCCGGGCGCAGGCGGTGAACCTCAACTTCAAGGCCGCCGTCGCCGAGGTGCAGGAGCAGATCTACGCCGGAGAGTGGCGCGTCGGAGAGTATGGCGACATTCCTGCACGATGCGAAGCCGGATACGAGTTCATCCTGCGCCGGAACCTGCCGGAGGGTTTCTCCTTCGACGGACAGGGGCTGCAGCGCATGGCCGATCTCCGAGCGTGGATGACAGACAACGGCTGGCAGGTCGCTCCGTCGCCCACCTACGGCGAGGGCATCGAGAACACCGTGATCGTGGCAGGCAAGCCGGAGGCAAAGGTGTCTCGGTTGGACGTCGACATGATTCCGGCCGGTGCATCGGGCGGCGTGGTCGATGTGCTCGAGGTTCGCGCGACCTCCACCTGCGAGCCCGGCGATCCCACGGCGCTCCTTGACCAGTTGCGTGGACCGCTCACCGCGGTCCCGGAGGACGATGGCATCCCGGACCTCGAAAGACCGGATGCCACTCCCCTGTTCGAGCGGTTCACCGAAGGCTGAGACCGGTCAGGACGCCGCCCGCGCCGCCCGCTTCTGCTCCTGGAACACGCGGATCGCCTCGTACCGTTCGGCGGAGCGCGCCTGTCGTTTCGCTGCTTCCTCCTCGCGGACCTTTGGAGGGGCGTTCGTCACCAGGTCGTCGAGAAGATGACGAACGGATGCCGCGATCTCGGCCACCGCGCGATCGAAGACCTCTTGGTTGGCCCTCGACGGTTTCGTCGTCCCCACGATCTTGCGGACGAACTGGAGAGCGGCGTCGTGGCACTCGGCATCCGTCGCGGGCGGGGTGAAGTTGTGGAGGGGGACGATGTTCCGGCACATGGCGCCAGGGTAGGACGATTCCGGCGTCGAGGCGAGGGCGTCCCCAACGCGGGGCGCGCGGCCTGCCAGGATGAGCCATATGGATGTCGAAACCGCCCAGGCGGATGTGCGTCGGCTGTATCGGGGCGGATTCTCGGGGCCGCTCGTGTCGGCCGTGATCTGGGCGGCGGCGTCGGCCGCCTCTCTCTGGGGGTCGATCTGGCTGTCGATGTCGGTCTTGTTCCTCGGTGGCATGATGATCTTCCCCCTCTCAGCTCTCGTCTTGAAGATTCTGGGTGGGCCAGCGTTCCTTCCGAGGGGGCACCCGTCAGCCGCCTTGGCGATGCAGAGCGCCTTCACCGTTCCGCTCGGACTGCTCGTGGCGATCGCCCTCGGCAGCGTGGCGCCGACGCTCTTCCTTCCCGCTTCGCTGATCATCGTCGGCGCTCACTACCTCACGTTCATCTCGCTCTACGGCATGCGGCTTTACGGCGTTCTTGCGGGCGTTCTCGTGGCCGTGGGTGCGACGGCGATGTTCGCGGCTCCCGCGCTTCGCGGCCTCAGCGGGTGGATCGGTGCGGCGGTTCTGCTCATCTTCGCCGTTCCGCTGTATCTCGCAGCGCGAGCAGCGGAGCAGCGCAACAGGTCGCACGCGTAGAGGCTCCACGCTCCCGGCATCCCCACAGGTGCCGTGCTGCCGGGATGTCGGAGGGGCGCGGAAGGATGGATGCCATGCCCCTCCCCTACGCTTCGCGTCCCTGGCTGAGCTCCTACGCAGAAGGAGTCCCGCACGAGATCGACGAGCCGACGCAGACTCTGCCCGAGATGATGGCCGCGAGCGTGTCGCGGTACGGCAAGAGCCCCGCGCTCGAGTTCTTCGGCGCGACGACGACCTACCGCGAGCTGGGAAAGCTCGTCGACCGGGCCGCCGAGGGTCTTCGTCGGCTCGGTGTGCGCGCCGGTGATCGGGTCGCCCTCGTGCTTCCCAACTGTCCGCAGCACGTGGTCGCGTTCTACGCGGCCCTCCGGCTCGGTGCGATCGTCATCGAGCACAACCCGATCTACACCCCTCGCGAGTTGCGACACCAGTTCGAGGATCACGGCGCGCGGTTCGCGATCGTGTGGGACAAGGTCGCCGACACCGTTGCCGAGTTCCCCTCCGACCTGGCGCTCGAGCACGTCGTCAGCGTCGACATCACATCCGCCATGCCGCGCTTCCAGCGCCTCGCGCTGCGCCTGCCCGTACGCAAAGCCCGGGAGGCCCGCGCGCAGCTCACCGCCGCCCCTACGTCGAAGCGGGTCCGCCGGTGGGAGACGCTGCTCGGCCACGGCACGCTGTCGCGAAAGCAGGCCGGACCGCGACTCGACGACATCGCGCTCCTCCAGTACACGAGCGGCACGACGGGCAGTCCCAAGGGGGCAGTACTGACGCACGCGAACCTGCGCGCCAACGCGATGCAGGGCCGCGCCTGGGTGCCGGGTCTGCATGACGGGGAAGAGACGTTCTACGGCGTCCTTCCTCTGTTCCACGCGTACGGGCTCACTCTGTGCCTGACGTTCGCGATGAGCATCGGCGCGAAGCTCGTGCTGTTCCCGAAGTACGATCTCGAGCTCGTGGCATCCGCGATCCGGAAGAGCCCACCGACCTTCCTGCCCGCGGTTCCGCCCATCTACGACCAGCTCGCCCGCGCGGCCGCTCGCGGCACGATCGATCTGTCGACCGTGCGTTTCGCGATCTCGGGGGCGATGAGCCTGCCCGTCGCGACCGTGGATCGCTGGGAGGCCGCCACCGGCGGTCTGCTCGTCGAGGGGTACGGCATGACCGAGTCCTCGCCCGTCGCGCTCGGCAACCCGATCGGTCCGTCTCGCAGGCCGGGCACGGTGGGCGTGCCGTTCCCCAGCACCGAGATCCGCGTGGTCGATCCCGCCGACCCCGAGAGCGATGTACCCCTCGGCGATACGGGCGAACTGCTCCTGCGCGGTCCACAGGTGTTCCAGGGCTACTGGAACCGCCCGACCGACACCGCCGAGACGCTGCTCGACGGAGGGTGGTTGCGCACGGGCGACATCGCCTCCGTCTCCCCCGACGGTTTCGTCACGATCGTCGACCGGTTGAAAGAGATCATCATCACGGGCGGGTTCAACGTCTCGCCCAGCGAGGTCGAGGACGCGCTCGTCGCTCATCCCGATATCGAGGCTGCCGCCGTCGTCGCGCTGCCCAAGCCGCGGGGCGGCGAAGACGTCGCTGCCGCGATCGTCGTCCGCGACGGGGTCGACCTCGAGCCGGACGCGGTGCGCGACTTCTGCAAGACCCGCCTGGCTGCCTACAAGGTCCCGCGGCGCGTGATCATCGTCGACGACCTCCCGCGCTCGCTCGTGGGCAAGGTCCTGCGTCGAGAGGTGCGCGAGCGCCTGATGTCGTGACCGGCGCGCGATCTCGGACCGCGGGCCCGCCACCGAACGGAGATCACCCGTAGAAGAGCTTCTCGAAGACGCGTCGGGCACGGCGGGTCGCGGCGAGGTAGTCCTCCTCGACACGGGTCGCTGAGCGCGGCGGATACTCGAGGATGCGTCCGATGCCGTCGAGACGGGCGCGGTCGGCGGGGAGCACGTCGCTCGTCTGGCCCGAGAGCAGGGTGTTGGCCGAACGGAGGCGGCTCGCCAGGTGCCAGGATGCCGCGAGCTTCTCGGCCGCGTCGGCCGGGACGAGGCCGGCATCGACGGCCGCGCGGAGCGCTCCGAGGGTCGACGTTGTCCGAAGACCCGGCACGGCGCGGGCGTGCTGCAGCTGGAGGATCTGGACGAGCCACTCGACGTCGCTGAGCGACCCCGGACCGAGCTTGAGGTGACGTGCGGGGTCGGCACCCTGCGGAAGCCGCTCGTTCTCGACGCGTGCCTTGATGCGACGGATCTCGCGCAAACCGTTCGGGTCGGCCTTCTCGGGGTAGCGCACCTCGTCGGCGAGAGCCATGAAGTCGTTGATGAGCTTGACGCTGCCGGCGACGCCGCGGGCGCGCAGGAGGGCCTGCGCCTCCCACGACAACGACCAGCGGCGGTAGTACTCGGCGTACGCGTCGAGGGAGCGGGCCAGAGGGCCACTGCGACCCTCGGGGCGCAACTCGGCGTCGAGATCGAGCGGGAGGCGGTGGTCCTCGGAATGCTCGCGCAGGCCGGCGACGATCTTCAGCGCCAGGTTGTTCGCGCGCTGAGGATCGAGGCCGTTCGCGCGATAGACGTACATCACGTCGGCATCCGACCCGAAACCGAGCTCTCGACCGCCGAAGCGTCCCATCGCGATGACCGAGAAGTCGAGGTCATCGTCCTCCGGCGGGACGACGGCGCGGCGGACGGCGCGGAGCGTCGCCTGGATCGTCGTCTCGGTGATGGTGGTCAGAGCGTCGGAGAGCTCCTCCAGCGACACCACCTCGAGCACAGCCGCCATCGCGACACGGAGCATCTCGCGACGACGGAGCGCGCGTACCGACCGCATGGCGTCGTCGATGTTCTGCCATCGCGTCTGGATGGCTCGCGCCTCATCTTCGAGCGCCTTGCCCGAGCGTGGGCGGAGCAGAGCATCGTCGTCGAGCCATGCCACCGCTTCGGGTATCCACTCCATCAGCTCGCCGATGTAGCGCGATCCCGACAGCACACGCGTCAGGCTCTCGGCCGCACCGGCGGAGTCTCTAAGCACACGGAGGAACCAGGGTGTGTTCCCCAGTCGCTCGCTGATGCGCCGGAAAACCAGGAGCCCGTAGTCGGGGTCGACGCCATCGGCGAACCAGCGGATCATCACCGGCATGAGGTGCCGCTGAATGGTGGCCTTGCGGCTCAACCCGGTGGTCAGCGCGGCGATGTGCCTCAGGGCGCCGGCAGGATCGCGGAAGCCGATCGCGGCGAGGCGGTCGCGCGCCTGCTCGGTCGAGAGGGTGCGCTCCCCCTCGGGCAGGGCCGCCACGGCGGAGAGCAGCGGACGGTAGAAGAGGCGCACGTGGATGTCGCGCACCTCGCGTTTGATGGCCTCCCACGCGGCCTGAACCCCCTCGGCGGAATCCGCCAATCGCGTCGCCCGCGCGAGGACGCGAAGATCGTCGGGCTTCTCGGGGAGGAGCGCCGTCCTGCGCAGACCCCGCAATTGCAGGCGATGCTCAAGCAGACGCAGCAGGCGGTAGTCGCGCGCGAACGCCTCGGCCTCGGAACGCCCGATGTAGCCCTCGGCGACGAGCGCGTCCAACGCTTCGAGCGTGCCGCGCTGGCGGATCCGCTCGTCGGTGAGCCCGTGCACGAGCTGAAGCAGCTGCACCGTGAACTCGACATCGCGGATGCCGCCGGGACCGAGCTTCAGCTGACGGTTGATCTCGCTCGCCGGGATGTGGTCGGTCACGCGCTCGCGCATGCGCTGCACGCCCTCGACGAAGTTCTCGCGCGCGGCGCTGTGCCACACGAGAGGCTGCATCGCCGAGACGTAGTCGGCGCCGAGCTGCGCGTCGCCCGCGATCGCGCGCGCCTTCAAGAGCGCCTGAAACTCCCAGCTCTTCGCCCACCGGTCGTAGTACTGCCGGTGCGAGCCGAGGCTGCGTACGAGCGCTCCCTGCTTCCCTTCGGGGCGGAGGTTCGGGTCGACCTCCCACAGAGGCGGCTCGATCTCAGGCCCCGAGATGCCGCGCATCGTCTGCACGGCCAGGCGCGTCCCGATGTCGATCGCGCGCGCCTCGGACACGACCTCTTCGTCAGCCGACCCGCCGACGAAGATCACGTCGACGTCGCTGACATAGTTCAGCTCGCGGGCACCGGTCTTGCCCATCGCGATGATCGCGAACTGCGTCGCCTCGACCTGGGCGCGCGGAAACGCCGCCGGCCCGGGCCCGGCCACACGCGCACGAGCGACGCTCAGCGAAGCCTCGAGCGCCGCTCCGGCCAGGTCGGCGAGGGATGCCGAGACCATGTCGATCGCGGCGGCCGGGTCGTCCTGCCCCAGGTCGTACGCGGCGATCCGGGCCAGGATGCGCCGATAGCGCACTCGCAACGCCACCCACGCGGCATCCGAGGAATCCGCCGCGAAGCCGTTCTCGTCGCCGACGGATGCCAGGAGGTCGGCACGCATCTCCTGCTCGTCGGGGATGGTCAGACCGGCGCCGGCGAGGTGCGCGAGCTCCTCCGGATGACGGAGGTAGAACTCCGCGAACCCGTCCGAGGCGCCCACGATGTCCCAGAGCGCGCGCCACGCTCCGGCGTCTGCGGCGCAGGCGCGCACCGCATCCGTGTTCCGTCGAGCGATCTGCACGATCGCCGACAGGGCGCGATCGGGGTCCGCGACGCGCTGCGCCAGGGCCGTGGCATCCGTCCGCTCGACGCCGACCAGCTCGTCGAGCTCGCCGAGGAGCGCATCGGCCTCGGCGAGTCGCGAGAAGCCGATGCGCGCCAGGGCCGTGAGCGCCGTCGATCGATCGCCCGACATCATCGGTGTCCTGTCGGGCGGTGTCAGAGTGCCTCGAGGTTGCTCGCGAGCTCGAACGGCGTCACCTGAGCGCGGTACTGCTGCCATTCGCGACGCTTGTTGAGCAGCACGTACTTGAAGACCGTCTCGCCGAGCGTCTCGGCGACGAGCTCCGACTCCTCGAGGTACTCGAGGGCGTGGTCGAGGCTCGCGGGCAGCGGCGCGTATCCGAGCGCACGGCGCTCGGCGTCGCTGAGCGACCAGACGTTGTCTTCGGCCTCGGCGGGGAGCTCGTACTCCTCTTCGATGCCCTTGAGGCCGGCCGCGAGCATGAGCGCGTACGACAGGTACGGGTTCGCGGCGGAGTCGAGCGCGCGGTACTCAACCCGCGTCGACTGACCCTTGTTCGGCTTGTACAGCGGCACGCGCACGAGCGCCGACCGGTTGTTGTGGCCCCAGCAGATGAAGCTGGGAGCCTCGTCGCCGCCCCACAGGCGCTTGTACGAGTTGACGAACTGGTTGGTGACGGCCGAGATCTCGTTCGCGTGGCGCAGCAGGCCCGCGATGAAGTGACGGCCGACCTTCGACAGCTGGTACTGCGCGCCCTCTTCGTAGAACGCGTTCATGTCGCCCTCGAAGAGCGACAGGTGCGTGTGCATGCCGCTGCCGGGCTGGCCGCTGATCGGCTTCGGCATGAACGTGGCGTAGACGCCCTGCTCGATCGCGACCTCCTTCACGACCGTGCGGAAGGTCATGATGTTGTCGGCGGTCGTGAGCGCGTCTGCGTAGCGCAGGTCGATCTCGTTCTGGCCGGGGCCGCCCTCGTGGTGGCTGAACTCGACGGAGATGCCGAGGTCTTCGAGCATGCGCACCGAGCGACGGCGGAAGTCGTGAGCCGTGCCGCCGGGGACGTTGTCGAAGTAGCCGGCCGAGTCGACGGGCTCGGGGCGTCCGTCGGCGCCCAGCTGGGACGACTTGAGGAGGTAGAACTCGATCTCGGGGTGCGTGTAGAACGTGAACCCGGCGTCGGCGGCCTTGGCGAGCGTGCGCTTGAGCACGTGGCGCGGGTCGGCCACGGCGGGCTGGCCGTCGGGCGTCGTGATGTCGCAGAACATGCGCGCCGTGGGGTCGATCTCGCCGCGCCACGGCAGGATCTGGAAGGTCGTCGGGTCGGGGTGGGCGAGCAGGTCCGACTCGTACGAACGCGTGAGACCCTCGATGGCCGAGCCGTCGAATCCGAGGCCCTCGGTGAAGGCCCCCTCGACCTCGGCCGGCGCGATCGCCACCGACTTCAGCGTGCCCACGACATCCGTGAACCACAGGCGCACGAACTTCACGCCGCGTTCTTCGATCGTGCGCAGAACGAAATCGCGCTGCTTGTCCATCGTCGTCATCCCTCGTTCTCAGTACGGTGCGGTCAGCGGTTGACGCCGTCGACGGGTCAGCGGTCGTCGCGGGCGTCGTCTTCGGCCCACTGCCGCGACCGCTCGCGCAGGATCTCGGGCGCGCGAGCCGCCTCTTCGGCGGTGTCGAAGGGCCCGGCACGGTCGATCGCCGGCGAGGCGTATCCCTGCTCCACCTCGTGGGTCTCCAGGTTGTACCAGTACTTCGTGTTCTCGTCGCTCACGATCGCTCCTCGCGTGGGTCAAGCGTCTGCGGCGGCTGTCCGCCGGGCCTCTGTCGATCCTACTGATCCAGGCCGCTCGGCTGGATAGGCTGGAGGGCATGGCAACGAATGCGTCGCGCGCGGTCGGAGTGGACATCGGCGGAACCGGAATCAAAGCGGGGATCGTCGATCTGGATGCCGGGGAGTTGGTCAGCGATCGCATCAAGGTCGCGACCCCCGCCGGCGCGGAGCCCGCCGACGTGCTCGCCGCCGTCAAGGAGGTGCTCGAGACCCTCGAAGCGCCGGCAGACCTGCCGCTCGGCGTGGCCTTCCCGGCCATCGTGAAGGGCGGACGAACCCTCTCGGCAGCCAACGTGTCGAAGTCGTGGATCGGCTTCGAGGCGGAGAAGTTCTTCGAGCACGGTCTGTCTCGCGACATTCACTTCGCTAACGACGCCGATGTCGCCGGTGTCGCGGAGGTGCGATACGGCGCCGCGAAGGGTATCGACGGTCTCGTCATCCTGACGACGCTCGGCACCGGGATTGGTTCGGCGCTGATCTACGACGGCGTGCTCGTCCCCAACAGCGAGCTCGGCCATCTGCAGCGCAGCGGTCACAAGCGGGACGCCGAGGGCTACGCCGCCTACTCCGTGATGGAGCGCGAGGAACTCTCGTGGGAGAAATGGGCGAAGCGCCTGCAGTGGTACTACGACTACGTGGAGTTCCTCTTCAGCCCCGACCTGATCGTCGTGGGCGGCGGGGTCTCGAAGCACTCCGAGCAGTTCCTGCCCCTGCTCAAGCTGCGTGCCCCCATCGTCCCCGCGAAGCATCGCAACAACGCGGGGATCATCGGCGCAGCCTCGCTGGCCGTGCCTGTGCCCGAGGCGCTGCCCGCTGTCAAGTGAGGCCGTCTTTCTGACGGACGCGTTTCGGCTTTCCTATGGTGGAGCCATGAAACGTCTCCCCGCTGTCCTCGTCCTCGCCACCGCCGCTGTGCTCCTCGCCGGATGCACCAGCGAAACGACCGAGGAGAACATCACCGTCATGCCCGGACAGACCGGGACCTTCTCGTCGGGCGACACGACCGTCGTCGTCGAGCCGGAAGACACCGCGAGTCCGGCCTCGTCGGAGGATGCCGCCTACCTCACCGAGGTGCGCAGCAAGCTCGGCGACCTCGCTTCGGCGACGGACGATGAGTTGGTCTCGCTCGGCGAGAGCACGTGCGAGCAGCTCGAGGCCGGAACGCCCGCCGACCAGGTCATCCTCGTCGTTCCCGCGGGCCTCTCCGCTCAGCCGGGTGACGGCGTCATCGTCGCCCAGGCTGCTCAGGCGACGCTCTGCGACTGACCGGCGCATTCGCCGAACCGGCGTGCAGGCCCGTCCTCGCGGCGCGAACTCGCCTGGTCGAGTGACGTGAAGCGAATGGGCCGGCCTGTACGCCGGGTTCTGTCCGGGGGCGTGAGCCCCGTGGACGGTCATCTCTCTCGGCGACACGTTGCCGTGCCGCTCCAGCGGCCTACCCGGGGACTCGGCGAGCCGCGTCAACATCCCCTGTCTGGCCTTGCTCCGGACGAGGTTTACCTCGCGGGTCGTGTCACCACGACCCCGGTGGTCTCTTACACCACCCTTTCACCCTTACCCCGCGGCCCTTCGACAAGCTCAGGGACCGGAGTTCCTGCGCTCAGGGACGGGGCGGTCTGCTCTCTGTGGCACTGTCTCGCGGATTGCTCCGGGTGGGCGTTACCCACCGTCCTGCCCTGTGGAGCCCGGACGTTCCTCGGCACGGGCGAACCCGTGACGCGACCGTCCAGCCGACCCATTCGCACCCTCGAGTCTACGCGGGCCGATCACGCCTTCTCCGCCGTCTCGCCGATTCGGAGGTCGAGCGGGAAGTCCAGGGGGAACGAGCCGAAGAGAAGGCGTTGAGCGGTCGCCGCCGACTCGCGGACGGCCGCGGCGACGGCTTCGGCGTGAACGACCGGCGTGTGCACGATGATCTCGTCGTGCAGGTAGAACGCCAGGTGCGGGCGGCGCTCGAACACCGGGCCGGAGCGGGGCGCGGCATCCGCGGCATCCACGGGTTCGAAAGCCGCGAGGCGCCCGCGCAGATCGGCGAGCCAGGCGAGAGCCCATTCGGCGGCCGTTCCCTGCACCACGAAGTTGCGCGTGAAGCGCCCCCGGTCGCGCGCGGAGCGGCGGGCGCGGGTCTCGTCGATCCCGGACGCCTCGGCGTCGCCGGCGCGCGACTGCACCGCGCGCCACGCCTCGCCGGGGCCGGGCGAGGTACGGCCGAGCCACGTCGACACGACACCGCCCTCTTCGCCGACGCGCGCCGCGTGGTCGACGAGCGCCATGGCCCGGGGAAAGGTGCGCCGCAGACGGGGAAGGAGACGGCCGCTCTCCCCGGTCGTCGCGCCGTACATCGCCCCGAGCATCGCGATCTTCGCCTCGGCGCGCGTGGCGACCGCACCGGCCTCGACGACACCCGCGTAGAGATCGCGGCCGCGCGCGGCGTCGGCGAGAGCGGTGTCGCGCGCCATCGCCGCCAGGACGCGGGGTTCCAGCTGCGCGACGTCGGCCGTGACGAGCGTCCACCCCGGGTCGGCACGAACCGCGACGCGGAGCGCCCGGGGAATCTGAAGCGCTCCCCCGCCGGATGACGCCCAGCGGCCGGTGACGACGCCCGCCGGCACGTACACGGGCCGGAACCGGCCGTCGTGAACCCACTCCGACATCCACGCCCACCCGTTCGCGGTGTACAGGCGCATCAGCTTCTTGTACGCCAGGAGGGGTTCCACCACCGGATGGTCGTGCTCGGACAGCTCCCACTTGCTCGTCGATTCGACGAAGAGACCGGCGCGATGGAGCGACCGCAGCAGACGTGGCTGCGAGTCGAGCGACGCCGACGGGTCGCCGAGAGCCGCGCGCACGCGTGCCGCGGACTCCTCGATGCGGGTGGGGAGAGCCTGGCCGCGCCGCTCCCCCAGCTCCCGCGCCAGTAGGATGCCGTGCGCCTCGACGCTCCATGGCAAGCCGGTCTCATGCAGCTCGACCGCGAGAAGTGCGCCCGCCGACTCGGCCGCGCACAGAAGGCGCAGCGCAGCCGGCGTGGAGGCGCCGTCGATGGCGGCGCGCTGACGGCGATACTCCTCGAGCGCCGCGTCTGCGGTGTCGGGAGGGCCGGATGCCGTGTCCGCGAGGTCGAACAGTGTGTCGGCCGCGACGGTGTCGGCTGCCACCGCGTCCCAGGCGCGAGCGGCACGCAGACCGTGGTCGTCGGTGACGGCTGCGGCATCGCGGAGGAGCGCGTGCACGAGGCGGAGGTCCCATGCTCGCCCCACGCGAACGCCCGCGGCGAGCAGACCGGGATACCACGTACGCGTGTCGCTCCAGATCCAGCGGACCGGCCCGGTCGTCTCGCGGTCGTGGATCGCACGGGTGACGTCGGACGCCCGGACGGTGACGGCGGAGGTCGCGGCGCCCGTGGCATCCAGATCGATCAGGGTGACATCACCGGATGCCGTCCGTCCGACGACGACCGCGTCAGAGGCCGCGGACGCCAGGGCGCTTCACCGCGATTCTTCGGTGCGCACGAGGATCGCCCCGCACTCGGGGCAGAAGACGACCTCGTCGGTCTGCGCGCGGCGGACCGACGCCAGATCGCTCGGGGGCAGAACCATGCGACACGCTTCGCACGCACCCGCTCGGAGGAGACCGGCACCGTTTCCGCGCGCGGCCAGGCGCTCGTAGAGCGCGACCAGATCCGCCGGCACGGAGCCGGCCACGGCCTCGCGGTCGCGACGGGCTCCCTCGAGCCGCTCGGTGGCCTCGGCGACCACGCGCTTGGCTTCGGCGCTCAGCTCTGCACCGCGGGCGTTGGTCTCGGCGATCAGAGCCTCTTGCTCGGCAACGGCGGCATCCGCGTTCTCGAGCCGCTCCATGAGTTCGATCTCGAGGTCCTCGAGATCGCTCTTGCGACGCGCGAGAGCGGCGAGCTCGCTCTCGAACCCCTGCGCCTGCTTCGGGTTCGACGAGGCGGCCAGTCGCTCGGTGTCGCGTGCGATGCGGGCGTCGACCACCTTGACGTCGGACTCGAGACGCGCGATCTCAGCCGTCAGGTCGTCGCGGGCGTTGGCTCGACTCGACAGTTCCTGGGTCAGCGTGGCGCGCTGGGCGAGCAGGTCGTGCACCTCCGCCGCTTGCGGCGGGTTGCCCGCGACACGCTCATCGTGCCGGATACGGGCATCGAGGTCGGCGAGATCGAGCAGTTTGCGCTGGTCGGCGGGGTCGGCGTTCACGGTGTCCACGCTACCGCGAGGGTCGGACACGCGAGCGCCCTGGGTAGCCTGGAACGTACGGACCCCCGGATGAAGGGATGCCATCACCGTGACATGGAGCATCGATCCCGCACAGGCGCGCGCCGTCTGCCGTGCAACCGACGAACACGCCCAGGCCATCGACGATGTCGTGACCGCGACCGCGAACGCCTTCGACGCGGCCCAGACGGCCGTCGGCGACGGTGAGACCTCGACCGCGCTCAGCGAGGTTGCCGCCGACCCGTTCCTGATCCGCCTCGCCGCTCTCCGACGGCACGTCAGCACGGTCACCGAGACGACCGAGAGCGTGATTTCGTTCTACGAGCAGGGCGACGACGACATGGCGGCGCAGACGCAGTCGACGATGAGCGGTGTGCAGCCGTGAGCACGCCCTTCACCGGAACCGGACCGCTCGTCGCGGTGCCCAGCTCGGAAGCGGTATCGGCGGCCGCCGACACCCTCGCCGCGGCATTGGACGGACTCGACGACGCCTCGACCGACATCACGACCACCTGGGGTGGTCTGAGCGCGGTCTATCACGCTCCCGAAGCGCAGACGGCGTACGGCGCGATGGCGCCTGTGCCGGCGACCGTCGACGACCTCAAGACCGCTCTCGCGGCTGCCGTCTCGGCCCTGCGGACCTACGCCGACACCCTGACGTCGCTCGAGGCGCGGCGCGCCGCCCTGGTGGCCGACCTCGCCACCGTCGACGAGCAGCTCGACCTGCCGATGGACGACCGTGACCCGAGCGCCCCCACGGTGTGGGACGTCGCGCAGAGGCGATCGGTGTTCGAGGGCGACGTGGTCGCGGCCGACCAGGAGTGCGCGCGAGCGCTGCGCGCTCTTCGGACGTCAGCCTCGTGGTCGATGAACGACGGCCTCGAGATCGTCAACGGCAACATCGGCTCGGGCACGCAGGGTCTCGCCGCTGAGCTCCTGCAGCGGTACCGCGGCACGCTCATGGTCCCCGGTCCCGGAGCCCTCCTGCCGGACGAGATCACGCTCACCGCGGGCCAGATCAACCCGACGTGGCCGCGCACCATGATCGATGGACAGGTGTGGGTGCGCAGCCCCTCCGGCATCCTGATGCTCGAAAGCAATCTGCTGCCCGACACCCCTCCCCGCGTCTCGGGTCTGCCGGGCTGGCAGGGCCAGCCGCAGTTCGCTCCCGACAAAGTGGGCACGCCGCCGGAGTGGGCCGGCCGTGCCGGTAAGGCGCTCGGCCTGCTCGGCGCCGGACTCACGTACTGGGGTGTCTACGGCGAGAGCTACAACGACACCCTCACGCGGCACCCGGACTGGTCCGAAGACGAGCGGCAGGAAGAGGCCGTCGTCGACACCGTCGTGATCGGCAGCGCGTCCGTCGCGGGTGGAGCCGGCGGCGGCTGGGGCGGCGCTCTCCTCGGTGCGAGCATCGGATCGATCTTCCCCGGCCCGGGAACCATCATCGGCGGGATCATCGGCGGTGTGATCGGCGGCGTCCTGGGCGGCATGGGCGGTCAAGCGGTCGCGCAGGACGTGATGGACGACGTCCGTCAGGAGAACGTCGAGATCATGGCACCCGGGCCGATCGGGGCGCAGCCGGGGAACGTCCTATGACCGTCGGGCTTCTCCTCGGGGCCGTCTTCCTCGTGCTCGGCGTCGTCGCCTACACCGGTCGATGGAAGGGGTGGATCCGCGCGCGACGCGGATTCGGCAGCACGATCGGTTTCGCCTGGCTGTGGTTGGGTGCGGCGTTCGCCATGGCATCCGTGGCCCTGCTCGTGGAGTCGTACTCGCGAGAGGTTTTCTTCGTCCTGCTCGGGGTCGCGGCGGTCCTGCTCGTCGTGGCGATCGTCGGGGCGTTCTGGCTCCCCCGCTTCCTTCTCCCCGTGTGGTACCTCACCCTGCGCGGCGACCCGACGATGAAAGGCGGCCGCGCGTGAAGTTCTCGACCGCCGACCGACGCGTTCCCGACGTCCTTGAGGTACGGACCCCGCACGCGATCGTGACCTATCCCGACAGCTTCGTCGCTTCGGAGTACCGCGGCGCCGAACTCGTGCTCGCCCTCCGCGAGCGGCAGGACGTCTTCCAGCCCAACCTCGTCCTCACGGTGGTGGACAGCACCGCGCCGCTCACCGACGCGTCTGCGGCCGCGATCCTCGCCGCGAGCCAGCAGCATCCCGGAGCCCGGGTGGTGGGTGTCGACCTGTGGGACGAGAATCCGGATGCCACCCTCGCCCGCGCGCGATGCATCACCTTCGTCTACCCGGCGGGCGCGACCGACGTCGTCGTGACGAAGACGGTGTGGGCGACGGGGACGCACCACGTGCACCTGTCCGCCAGCGCCACCCCCGCTCAGCTCGGAGCAGTGGGCCCGGTCTTCTCGTGGATCGCCGCGCAGCTGCGTCTCACCGCCGATGCCGGCGAGGTCGAGGCGGCGGCGCGATCGGTGGGTGCCGCTCCCGCCGACGCCGACGCCTCAACGCGTGTCGGCTTCCCGCTCGAGGCTCTCAGCGCGTTCGCTCCCACGCCTTTCGCCACGACCGCGCCGGTGGTCTCGGCGGCGGCTCTGAGCGCGCTGCGCGCGGGTGCGTCACGCTCACGCCGGGGCTCGGCATCCGCGATTCTTCCCCGCCGTGTCAGAGCGACGGATGCCGCGGCCGAGCTGCTCGCGGCCGGTTTCATCGACGAGGGCGCGGCGCTCACCCCGACGGGCACGGCGGTCGCCTCGGCTCTCGGCGCGCGTCAGCCTCTCCTCGTCGCCCGGGTTCGGCGCGGAGGTCGAGCCGCCGTTCTCGTGGCCTTCGCCGGGCCGCGCGGCGTTGTGATCGCGCACGACCCCTCGATCGGCGAGCTGAACGCGGGTGCCGCGATCGCCGATCCGGAACGTCGCCACATCGCTCTGGTCGTCCCGGAGCACGTGCCCTCGTTCGTCGCCGCGTGGATCGGACTCGAGCCCTTCTGGCCGATCGACGACGCCGAACCGATGACGGTGTCGACGCGGCAACTCGAGGCGGCTGTCGACTCGCCGACGGACGGATGGGCCGACGTGCTCATCCAGGGAGCGGGCCGCGAGCGCTTCGACGCCGTCATTCCGGGTCACGGATGGAAGCGCGTGACCCCGCCGGTCGACGGCGTGCACGAACTCGTCGCCGATCCCAGTCGCGCGGTGTACACGTTCCTCGTCGATCTCTGCGCCCGTTCGCTCGAGGAAGTCCCGGTCTCGCCCGCCCGCTAGACTCGTGGCATCCCGGGCCTTTAGCTCAGCTGGTAGAGCGCCACGTTTACACCGTGGATGTCGTCGGTTCGATCCCGGCAGGGCCCACCACGAGAACGACCATTAGGGTCGATACCGTACAGCTATGCGCCCATCGTTCAGGGACGACCTATCCTCGTTCCCCCCTGGCCTTCAGCTACATCTCTATGTCGGTCGAATTACCGGCGCAGGCGCGAGCCTCGACGACAATATGACGCGAGTCGTCGCCGCACTTGCGAGTTCGGAACACCCGTCCGCTGATGGTGGAAACCACGGCGTGAGGGGAGCCTCCGTGTGGGAGCGGAGTCAGAAGCTCACGCGAAAAGCCTGGGCGGTGAAGCTCGAACTATTAGAACTGCTATGGCCCGACAATTGGACAGATCCTCGGCCCTTCCTTCAAATTCTGAAATCGGCTGGCGACGCTCGTAATTGTGCGGCACATTCCGTTGGCTCTCCGATAGCCGACGTTTTCCTCGAGCGAGCTAAGGGGTGAGTGATGAGGCCACACTTCAGGGGATCGCCGAAGAACTTCCGTGGTCGTCATACAACACGCGCAATCGATCTAACGCAGTCTTTGATGTGGCGGAAGCAGAAAAGAACCTCAAGCTTATGTACGATCTCGACCGGACGACATTCGAGTTGATGATTTGGTCTTTTTCGAGGCGGCATCTTCCACTCGACGCGATGAGCCTCTTTCGCTCTGTCTGCGATCACCCAACCGGGTTGCCGAGAATTGTCTAAAGGGTCATAAGAACCACCGTCAACTCAGGATGTTCACGCTCCGCGCGATCACGAGTGCGAGAAGCACGAACCCCGAGATCGCCTGCACCATCATGAACATCTTGGCGCGCGTGCTCAGCGGCATGACGTCGGTCGGGCTGAAGGCCATCGCGTTGGATGCCGAGAAGTAGAGGTAGTCGACGTACCCCGGTGCCCAGTCCTCGACGTCGGACGAGCGCCGCGCCACCTCGCGGACGGCGTCGCGGTCGGAGTCCTGCGGGAACTGGAAGTCGGCGGGCGGTAGCTCGTCGCGGGCATCTCGTCGGCGAGCGATCGGACCGCCCCGGTCCATCTCCCAGTAGACGACCGCGTAGCCGATGACGTTGATCGCCCAGACCTGCGCCGCCCCCAGGAGAGTCGTCGCGCCGCTCCCCTCGCCCTGGAGCAGCTGGTGGACGAGGAGGAAGAAGGCGACCTGGTTGGCGCTCAGCAGCAGCACGGTGAAGCCCAGGGCGAAGCCGCGGCCGACGCGGGTCTCGCGCGTCAGGCGCGCCGGATTGGTCACGACCATCGGGATCGCGCAGAGGACACCGGCGATCACGACGACATAGCGCAGCGCGCCCGAAGCATCGCTCGGGAGGACCGCGTACAGGCCGGTTCCGACGGCGAGAGCGATGAGCACCGGCCAGCGATGCTCGGGGCGGGTGCGGAAGCCCGCGGATGCGCTGGAGGTCACGCGCTCAGGCTAGACCCGCCGCCGATGTGCGAGCGGTGGAACGGTGAGGTCTGGCATCCGGTGGGACCCTCTCCGGGCGGCCCTGAATCGTTCGACGTCGAAGCGTCATGTGGCTGCGAACGACGTGTCGGCCGCACGCGCCTCCGGCGTCGGTCTTTCTCGCTAGGCTGGACGATGGTTGATTGTGCGGAGCGAACAAGGGTTGCCGCACTTGTATGGCGATTCTCTGGCATGACCTGCCAGACGACGAAAGGTCTTCCGTGACTGTTCACGACCAGGATCCGTATTCGCAAGGGCCGCAGGACAGCGACCCCGAAGAGACCGGGGAGTGGCAGGAATCCCTGCGACAGCTCGTTCAGGCGAAGGGACCGGCTCGCGCTCGCGAGATCATGCTGAGCCTGTTGAAGGGCTCCAAGGAACTGCACCTCAACGTGCCGATGGTTCCCACCACCGACTACATCAACACCATCTCGCAGCAGAACGAGCCGGAGTTCCCCGGCGACGAGGAGCTCGAGCGCCGCTACCGCAAGTGGATCCGCTGGAACGCCGCCGTCACCGTGCACCGTGCGCAGCGTCCCGGTATCGGCGTCGGCGGTCACATCTCGACCTACGCGTCGTCGGCGGCTCTTTACGAGGTCGGCTTCAACCACTTCTTCCGCGGGCTCGACGACCCGTCGGGCGGCGACCAGATCTTCATCCAGGGCCACGCCTCGCCCGGCGCCTACGCCCGCGCCTACCTCGAGGGTCGTCTCACCGAGGCGCAGCTCGACGGCTTCCGCCAGGAGAAGTCGCAGGCACCGAACGGCATCCCCTCGTACCCGCACCCGCGTCTCATGCCGGAGTTCTGGCAGTTCCCGACCGTGTCGATGGGTCTCGGTCCGATCAACGCCATCTACCAGGCGATGTCGAACAAGTACCTCTCGAACCGCGGCATCAAGGATGTCTCGGACTCGCACGTCTGGGCCTACCTGGGCGACGGCGAGATGGACGAGGTCGAGAGCCGCGGACAGCTGCAGGTCGCGGCGAACGAAGGTCTCGACAACCTCACATTCATCGTCAACTGCAACCTGCAGCGTCTCGACGGCCCCGTCCGCGGTAACGGCAAGATCATCCAGGAGCTCGAGAGCTTCTTCCGCGGTGCCGGCTGGAACGTCATCAAGGTCGTCTGGGGCCGCGAGTGGGACGACCTGCTCGCCCGCGACACCGAGGGCGCGCTGCTCAACCTCATGAACACGACGCCCGACGGCGACTACCAGACCTACAAGGCCGAGAACGGCGCCTACGTGCGCGAGAACTTCTTCGGTCGCGACCCCCGGGCCCTCGAGCTCGTCAAGGACTACACCGACGAGCAGATCTGGGGCCTGAAGCGCGGTGGCCACGACTACCGCAAGGTGTTCGCGGCGTTCAAGGCGGCCAAGGAGCACAAGGGCCAGCCGACCGTCATCCTCGCGAAGACGATCAAGGGCTACGGCCTCGGCCCGCACTTCGAGGGCCGGAACGCGACCCACCAGATGAAGAAGCTGACGCTGGACGACCTCAAGGCCTTCCGCGACGCGATGGACATCCCGGTCACCGACGCGCAGCTCGACGAGAACCCGTACCAGCCGCCGTACTACAACCCCGGCGAGAACGACGAGACCATCAAATACATGCTCGAGCGTCGTCGTTCGCTCGGTGGCTTCCTGCCCGAGCGTCGCAGCACGCACGTGGGCCTGGAACTCCCGGGAGACGCGGCGTACGCGCTGCCCAAGAAGGGCTCGGGCACGCAGGAGATCGCCACGACCATGGCGTTCGTCCGCCTGCTCAAGGACCTGCTGCGGGTCAAGGACTTCGGTCACCGTATCGTCCCGATCATCCCCGACGAGGCGCGCACGTTCGGTATGGACGCGTACTTCCCCACGGCGAAGATCTACAACCCCAAGGGCCAGCACTACACCTCGGTCGACCGCGAGCTCCTGCTCGCGTACAAGGAGAGCCCGCAGGGCCAGATCATCCACGTCGGCATCAACGAGGCGGGCGCCCTCGCGGCGTTCACCGCGGCCGGCACGTCGTACGCGACGCACGGCGAACCGCTGATCCCGGTCTACGTCTTCTACTCGATGTTCGGGTTCCAGCGCACGGGTGACGCGCAGTGGGCGGCGGGTGACCAGATGGCGCGCGGCTTCATCATCGGCGCGACCGCCGGTCGCACGACGCTGACCGGTGAGGGTTTGCAGCACGCCGACGGGCACTCGCAGCTCCTGGCGTCCACCAACCCCGCCACCGTGTCGTACGACCCGGCCTACGGGTACGAGATCTCGCACATCGTCCGCTCCGGTATCGAGCGCATGTACGGCGGGAACCACCCCGACCCCAACGTCATGTACTACATGACCGTCTACAACGAGCCGTACGTGCAGCCGGCCGAGCCCGAGAACGTGGACGTCGACGGCATCGTCCGTGGCATCCACCACATCTCGTCGGGCGAGGGCGACGGTCCCCGCACGCAGCTGCTCGCCTCGGGCGTCGGTGTGCCGTGGGCGTTCGAGGCCCAGCGTCTGCTGAAGGACGACTGGGGTGTCGTGGCCGACGTGTGGTCGGTCACCTCGTGGTCGGAGCTGCGTCGCGACGGTCTCGCTGCCGACGAGCACAACTTCCTCCACCCGGACGCCGAGCCCCGCACGGCCTACCTCACCGACAAGCTCAAGGAGGCCGAGGGCCCCGTCGTCGCGGTCAGCGACTGGATGCACGCCGTCCAGGATCAGATCCGTCAGTGGGTCCCGCAGAACTACTGGACGCTCGGTGCTGACGGCTTCGGCTTCTCCGACACCCGCGCCGCGGCTCGTCGCTTCTTCAAGATCGACGGCCCCTCGCTCGCCGTGCGCGCCCTGCAGGCGCTGGCGGAAGAGGGCAAGGTCGACCGCGCGGTCGTCGGACAGGCGATCGAGAAGTACCGTCTGCACGACGTCAACGCCGGCACCAGCGGCAACGCGGGCGGCGAGGCCTGATCACGTGAGTGAACCCACGGTCGGGACCGACTCCCCCCTCTCGGGCGGGACCGGTCCCGACCGCATTTCGCGCGACGGCCTCGACCGCGTCGCACGCGACAAGGAAGAGACCCTCGTGTGGTTGCGCCGGATCTCCGGCGACCTCGCGACGGCCACGATCCAGCGCCTCGAAGAGACCCTCCCCTGGTACGCCGGGATGCCGCCGGCCCGGCGCTCGGCCGTCGGCCTCGTGGCCCAGGCGGGCATCACGTCGTTCACGCAGTGGGTCGAGGATCCCGCGCAGACCCCGGCGATCGCGTCGGACATCTTCGCGGCGGCTCCGCGCGAGCTCTTGCGCAGCGTGAGCCTGACGCAGACGCTGCAACTCGTCCGCGTCACCGTCGAGGTGATGGAGGAGCGCGTCGCCGGGCGGAGCAAGAGTGTGCGCGAGGCGATGCTCCTGTACTCGCGCGAGGTCGCGTTCGCCGCCGCCGACGTCTATGCGCGTGCCGCGGAGGCACGCGGCCTCTGGGACGCGCGTCTCGAGGCGCTCGTGGTCGACTCGATCCTCACGGGCGAGGCCGATGAAGAACTGCCCAGCCGCATCGCCGCCCTCGGATGGCACGGGCACGGAGAGGTCGCCGTCCTCGTCGGGACGACTCCCCCGCAGTTCGACGTCGATCAGGTGCGCCGCACGGCGCGCAAGCTCGGAGTCGACGTGCTCATCGGCGTCCAGGGGTCTCGTCTCGTCCTCGTGCTCGGCCGAGCCGAACTGCCCGCGCGGGGTGGCGACGACACGACCGAGCTCCCGTTCACCGAGATCGCCAAGCGGCTCGAACCCGGGTTCGGGTCGGGCCACCTGGTGCTCGGCCCCCCGGTCGCGGCTCTCGTCGACGCCGGTCAGAGCGCCCGCGCGGCGCTCGCGGGCTTCGCCGTCGCGCGCGCGTGGCGCAACGCGCCGCGTCCGGTGGAGGCCGACGACCTGCTGCCCGAGCGCGCTCTCGCCGGAGACGCGGTGGCGAAGCAGACGCTGGTGGATCGCGTCTACCGGCCCCTCCAAGCGCACAGCACCGATCTGGTCGCGACGCTCTGGAGCTACCTCGACAACGGCCGCTCCCTCGAGGCGACCGCTCGTGAGCTGTACGTGCACCCGAACACGGTCCGGTACCGCCTCAAGCGCGTCTCCGAGGTGATCGGATGGGATGCCACCGGCCCTCGCGAGGCGCTCATCCTGCAGACCGCGCTCATTCTCGGGTCGATCGGAACCGACGCCACACGGCGACGTGGAGCCGCGGGGCGCCGCCCCGTCGCACCCCGGTGATGCACGGCTCGCACAAAGGCACGCCGCATATCTGTGTCGATACCTCCATAAGACGGCGCTCGATCCTTGGCAGGATGGGACCGTGATCATCGCCGTCTTCCCCGGGCAGGGGTCGCAGACCCCTGGGTTCCTCACGCCGTGGCTCGAACTCGACGGGGCGCGCGAGCGTCTCGCCGCGTACTCCGAGCAGGCGGGTGTCGACCTCGTCGCCGCCGGCACCGAGTGGGATGCCGACCGCATCCGCGACACGAGTGTCGCCCAGCCGCTCATCGTCGCGGCGAGCCTGCTGTCGTGGTCCGCTCTGACGCAGCGCTCCGGAAGCGCCGTCGCCGGGGTCGCGGGGCATTCGGTCGGCGAGATCGCCGCGCTGGCGGCATCCGGTGTCCTGACCGAGAACGATGCACTGCGCCTCGTCGGTCTGCGCGGACGCGCCATGGCCGAAGCCGCGGCCGTCACCGAGACGGGCATGAGCGCGGTCGTCGGGGGCGACGAGGCGGTCGTCCTCGAGCGCCTCGAGGCCCTGGGCCTCACCCCGGCCAACTACAACGGCGGTGGCCAGATCGTCGCGGCGGGCGAGCTGCCCGCTCTCGCCGAGCTGGCGGCCGAGGCGCCGCGCGGCGCGCGGGTCATCCCGCTGCAGGTCGCCGGTGCCTTCCACACGCGTTTCATGGAGCCCGCCGTCGAGACGCTGCGTGCGGCAGCTGCCGATGTCGCGGTGTCCGACCCGGGTCTCACCCTCTGGACCAACTCCGACGGTTCCGTCGTCGCCGAGGGGCGCCGCGCTCTCGACCTCGTCGTCGCGCAGGTGGCGTCGCCCGTGCGCTGGGACCGCTGCATGGCGTCGTTCGCCGAGCAGGGCGTGACCGGCATCATCGAACTCTCCCCCGCCGGAGCGCTGACGGGACTCGCCAAGCGCGCTCTGCGCGGCACGCCCACCGTGGCGGTCAAGACCCCCGACGACCTCGACGCGGCCGTCTCACTCCTGAAAGAAGACATCCAGGCATGAGCACCCCCACCCTCCGTCAGCTGCAGGGGCCGGCGCACACGCGGATCTACGCGTACGGCGCCGCCCGCGGCGAGAACTTCGTGCCCAACGACGACCTCGTCGGGCCGATCGACTCGAGCGACGAGTGGATCCGTCAGCGCACGGGCATCGTCACGCGCGTCCGCGCGAACAAAGAGACGGATGCCATCGACCTGGCCTCCGAGGCCGCGCGCGAGGCCGTCGAGAAGTCGGGAGTGAACCCCTCCGACATCGACGCCGTGATCGTCGCGACCATCAGCAATCCGAAGCAGACCCCGTCCGCCTCCGCGATCGTCGCCGACCGGATCGGCGCGAACCCCGCGGCCGCGTACGACGTCAACGCGGCATGCGCCGGGTTCGCCTACGGCGTGGGCCAGGCGGACGCGCTGATCCGCGGCGGCCTCGCGAAGCACGTGGTCGTCGTCGGCGCCGAGAAGCTGAGCGACATCGTCGACCCGACCGACCGGAGCATCTCGTTCCTGCTCGGTGACGGAGCAGGGGCGGTCGTCGTCGGACCGAGCGAGACCCCCGGCATCGGCCCCACCATCTGGGGATCCGACGGTTCGAAGGCGGATGCCGTGGGAATGAACGCCACGCTGACCGAGTTCCGCGACGGGGCGGCGCCGTGGCCGACCCTGCGCCAAGAGGGACCGACGGTGTTCCGTTGGGCCGTCTGGGAGATGGTGAAGGTCGCTCGTCAGGCCATCGAGGCCGCCGGCATCGAGCCGGGCGATCTCGCGGCCTTCGTTCCGCACCAGGCGAACATGCGCATCATCGACGAGTTCGCCAAGCAGCTCGGGCTGCCCGAAACGGTGGTCATCGGTCGTGATATCGAGACCACGGGCAACACGTCCGCGGCATCCATCCCTCTCGCCACTCACCGGCTGCTCGAGGAGCACCCGGAGCTGAGCGGCGGACTGGCACTCCAGATCGGCTTCGGCGCCGGTCTGGTCTTCGGCGCGCAGGTCGTCGTGCTCCCCTGACGCGACGGCACCGAACCCTAGACTGATCGGGGCCCGTCGGGCCCAACCCCCAAGAAAACAGGAGACATCATGGCATTCACCAACGACGAGGTTCTCGCCGGCCTTGCCGAGCTCATCACCGACGAGACGGGCATCTCGGCCGACGAGGTCGCCCTCGAGAAGTCGTTCACCGACGACCTCGACATCGACTCCATCTCGATGATGACGATCGTCGTCAACGCCGAGGAGAAGTTCGGCGTCACGATCCCCGACGACGAGGTCAAGAACCTCAAGACCGTCGGCGACGCCGTCACCTTCATCACCTCGAACCAGGCCTGATTCTCCCGGTGGGGGCTTCGGCCCCCACCGGTCAGGTCCCATCGGTCCCGAGCAAGGATTCGCACCCCATGAGCACACCCCGCATCGTCGTCACCGGCATCGGAGCCACCTCGCCCATCGGCGCGACGGCCCCCGAGAGCTGGTCCGCCCTGCTGGCCGGCACTTCCGGCGCGCGCACACTCGAGCACGAGTGGGTCGAGAAGTATCAGCTTCCCGTCACCTTCGCCGCCGAGGCGCTCGTCCGCCCCGAGACCGTTCTCGAGCGCCCCATCGCCAAGCGACTCGACCCGTCGTCGCAGCTCGCGATGGTCGCGGCGAAGGAAGCGTGGGAAGACGCGGGCGCACCCGACATCGACCCCGACCGTCTCGGCGTCGACTTCGCCACCGGCATCGGTGGTGTCTGGACGCTCCTCGACGCGTGGGACGTCCTGCGCGAGAAGGGCCCGCGCCGCGTCATGCCGATGACGGTGCCGATGCTCATGCCCAACGCGGCAGCCGGAAACCTGTCGCTCCACTTCAACGCACGCGCCTTCGCCCGGACGGTGGCGTCTGCTTGCGCGTCGAGCACCGAGTCGATCGTCAACGCTGTGCAGCACATCCGCGACGGCCTCGCCGACGTCGTGATCGCCGGCGGCACCGAATCGGCGATCCACCCGATCACGATCGCGTCGTTCGCGTCGATGCAGGCGCTGTCGAAGCGCAACGACTCCCCCGAGACCGCGTCCCGCCCGGCGAGCATCGACCGCGACGGCTTCGTCATGGGCGAGGGCGCCGGCGTGCTGATCCTCGAGACCGAGGAGCACGCGAAAGCCCGCGGGGCGAAGATCTACGCCTCGATCGTGGGCGGCGGCGTGACCGCTGACTCGTACCACATCACCGCGAACGACCCCGAGGGACGCGGTGCCGCTCGTGCCGTGCGCATGGCCCTCGACATGGCGGGCGCGTCTGTCGACGACGTCACCCACATCAATGCCCACGCCACCTCGACGCCCGTCGGCGACCCCAACGAGTACCAGGCGCTGCGCGCGGTGTTCGGAGAGCGCGTCGACGAGATTCCCGTCTCGGCCACCAAAGCCTCCACGGGCCACCTGCTCGGAGGAACGGGCGCCCTCGAGGCGATCTTCACCGTCCTCGCCCTGCAGAACCGCGTGGCTCCTCCCACGATCAACCTCACCGAGCAGGACCCCGAGGTCCCCTTCGCCCTCTCCGGTTCGCCGGTCGAGCTGGGGGCGGGCGACCAGCTCGCGATCAGCAACTCGTTCGGCTTCGGCGGTCACAACGCCGTCGTCGCGATCGCGTCGGTCTGATCACAGCCGAACGCCCCCGGCATCCCCCGACTGCTTCGGGGATGGCGGGGGCGTTCGTCTTTCGATCGGGAGGGGATACGCGGTCTCGGTGCCGGGAATGATCACCGACGTCCGGTAATGGCGCCTCCCCGCCCGACGGTTTCAGCCGACCTTGTGCAGCCAGACGATCTGCTGATCGTCTCCGGCATGACGGAACGGCTCGAGTTCTTCGTCCCACGCGGAACCCAGCGCGACGTCGAGCTCACGCTTCAATTCAAACGCGTCGCCCGCCGCGACCTCCATGGCGTAGCGCACGCGGTCCTCGCCGATGACGACGTTCCCGGCGGCGTCGGTCTGCGCGTAGTGGATGCCGAGACCCGGCGTGTGCATCCAGCGACCACCGTCGCTGCGCGGGGTCGGATCTTCGCTGACCTCGAAGCGAAGGTGCTCCCACCCGCGGATTGCGCTCGCGAGAGCTGCGCCGGAGCCGACGGGACCCTCCCAGTAGAACTCGGCTCGTCGACTACCCGCGAGGACCGGCTGGTCGGTCCAGTCGAAGTTCACGGCACGGCCGAGAGCGCGTCCCACCGCCCACTCGAGGTGGGGGCACAACGCGCGGGGCGCGGAGTGGATCAGGATCACTCCGCGCGAAGACGTGGTCGCCATGGTCTCTCCTTCGTCAGGTACGTCTTCCCCTACGACCTGTGATGGAGTTCACGGCGATGTTCGGTTGTCTCGGTCATTATCGCCCGTTCATAACGAAATCACAACACTGTGATTCGCCCGTGCATGATCCGGGCGCGGGCCGTCAGCCGAACCAGAGAGACCAGTAGAGCGCGAAGTTGCGATTGCCGTACGCCGAGCACGCGTCGCCCGTCCCCCACGTTGCGGCGAGAGCCGCGGGGTTGGGTTGGTACGGCGTGTAGTTGTACAGGGCGGCGGTGGCCTCGTTCTCGATCGCGACTTCGGAGCCGCCGCAGTCGGGGTCGGGCGAGAACGCGATCCAGTGCGTACCCGGCTGGCGCATGAAGTCCGAGGCGCTGTACGACTTGAGGTCGGTGGCGCCCTGCACGACCTGCGAGGCGAACCCGGCGAGACCGGGATCGCACGGAGCGGTATCGGGGCAGCGCGCGCCCATCGCGGCCCCGAGCGCTGCGTCGTCGGGCGCTCGAGCCGTGCGGCCCGACACGAGACTCTGCTCCTTCTGGAGTGTCACGAGCAGGACCTTCGCGGAGATGCCGCACGCGCGCTGCACCCGATCGATGATCTCCGCGGCCGTGAGTTCGCCCCCGTCGATCGCTTCGCAGATGGTCTCGCCCGTGGCATCCGAGACGAGCCTGTCGCGGCCGGGGAGGGTCGTCCGCAGGACGTTGAGGCAGGTGTCGGTCCGGCACTCCCCCACCTTCTCGTCGAGGAATCGCTGGATCTCGTCGGCGGTCATCGCGTCGCCGTCGTAGAAGTCCGCATCGTCGATCAGGCGGCCGGGGTCGAAGGTTGAGAGGTCCATGCTCTCCTTCTTCACCTCGTCCTTCATCTCGGTGTTCCACGCGGCACCGAGGCTGAGCAGGGGGATGAAGGCTGCGACGAGGAGCCCGACGATGGAGAGGGCGCCGATCGCGACGAGGATGCCGACGGCGAGGCGGCGGCGACGCAGCGTCGCCGCGCGGGAGCGGCGCCGCGCGCGGCTCCGAGGCGTCCGGCGCGGAGGTGTCCGGCGCGCAGGTGTCCGGCGCGAAGAGGCGACGCGGCGGGCCGGAGATCGCCGTGTGGTCATGCATCGATCGTGCCTCACCGCGCTGACCGCGGCCTGCACGTCGAACGTGCGGCGCGGCGGTCAGCGCGGGTCGGTCATCAGCTGCCCGGAGTCGGGGGCGTGGTCGGCGCCTGCCCACCGGTGGGCGGGGTGGGGGCCTGTCCGTCGGCGGGAGGCGCGGGTGGGGTCGGCGCCTGCCCGTCCGCGGGCGGGGCGGGAGGAGTGGGCGCCTGTCCGTCCGCGGGAGGCGTGGCGGCACCCGGGCCCCCGGCACCCGGTCCCCCGGGACCCTTCGCGCCCGGCTCGCACGCGCCCGGTCCGGCACCGTCGCCCGGCGTGGCGGGAGGCGTGGCCTCGGCGCCAGGAGTCGGGACATCGGCGCCGGGGGTGGGGGCATCGGTCGGGGTGGCGCCCGGCATCGGTGCGGTGCCCGGCCCGCTGCCGCCGTCAGCGCTCGGGGCGGACGTCGTCGAGCCCCCCGCGAGGGCGAGGGGAGCACCGGACTGCGAGGCGATCGCGGCGGAGCCTCCGGCGAGGCCGAGCGCCACGACCACGGCACCGGCGATCAGCGCGGGTCGCGTCCAACGGCGCCGCTGCGGTTCGGGCTGCTCCTCGGTGCGCGGCAGAGGGAGTGTCGGGTTGTCGTCGTCGGTCATGATGTTCCTTCCTGGGCCGGAGGATTCCCGGCGGTAAGCCCAGCCTTGGAGGCAGGACTGAAGCGAACCTGAAGCTTGCTCACGGCACTGGATGCCATAGCCAACGCATAAGAAGCGCACAGGGCGCGGTCGTACCGTGACGGGGTGCCCACCCCTGCCCGCGTCCTCGTCCTCGACGACGACGAGACCATCCGCATCAGCGTCGTCACCGCGCTGCGCGCGGAGGGCTTCGTCGCGGAGGGGGCACCCGACGGCGGTGATCTGACGGCGCGTCTGCGTGCGTTCCGCCCCGACCTCGTGGTGCTGGACTGGATGATGCCGGGGCCCGCCGGCATCCGGCTGCTCCCGGTGATCCATGCCGAGGGCGACACCGCCGTGATCATGCTCACGGCGCGCGACGAGGTCGACGATCGCCTGCGGGGCTTCGCCGAGGGCGCGGACGACTACGTGACCAAGCCGTTCACCGTGGCCGAGCTCGTGGCACGCGTGGGTGCGGTGCTGCGCCGTCGGGGGCGCCTTCCCCAGACCATCGCGGTCGGGGATCTGGTCGTCGACCCGGACGCGGCGATCGCCCACCGCGCCGGTGGGGCGCTCGATCTCACGGCGACCGAGTTCCGCCTGCTGCAGTTGTTCGCGGAGAGCCGCGGCCGCACCCTGTCGAAGGGGCAGATCCTCACCCAGGTGTGGGGGTACGACGACTACGACCCGAACCTCGTCGAGGTGCACCTCAGCGCTCTGCGACGCAAGATGGAGACGCGCGGACCGCGTCTCATCCACACCGTCCGGGGTCTGGGCTACCGATTGAGCGTCACGCCATGATGCCATCGCCGGCCCTGCGGTCGGGTTCGCTCCGGCGCCGCACGATCGTCGCCGTCCTCGCGCTGGTCGCCGTGTTGCTCGTCGTGCTCTCGGTCGTCGTCGATGTCGCGCTGGGTGCGCGCCTGCGGGGGCAGATCGAAGAGCGGCTGCGCGACCGCGCGGCAGCCGCCGCCTCGCTCGTCGGCACCGTCGATGACACCGATCTGGCCGAGCGTCTGTCGGATCAGGGCCTCGCCGTGCGCATCGACAGCGCGACGGGCGGCTCGGTCGTCGCGGGTCCCAGTCCCGATCAACTACGCGAGGGACCGCCGGGGCCGGGTGGACCGGGACCGGGCTCGCGATCGGCGCCCCAGCCGACGGCGAGCGAGTCGGCCGTCACGATCGTCGCCTCGACGATCGGCGGCGACGACGATCTCGTCACGTTGAGCTCGACGCTGAGCGATGGGTCCACGATCACGCTCACGGCATCCGCGGTCGGGATCGAGGACACCCTTGTCCAGGTCCGGTGGATCATGGCGATCGCGTCCGCTGTCGTTCTGGCCATCGCTGCTGGAGCGGTGATCGTCATCGTGCGCGCGACGCTCCGGCCGCTGGACCAGGTGTCGGAGGTCGCGCGCTCGATCGGTGCGGGCGAGCGCGGCCGCCGGTTGCGGCCGACGCGGCCGGACACCGAGATCGGCCGCGTCGCGACCGCTCTCGACGACATGCTCGACGATGTCGTCGGTGCCGAGGAGGCCGCGCGCGACGCCGAACGGCGATTGCGCGCCTTCCTCTCGGACGCGGCGCACGAGCTGCGGACGCCGGTCGCGGGCATCCGCGCCGCCGCCGACACCCTCGTACGCGCCGATCTCGACGGACCCGATCGCGAGGTGCTCGCCGCGCAGGTGGCTCGAGAGGCCGCTCGCGCCTCGCGCCTCGTCGATGACCTGTTGATGATGGCCCGGGTCGACCGGGGCCTCGAACTCACCCGAGCCGACGTCGACCTTCGGGGTCTCGTGCGGGCGGAGGCGGAGCGGGCACCGCTGCTCTACCCCCATCTCGACCTGCGGGCGACGGTTCCGGACGCCCCTGTCGTGGCATCCGTCGACGTGGACCGCATCGGCCAGGTGCTGTCGAACCTCATCGAGAACGCCGCTCGTGCGACGGGCGGTCGCGGATCGGTGCGTGTCGGCGTGGAGGAGGGCGCGACGGAGGTCACGCTGACGGTGGCCGACGACGGGCCCGGGGTCGCCCCCGAGGACCGTGAGCGCATCTTCGACCGACTCGTGCGCCTGGATCCCGCGCGCTCTGCGACGGGCGTGGGTCTCGGCCTGCCCATTGCGCGTGGGATCGCGCGTGCACATGGTGGTGACGTCCGCTGCCTGCCGAACGAGGGAGGGGCGCTCTTCGTCGTCACCCTCCTCCGCGGCGAGCGCCGGGGTTGAGTCGGCGCGGCGCGCTCGCCCATGCGGGGCGCGTTCGACGCAGCGCGTCGTGCAGTGCGCGCGTCAGCGTGCGACGCGCGACGGCGGGGCGGCCGCGATGACCGGGCCCGTCGAGAGGAGCGTGAGCCCATCGGCGCTGCTGGCGTCGTGCATCATCTGATCCACGAGTTCGCGGTCGATCGACGGCTCGCGGCCGCCGTAGAACTGCAGCACGAGGGCGTTCGAGGCGTGCACCCAGATGCTGGCCTGGCGGACTCCCTCGTTGACGGGAAGCTGCAGCATGAACCCCTCGTTGCGGCGCAACTTGTTCATGATGACGATGCGAAGGTGGGCAAGGATGCGGTCGTCGATGTCGAACGATGCGCGATCACGGTAGATGAGGCGTCCCACGGCTGGTCCTTTTCTGGCGCGATGAAGAGTCCTGTGATGCAAGGGGCGGGACCGCGCCGGGAAGCGCAGCAATGCGGGGTGCACTTAGTATCTCACGCCGCGAAGTATCTCCGGTCTTGACACGGCTCGGCCACGCGTTGCATGGTTACTTAGTCAAGTAATGAACCAATGGACGGAGATCGCATGATCGACGACGGCAGGGCGCTGTTCCTCCAGATCGCCGAGAGCGTCGAAGACGCCATCGTCGATGGCTCGCTCGCCGAGGAGACACGTGCGCCCTCCACGAACGAACTCGCCGCGTTCCACCGCATCAACCCCGCCACCGCCGCGAAAGGAATCACCGTGCTCGTCGACAAGGGCGTCCTCTACAAACGGCGAGGCATCGGCATGTTCGTCGCCTCGGGCGCGCGTGACACCCTGCTTCGCGAGCGCCGCACGGCCTTCGCCGACCGCTTCGTCGAACCCCTCCTCGCCGAAGCCCGCACTCTCGGTCTCGGTCCGGACGACCTCGCCGATCTCATCCGCGAGCGCGCGCAGCTCGCCTCCGCCATCCCCTCCCCCCGCACCGAAGGAGTCGCACGATGACCGCCGTGATCGAGGCCACGGGCCTCACCAAGCGTTACCGGGGCGGACTCGCCCTCAACGACGTGTCGTTCCGGATCGAGAAGGACTCCATCTACGGTCTGCTCGGCCGCAACGGTGCCGGCAAGACCACCCTCATGTCCATCCTCACCGCGCAGAACTTCGCGTCGAGCGGGCAGGCCCGCGTCTTCGGCGAGGACCCGTACGAGAACCCGCGCGTCCTCTCGCGCATGTGCTTCGTCCGCGAAAGCCAGAAGTATCCCGATGACGCTCAGCCCGCCCACGCCTTCCGGGCCGCCCGTCTGTTCTTCCCGGACTGGGATCAGGCATTCGCCGACCGTCTTGTCGAGGAGTTCCAGCTTCCGCTGAAGCGGACGATCAAGAAGCTCTCGCGCGGACAGCTCTCGGCGGTCGGCGTCATCATCGGCCTCGCCTCCCGCTCCGAGATCACCTTCTTCGACGAGCCGTACCTCGGCCTCGACGCGGTCGCCCGACAGATCTTCTACGACCGCTTGCTCGAGGACTACGCCGAGCATCCGCGCACGATCATCCTGTCGAGCCACCTGATCGACGAGGTCGCCAACCTCCTCGAGAAGGTCATCGTGCTCGACGGTGGACGCATCGTCATGGACGAGGACACGGATGCCGTGCGCCACAGTGCCGTGACGATCGTCGGTGACTCGATCGCGGTGGACGCCTTCTGCCTGGGGCGCGAGGTCATCCATCGCGAGAGCCTCGGCGGCGTGGCATCCGTCACCGTCGTCGGCGAGCTCACCCCGGCGGACCGCCGGGCGCTCGTCGAGGCGCGGCTCGAGGTCGCCCCGGTATCGCTGCAGCAACTCATCGTGCGTCGCACGCAGAACACCAGCCCACGCGCCGCCGCCACGGTCGGCGCCTCCCTCCCGGAAGGAGCGCTGCGATGAACCGCACGCTGAACGTGGTCCGTCTGCAGCTGATCAACCGTCAGACGTTCCTCTGGCTGCCGTTGATCATCCTGTTCGGAGCCTTGGGGCTGAGCCTCCTGGTGTACGGGATCATCGCCGCGGCGGGCGTCGACGGCGTCAAGATCAGCGGCGGCGCCCAGGCCCCGCTGTGGTACTTCGGCGTGGTCGGCGCCCAGGCGCTGACCCGCACGTTCCCCTTCTCCCAGGCGATGAGCGTCACGCGTCGTGAGTTCTTCACGGGGACCCTGCTGACAGCGGGGATCACGGCTGTCGTGCTCTCGACGATCTCCGTCATCGGCGGCCTCGTCGAGCAGGCGACGGGTGGGTACGGCATGAACGGGTACTTCTTCTACATGCCCTGGCTCTGGGAGGCTGGTCCCGTCGCGGCCGGAGTGACCTCCTTCGCCGTCGCGATGTTCTTCTTCGTCATCGGATTCTGGGCGGCGACGATCTTCAAGCGCTTCGGAACGCTCGTCCTCACCGTCACCCTGGTCGGTGTGGGGCTCCTCCTGGTCGCGATCATCGCGCTCATCACACTCACCCGGTCGTGGCCCGCCGTTGTCGAGGGCGGGGCTGCGCTCGGGGCCTTCGGGATGGCGCTCTGGGGGCTGGTGCTGATCGCCGCCCTCGCGTCCTCGTCGTTCCTCACCCTGCGTCGCGCGACTCCGTAATCGCGCGGGAAAGGGGGCCGGACCGCGCCGCGGTCCGGCCCCTTTTACGCGGTCAATCCCCAGCCGGGCGTGTCGTCGCCTCGATACAGTTGAGGACGATCTTCGATCAACCGACCCACGAGAGAGAAACCCCGTGAGCCATCACCGAACCTCCCCCGACCAGGAGGGCCGATCTTCGAGCCCCCTCGTTTCGAGAGGGGGTGAAATCTGATGCTGGCTGCGGTCCTGACTCTTCTGTTGGGCGTCATCGTGACTCTGGCGATCATCGTCGCCTGCGGCTTCTTCGTCGCGCAGGAGTTCGCGTACATGTCGGTCGACCGTTCGCGCATGGCGGCGCTGGCGGAGAAGGGCGACGCGCAGGCCAAGCGCGTGCTCGCCATCACGAAGCGCACGTCGTTCATGCTCTCCGGCGCGCAGTTGGGCATCACGGTGACCGGTCTGTTGATCGGTTACGTCGCCGAACCGCTCATCGGTGTATCACTGGGCACGCTGCTCGGCGGCGTGGGTATCGACCCGGGCGTCTCGATCCTCATCGGCACCGTCGGTGCCCTACTGCTCGCCACCGTCGTGACGATGATCTTCGGAGAGCTCTATCCGAAGAACCTCGCGATCGCGAGCCCCGAGCCGTTGGCGCGCGCCCTCGCCGTCCCGACGCGCATCTACCTCCTGCTCTTCGGGTGGCTCATCACCTTCTTCGATGTCGCGGCCAACGCGCTCCTGCGTCTGCTGCGCATCGAACCTCTCGAGGACGTCGACGAGAGCGCGACGGCACGCGACCTCGAGGCGATCATCGAGGAGTCCCGCCAGAGCGGTGACCTCCCCGACGATCTGTCGATCATCATCGACCGCATCCTCGACTTCCCCCAGCGCGACGTCGAGCACGCCATGATCCCGCGCTCGCAGATCGACTCGGTGACCCCCGAGACGACGGTCGGTGAGGTGCGTGCCCTCATGGCATCCGGACACACGCGCTACCCCGTCATCGGCGACGAGGACTCCCCCGTCGGCGTCGTCGAGTTGATCGACCTGCTGCGCGAGCAGCCGGCGGACGACGCCCTCGTGTCGACGGTCATGCGGCCCGCCGTCGTCCTCCCGACCTCGATGATGCTGCCGGTCGCCCTCGACCGCATGCGCAGGACCCGCAACGAGCTCGCGTGCGTGGTCGACGAGTACGGCAACTTCGACGGCATCCTGACGATCGAAGACCTCACCGAAGAGGTGATCGGCGAGCTCTCCGACGAGCACGATATCGAGACGTCCGAGGTCGCCGTCGTGGGCGACGACGCGTGGAACGTGCCCGGAGATCTGCACCTCGACGAGCTCGAGCGCGTGATCGGCCACGACCTGGCCGAGACGGACGCCGAGACGGCTGCGGGTCTGGTCATCGAGACCCACGGCGACCTCCCCGCGATCGGCGCGGTGGTGCGCGTCGACCTGCCCGAGAAACCGTCCGAAACAGTTCAGGGCCTCGAGATCGAGCGCTGGCTGACCGTGGAGGTCGTCGAGGTCGACCGGCACGTGCCCTCGCAGCTCGCGGTCCGCCTGCATGAGGTGGATCGGGATGCCGAGCCCGCCGACGAAGCGCCGAGCGTCGATGAGGAGGTGGCCCGATGAACGGCTGGATCGTTGCCCTCATCACGGCACTGCTGATCATCGCGAGTGCGTTCTTCGTGATCGTGGAGTTCGCCCTCCTCGCCGCCCGCCGACATCGCCTCGAAGAGGAGGCCGCCACGAGCGCCTCCGCCCGCGCGGCCCTGCGTGGCGTCAACGAGCTCACCGTCATGCTCGCTTTCGCGCAGCTCGGCATCACGGCCTGCACCTTCCTGCTCGGGGCGATCACGAAGCCGGCGATCGACTACGCCCTCGCCCCGGTGTTCGAGACCTGGGGTCTCCCCTACGTCCTCGCCGACATCATCGCGTTCATGCTCGCGCTGATCGTCGTCACGTTCCTTCACCTCGTGATCGGCGAGATGGCCCCGAAGTCGTGGGCGATCGCGCATCCCGAGACCGCGGCGAAGGCCACCGGCATCCTGGCCCGTGCGCTGACCTGGCCGCTGCGCCCGTTCCTGTTGTGGATCAACCACATCGCGAACCGCCTCGTGAAGGCGTCGGGTGTCGAGCCGGTCGACAAGGCGGCCGCGGGCGGTCAGGACGCCGATACGATCCGCGAGCTCGTCGCGCATTCGCGCCAGGCCGGCACGCTCGAGGAGCAGTACTCGGAGCCGATCGCGCAGGCGATCGCGCTCGGCACCCTGACGGTGGGCGACATCGTCCGGACGGACCGCTCCCCCACGAGTGTGCCGACGGATGCCACGGTCGCCGACATCCAGGCGGTCGCGGCCGCGTCGACGCACCTGCGGATCCTCGTCGGTGCGGGAGCGTCGTCGCGGGTCGCCCACGTGCGAGACACGCTGACCGTCGACCCCGCGACCCCGGCGCTCGACATCGCGCGAGAGCCGCTCGTGCTGGAGCCGGAGGCCTCGGCGTACGACGCCCTGGCGAGGATGCGTCGCGGCCGGGTGCAGCTGGCCACCGTCGTGGACGGCGACCGGCTCGTGGGCGTCGTCACGCTCGACGACCTTTTGCGCGAGATCCTGCCGGGGCCCGGCGAACTCGTCGACGTCACGCGGTGATCGTTCGCGAAGGCCCCGTTCTCACGTGCGTGCGAGCGGGGCCTTCGCCGTGTGTCGGCGGCGACCGGGAATCCAGCAGCGCACCTCGTCGCGATACCGGCGGTAGTCGTCTCCGAAGCTCGCCTCGAGGTCGGCCTCCTCGTGCGGACGGATCGCGTAGTTCCAGACCAGCGACCCCGCCAGCGCGTAGACCACGACGAGCCACGACTGCAGGATGAGCCCGACACCGACGCCCTGAGCGATTCCCGCGAGAGCCATCGGATTGCGCACCCACCGGTAGGGACCGGCGATCACGAGACGATTCGGCATCGCGGACGGCAGCGGCGTTCCGTCGCCCTTCACCGTGATCGCGGCGGCCGACGCGAGGCCGAGGGCGCTGGCGGCGAGCACCACTGCGGCACCGACCAGGGTCACCCACGCGGGCACGGGGGCCGCGAGACCCCACCGCTTCTCGAGGACCCAGATCACGAGGGGGAATACGACGAGGAACAGCCCCCAGAACACGACGATCTGAGCGGTCGTGGCGACGACGTGGGCGATCGGCGTCCGGCGCGGGCGTGCTCGGCGAAAGGCGAACGGTCCGACGAGCAGCCAGTTCGTGGGAACGCGGCCGAGCCAGAGCAGGAACAGTGCGAGGACCGAGCACGTGGTGGCGGCGAACATCGCGACCACTCCCCACCCGGCCAGACCCGTGACGGTGGCGTACACGGCGAGGGCCGAGGTCACGAGCAGTGTCCACGCGGTCGCGACGAGAGCGGCGATGCGGCCCGCGCGGCCGGGGAGGACCGCGAGCGCGGATGCCACGACGAACAGGGGGATGTCGAGCATCGCGACGAGCGCGGGGTCGAGGTCGCCGAGGGTCGCGGTGCGGACGAACGGAGCGGCGAAGACGAAGACCCACCATGCCGCGCCGGCGAGCGCCTGCGCGGCGAAGTACAGCCGGCCGAGGGCGATGGGGCGAGAAGCGGTGGTGTCCATCTCGACCGAGAGTATCTCGCGCGCTCCGCCCTACGCGGCGGGGTCGCTCAGGGCGACACCCGCCTCGACGACGACCGTCCGCACCTCGGCGAGGTAGCGCTGGGCCTGCTCGGTCAGGGGAATGGCCGTGCGACCGATCCAGCCGATCTCGATCTTCTCGTCGACGTCGAGGGGCACCGCGACGATCTCGGGGTCGAGGTCGTCGCTGATGATGCCCGTTGAGATCGTGTAGCCGTCGAGGCCGATCATGAGGTTGAAGATCGTGGCGCGATCCGAGACGCGGATCTCCTGGGCGCTCGAGAGCGTCGAGAGGATCTCCTCGGCGAAGTAGAACGAGTTGTTGGCACCCTGGTCGAACGTCAGACGGGGCAGGGCCACGAGGTCGTCGAGGGTCGCCCGCTCACGCGACGCGAGCGGGTTCCGCCGCGACACGAAGATGTGTGGGTCGGCGACGAAGAGCGGGTGGAACGCCAGTCCCGAGTCGCGCAGCAGCTTGTCGATGACGTTGCGGTTGAAGTCGTTGCGGAACAGGATGCCGAGCTCGCTGCGCAGCGTCCGGACGTCTTCGATGATGTCCCAGGTCCGCGTCTCTCGGAGCGAGAACTCGTACTCGGCGGCATCCGTCGCTCGCACCATCCGCACGAAGGCGTCGACGACGAACGAGTAGTGCTGCGCCGACACGCCCAGGAGACGGCGCGACGGAGGCCGGCCCAGGTAGCGCTGTTCGAGCAGCTCCGCCTGCTCGACGACCTGACGGGCGTACCCCAGGAACTCCACGCCGTCATTGGTGAGCGTGACTCCGCGGGCCGAGCGCGCGAGGAGGTCCCGCCCGACGCGACTCTCGAGGTCGCGCATCGCGGCCGACATCGTCGGCTGCGCGACGTAGAGCAGGTCGGCCGCCGCACTGATCGACCCTTCGGCGGCGACCTCGATGAAGTACTGGAGCTGCTGCAGCGTGATGCCGCTCGGACGACGGGCCATAGCTTGAGGCTATACCAACGCATAGTTGCGTGGAATTACCCGATGCCTGATCCGTGCGAGCACCATGAGGGAGCGGCATCCGACCCCTTCTGATTGGCACGTCATGACGAACGACATCACGTTCAGCATCACCACCACCCGTTTCGACGAGGACTACGCCCCGGCGGAGAACTCGCGCGTCACGACCAACTTCGCGAACCTCGCTCGCGGCGAGGGTCGCCGACAGAACCTCCGAAACGCCCTGTCGATGATGGATCGCCGACTCAACGAGCTGCTGTCCGCCGACGCCCGGTATCGCGTCGAGCTCGACATCGTGTCGGTGCAACTCGCGTTCGCCGACGGCGCCGACGACGAGGAGTTCCCCGTCATCGAAGTCCTCGACGTCCATATCGTCGACACCGAGACCGGCGAGCGGCACCAGGGCATCGTCGGCAACAACTTCTCGTCGTACCTGCGCGATTACGACTTCAGCGTGGTCCTCCCGGCCGCCAAGGCGGCTGCGGGCGCGTTCACGGTGCCCGACGACTTCGGCGACCTCCACGGCAAGCTCTTCCAGTACTTCCTCGACTCCTCGGCGTACCGCGAGCGGTTCCCGTCCTCGCCGGTGATCTGCATCAGCGTCTCGACCAGCCGCACGTACCACCGCACCGGCGTCGTGCACCCCGTGCTCGGCGTCGAGTACGAACAGGACGCGTTCTCGCTCACCGACGAGTACTTCGCGAAGATGGGCCTGCGGGTGCGGTACTTCATGCCGCGCGGCAGTGTCGCTCCTCTCGCGTTCTACTTCCGCGGTGACCTCCTCGCGGACTACACCGACCTGCAGTTGGCGGGCACGATTGCCACGATGGAGACGTTCCAGAAGATCTACCGACCCGAGATCTACAACGCCATCACCCCCGCCGGCGAGGAATACCGCCCGACCCTCGACCAGCCCGACTTCGTGCGCACCGACATCGACTACGACCGCGAGGAGCGCAGCCAGCTCGCCGTGGTGCAGGGACGCTACGCCGAGGAGCATTTCGTGAAGCCGCACCGCGCCGCTCTCGACGCGTGGGCTGCGAACTTCGGGGCGGTGCTGCGATGACCTCGGCTCTTCTTCCCACTGCTCTCGTCGGCAGCCTCCCCAAGCCCGCGTGGCTCGCGCGGCCTGAAGTTCTCTGGGCGCCGTGGGAGCTCGAGGGCGCCGAGCTCGTCGAGGGGAAGCACGACGCCCTCCGCGCCGCCGTCCACGAGCAGGAGCGCCGCGGCATCGACATCATCAGCGACGGCGAGCAGACGCGCCAGCACTTCGTGACGACGTTCATCGAGCACCTCGACGGCGTCGATTTCGAGAACCGCGAGACCGTCCGCATCCGGAATCGTTACGACGCGAGCGTTCCGACAGTCGTCGGAGCGGTCAGTCGGCGTCAGCCGGTGTTCGTTCAGGATGCCGCTTTCCTCCGCGCTCAGACCGACCGCCCGATCAAGTGGGCCCTTCCCGGACCCATGACGATGATCGACACGCTCTCCGACCGCCACTACCGCAGTCGCGAGAAGCTCGCGTGGGAGTTTGCGACGATCCTCAACCAGGAGGCGCGTGAGCTCGAAGCGGCAGGGGTCGACATCATCCAGTTCGACGAGCCGGCGTTCAACGTGTTCTTCGACGAGATGAAGGACTGGGGCGTCGCGGCCCTCGAGCGCGCCGCCGAGGGGCTTCGCGCCGAGACCGTCGTGCACATCTGCTACGGCTACGGCATCAAGGCGAACAACGACTGGAAGGCGACGCTCGGCTCCGAGTGGCGCCAGTACGAGGAGTCGTTCCCCCTCCTGCAGCGATCCACGATCGACGCTGTCTCGCTCGAGAGCCACCACTCCCACGTGCCGATCGACCTCATCGAGCTCATCCGCGGCAAGAAGGTCATGCTCGGCGCGATCGACGTCTCGACCGAATCGATCGAGACGCCCGGAGAGGTCGCCGAGACGCTGCGTCGCGCCCTGCAGTTCGTCGACGCCGACAAGCTCATCCCCTCGACCAACTGCGGCATGGCTCCCCTGCCGCGCCGCGTGGCGCTCGAGAAGATGAGCGCGCTGTCGGCGGGCGCCGCGATCGTCCGCGATGAGGTGTCTGCGCCGGTGCTGGTCTGACGCGCGACGCGGGGTGACGGCGGGAGGGCCGGGGACGAGAGGCGGAGGGATGCCGGGTCCCCGGCCCTCCGCTCGTCCCCGGCCCTCCGTGCGTCACGCCGACGGGCCCGGGTGAGGCAAATGGGTAGGGCGGGTGGGACTTGAACCCACGATCGTCGGGTTATGAGCCCGCTGCCTTGACCAGCTTGGCCACCGCCCCCAGCGACGACGAGCCTACCGGCATCCGTTGTTCCTCGCCGACGGTCGACGCGGCTCGCCGCCGAAACTCCCGTCGACCGGCTATCGACGCGAAAGGTCCCGCCGAGTCAGTGGACGCGCGGCTGCTTGGGCTTGCCGTCGGCGGTCACCTGCGGGTGATGCTTGGTCAGCTGGATCACACCCCAGGTGGCGATCGCGCCGGCGATGACGAAACCGATGAGCGCCCACGCGGGGGCCGTCGAGGCCTCGCCGAGCACGAGCAGGCCGATGAGCACGGCCACGATCGGGTCGATCACGGTGAGTCCCGCGATCACGAGGTCGGGCGGGCCGACCGAGTACGCCGTCTGCACGAAGTACGCGCCCACGGCGACAGCGGCGAGCAACGCCACCAGGCACAGCAGGGTCAGCCACTCGAAGTCGCCGGCCTGCGCGCGGCTGATGACGACCTTCGCGAGGGTGGCGACGAAGCCGTAGATGACGCCGGCGGCCATGATGTAGAACAGCGCCTGGGCCTTGCGGCGGACGAGGATCCAGAACACCCCGAAGACGACGACGACCACGGCCAGGATGCCGAGGATGATCAGTAGCTCGCGCTCGGTGACCACGTGCTCGGTGGCGAAGAACGCCGCGATCGTGACGAAGACGAGAATGCCGCCGACACACAGCGCGATCGCGACGAGCGACTGACGCGTCGGCTTGTGCCGTGACACCCGAGCGTTCAGCACCGTCGTGATGACGAGTGCGATCGCCCCGAGCGGCTGCACGAGGATCAGCGGCGCGACCGAGAGGGCCGCGAGCTGGCACACGATCGCGAGGCCGAGCATGACCGTGCCCGCCACCCACGACGGACGCGTGAGGAGCGAGGTCAGCTGCTTGCGAGAGAGTCCGCCGGTGGTCTTGCCCGAGAGGCGCTCGACCTTCTGCACCCCGCGGTGCTGGTACTGCGCCCCGAACGACATGAACACCGCCCCGAGAAGGGCGAGCGGGATGCCGAGGAGGATGCGGGGGTCGCGGAAGACACCGACGAGTTGGTCGATTCCGTCGCTGAGGGAGACATCGAGCGGGATCACCCTCCGACGATAGCCGCCGCCTCCGCGATTAGGCTGGTGACGTGGCCGTTCTCCCGATTCGCATCATGGGTGATCCCGTGCTGCACGCTCCCGCCGCCCGCGTCGACGAGATCACCGAAGAGGTGCGCACCCTCGTCGCCGATATGTTCGAGACGATGGATGCCGCCCCCGGCGTCGGTCTCGCCGCACCCCAGGTGGGAGTGGGACTGCGCATCTTCACGTACACGTACGAAGACGACGAGGGCCTGCCGTGGCGGGGCGTCGTCATCAACCCGGAGCTGTGGATCCGCCCGCTCGAACCCGGTTACCCCGATCCCGACGACGAGTCCGAGGGGTGCCTGTCGTTCCCGGGCGAGCGCTTCCCCCTCCGCCGCTCCGACGCGGCGCTGCTCACGGGCGTCGACCTCGACGGGCAGCCCGTCCGCATCGAGGTCACCGGTTGGCGTGCGCGCATCCTCCAGCACGAGTTCGATCACCTCGACGGCATCCTGTACGTCGATCGCCTCGACGACGAGGACAGCCGGGTGGTCGCGAAGATCGCGAAGAAGCGCAAGTGGGGTAAGCCTGGTGCGTCGTGGATGCCGGGAGTCGACGACATCGACGCGTGAGCATCGACGCGTGTGGGGCCCCGCGAGAGCTCAGCTCTCGATGATGTTCGGCGCTAAGCGGCAGAAGTAGTCGGTGATCGGCCCGTCGGATTCGCGGATGCCGACCCCGAACGCCTCGTCGCTCACGACCCACGACCCGAGCACGGGGTGGTTGCTCCCGTTCGACCCGGGGAAGTCGGGCAGCTCGTGGTACTGCTGCCAGACACGCTCGCGTCCCGTTCCTTCGCGGCGGTACTCCTGACCGTTCGTGGTCACGCTCCCGTCGGCGCGGTGGACCCGGATGCCGTCGCCCTCGCGGCCGAAGACGGGTTTGACGACGTAGTCGGTCATGCCGTTCGGTCCGTCAGCGTACGCCGGCAGCAGGTTCGGGTGGTCGGGGTAGAGGCGCCACAGCGCGACGAGCAGCAGCTTGTTCGAGAGGAACATCTTCCACGCGGGCTCGAACCAGCGTCCGAACAGGCCGCGACCGGCGATGAGCAGCGACCCGAACTCCTGGTCGCCGACGACCCGGTCGTCGCCTGAGACCACGTCCTCCCAGGGGTAGAGCTTGAAGAGGTTGCGGATCACCGGGTACTGCGTACCCGGAGCGTCGCCGGGCAGTGCGTTGACGCTGCGCGACGAGCCCCACGGTTCCGGCACGCCCACGAACTGGCGCGCGCCGTGGTGCCAGCCGATGTCCTTCATCTCGATGCCGGTGTGCTCCCAGCCCGCCTCGCCCGCGAGGTCGCGCATGTAGGCGACGGTGTCCCAGTCCTCGCCGTAGATGTCGGCATCCGAGTGCGCGACGAACAGGCGCCCGCCCTCGCCCTCGCGGAGCGATCGGTGCAGAAGAACGCGCCAACGCTCGACGAGCGCTTCGTGCAGCCCGTTCCACTGGTCGGTGTCGGCGGGGAGCGCGCCGCTCTTGATCCGGTCCTGCAGCCAGAACCACTGCGTCAGCGACGCTTCGATCAGCCCGGTGGGGGTGTCGGCGTTGTACTCGAGCATCTTCGCCGGGGAACCGTCGCCGGCGTACGCGAGGTCGAACCGCGCGTACACGTCGGGCTCGTCCTGCTCGAGCGACCACTGCGCGAACTCGAACGCCTGAGGGGTGAGTCCGAGGTGGCCGAGTTCTCCGGATGCCATGTACCGGGCGGCCTCGCGGCTAATGCGGTGCAGCTCTTCGGTCTGCTTCTCGAGCGCTTCGACCTCGGGAAGCGTGAACACGTACGCCGCGCCATCGTTCCAGTACTCGACCGCAGACCCGTCGTCGCGCAGCGATCGCGAGTAGATGAGACCGGACTGCTTGATGGTCCGCTCCCAGTCCGGCCGGGGCGCCAGTTCGATGCGGCGCATCAGCCGCCGTGGCTTCCGTCGGATCCCGAGCCGCCGAAGCCACCGCGGGAGACGCTGGCGCCGTCGCCGGAGATGCCCTTCGCGGCGGTCTTGCCCGACGGCAGCGCGTCGGTGCCTCCCGTCGCGGGCTGTCCGACGGCGGGCACGTTCCGCCCGCTGGAGCCCAGCGGCAGGTAGTACCAGTGGGCCGTTCCGCCGTGGTTGTTGCAGTCGTCGTCGGGGAGGCGTTTCTCGGTCGCGTTGTCGCGGCAGATCTGCGCGTAGTCCTCCGAGACGTTGGTGCCCTGACCGCACCCGGTGAGAGATGCGGCGAGGGCCGCGACGACCCCGATCGTCACGCTGCGAGAGGCGCGGCGGCGTGCGGTGGGTGGCATCGGAACTCCTTCGTGGACGCCACGGAGCCGCGTCCTCGCCGATGCTCTCACACCCGCGACGACCCGAGGGTCAGCCGTGGCGGGTTGCGAAGGAGTGCAGGTCGAGTTCTTCACTGAGCACCTCGCTCGCGCGGTGTCCGCGCACGCTCGTGCCCTGAGCGTCGAGGGGCGGGCTGACGACGGCCGCACCGAGGCGGCCGGGTGCCGACAGGACGATCGCCCCCGACACGCTGGACTTCGCCGGGATGCCGACGGCTCGCATCCATCGACCGGAACCGTCGTAGACACCGCACGTCGCCATCACCGAGACGACGTCGCGTGCGACGCGCTCCGGGATCACCCGGTCGCCGGTGCACGGATTGACGCCGCCGAGCGCCAGGGTTGCTCCCATGATCGCGAGGGTCTCGGCATCCACGAGCGTCGCGCAGGCGCGGGCGTAGACCGCGACGGCGTCGTCGGCGGACACGGCGAGCGTGCCCTCCGCCCGCATGAGGTGCGCGAGGGCGTGGTTCCGGTCGCCGAGGAGGTGTTCGTTGTGCGCGACGTCCTCGTCCACGTCGAGCTCGCGGCCCGCGAAGGCCGCGAGCCCACGCGCGATGCGGGCACTGCGCTCCTCGGCGTTTCCACCGTCCACGAGCGACGCTGTCAGCAGGGCGCCCGCGTTCACCATCGGGTTCGGGGGTCGGCCCGTTCCGCTTTCGAGTTTGATCGCGTCGAAGGACTCCCCCGTCGGCTCGATCCCGACCCGGTCGAGGGCGTCGCCGTTGGTGTCCCGCAGCGCCAGGGCGAAGAGGAACGGCTTCACCGCCGATTGAATGCTGAACGCCACGTCGGCGTCGCGACTGCGTCGCACGGTGCCGTCCGGAAGGGCGAGGGCGAGCGCACAGAGGTCGGGATCGGCCTCCGCGAGCTGGGGAATGCTGTCATCCACCTCTCCCCCGCGCTCAGGAAGAAGGCGCGTTCGCAGGGAGTCGAGGTCGTAGCGGGCGGGGTCGAGTGCGGGGGTCACTCCCCCAGCCTCGCAGGCATCCCCGCCCCGCGGGTCGCGTGTGAGCCGCGACGTGCGGACAAAAGGTAAGGCCCGGGGTGGAAGCCCGGGCCTAGGGTGAGAGCCACGCTAGATGGGCGTGGGTCTCTCGCTCCCCGGCTTGGACTCGAACCAAGAACCTATCGGTTAACAGCCGATTGCTCTGCCAATTGAGCTACCGAGGATCATGCGCGCCTTGCGGCGGGCAACCACACGATACTAACAGCACCGCGGGGTAGTCGAAAAATCAGGCCGTCGAAACGCGTCGGTCGGGCGCGCCGCCCGGGGTCCACTGCAGTTCGTCCGAGCCATGACCGAGAGCGACGGCGTGCCCGCCGTGCAGCACCAGAACGTCGGCATCGAGGTCGGTGGGCGCATCGGCATCGTTCGTCACGACGAGCGACGCCATGCCGCGCTCGTCGCGTCGGCGCACGATCGACGCGCGAGCGGCCGCGCGCACTTCGACGTCGAGGTTGGCGTAGAGGTCGTCGGCCACGAAGAGGCGCGGCTCGAGCACGAACGCCCGGGCGAGGGCCACCCGCTGACGCATGCCCGCGCTGAGCTCGTAGGGATACTTCGGTGCGGTGCCGAGTGGGAGCTCCATCTCGTCGAGGAGCGTCGCGACGCGCACGGCGAGCGCGCGGCTGTTGACGCGGCGGTCGCGGCTCGTGATGGGCTCGGCGATGACGTCCTGCACCGTCAGACGCGAGGGCAACGACGCGCCGGCTCCTTGCGGCAGGTAGCCCGTGTGGAACGTCCACTCGCGGTGCGCGCGACCCGGACGCCGGGCCGAGATGCCGTGGACGTACGCCTCCCCCCCGACGACGCTGAGCCCTTCGTCGGGGCGGCCCGCGAGCATCGACACCAGGGAGGTCTTGCCGGATCCCGTCGCGCCTCTCACGACGAGCGTCTGCGCGAAGGGCAGCTTCAGGGTGATGCCGTCGATCACCCGGGTGCCCCCACGGGCAAGCGAGAGATCGTCGGCGCGGATGGCGACGTCGGTGTCGAGGGTCCGGGGCATTCCCTCATCCTCCCTGAAGAGCCGCGCGGACGCATCGGGCTTCCCTCTCGACACGCCGGTGCGGTAGCGCGTGCCGTTGGAGGGGACGGTCAGGACGCGATGAGCCGCTGGCGGTCCGCTTCGAGGTCGCGCAGTCTCATGCCGAGGCGCCGCCCTTCGTCGGTGTCGGCGGGCACGCGCTGCACCTCGCGTACGAGTTCGGCCTTCTCCCGTTCGATCTCTCGGACGAGGAGTCGACGCGAGAGGTCGTTGGCCGCGACGACCGCGCCTTCCTCGGTGCGAGCGGGGAACTCGGCCGTCAGCAGTTCGGCGGCGAGCGAGCGGAACGGCTCGCGAACCGACTCGACGGCGGTCACGGCCCAGCCGGGTTGCGACAGATCGGTGGATGCCAGGGCGCTGCGCACGGCCTCGAGGGCGGGATGGCCGAACGGCGTCTGCAGCGCGCGGAGGAAGAGCTCGGGCTCGATCCGGTGCCCGTACTGCAGGAACGCCATCATCGCGCCGCGCTCGAGGGCGACGTCACGGGTGTTGGGAAGCGAGGCTAGGGTGACCGAGATCGCCACCGGAGCTGAATCCTGCCCCTTCTGCGCGTGACGTTTCTCGGCCCGATCGGCGCCGCGCGCCGCCCGTTCGACCGCGGCCTGCACCTCGGGCATGTCGAGACCGAGGCGGCGGGCGAGCACCCGGACGTAGCCGGGGCGTAGCGCGGGATCGCGGATGTCGGCGACGATCGGGGCGGCCGCGCGAAGCGCCCCCGCGCGACCTTCGACGCTCCCGAGGTCGAAGTCCTTCAGCCGCTGGTCGATGACGAACTCGAACATCGGCGCTTTGGTGTCCATGAGGGCCCGCACGGCGCCGTCTCCGCGCTGGAGGCGCAGATCGCACGGGTCGAGACCCTCGGGAGCCACGGCGACGTAGGTCTGGGCCGCGAAGCGCTTCTCGTCGGCGAAGGCGCGCAGCGCCGCCTTCTGGCCGGCGGCATCCGGATCGAAGGTGAAGACCACCTCGCCCGACGAGCTGTCGTCGCCCATCACGCGGCGGAGCACGGTGATGTGGTCGCTGCCGAACGCGGTTCCGCACGACGCGATCGCGGTGGTGACGCCCGCGAGGTGGCACGCCATGACGTCGGTGTAGCCCTCGACCACGACGACCCGATGCGAGCGCGAGATGTCGCGCTTCGCGAGGTCGAGGCCGTAGAGCACCTGCGCCTTCTTGTAGATCGGCGTCTCGGGGGTGTTGAGGTATTTCGGTCCCTGGTCGTCGTCGTACAGCTTGCGCGCGCCGAAGCCGATGACCTGGCCGGTCACATCGCGGATGGGCCACACGAGCCGGCCGCGGAATCGGTCGTAAACCCCGCGCTGGCCTTGCGACACGAGGCCCGCCTGCAACAGCTCCTCGCGCGTGAACTTCTGCGCGAGGAGGTGGTCCATGAGGTGCGACCAGCCTTTCGGTGCATAACCGACGCCGAAGTGCGCCGCGGCGCCGGCGTCGAAGCCGCGGTCGCCGAGGAAGCGCCGGCCGGTCTCGGCCTCGGGCGTCATGAGCTGCGCGCGGAAGAACTCGGCGGCCGCGGCGTTCGCGGCGTACAGGCGCGAGCGCCCGGTCGTCTCGGGGGCGGGGCCGCCGTCTTCGTAGTGCAGCGTGTAGCCCACGCGCGCGGCCATCCGCTCGACGGCCTCGGTGAACGAGACGTGATCCATCGCTCGCAGGAACGAGTAGACGTCTCCCGACTCGCCACACCCGAAGCAGTGGTAGTAGCCGACCTGCGGTCGCACGTGGAAACTCGGACTGCGCTCGTCGTGGAAGGGACAGAGCCCCTTCATCGAGCCGACGCCCGCCGACTTCAGCGCGACGCGCTCACCGACGACGTCCGCGATGTTGACCCGCGCTTTGACCTCGTCGATGTCGGACTGGCGGATTCGGGCCATCAGGCATCCGCCCCGCGGGGCGCACGGGAGCCGGGGGCCCAGACGCCGAGCTCGGCGGCATCGACTTCTCCGACCAACCGGTTGTGCCAGGCGATCGCGAGTTGGTCGGTCAGGCTCGCGACCTGGTCGACGACGACCCGGCGGCGAGCGGTGTCGTCCGCCGCGGCGGCGAAATCGGGGGCGTGCAACGCGTCGAGGGCTCCCGGGTTCTCCCAGAGGGCGGATGCCAAGCGCTTGAGCACGTTCCGCTGCTCGCGGTACAGAACCTTGCGGCCGTCGATCGAGACCACGGTCGCGCCGATGATGCCCTTCAGCACGGCCATCTCGGTCTCGACCTCGGCGGGGACGATGACGCGCGCGCGGTAGCGCGTGAGCTCGTCGGCCGGGTAGGCCTCGCGCGTGGCCGCGGTCGCGGCGCGCGCGAAGCGTCCGATGAGGTCGGAGGTGAGGTTCTTCAGCCGGGCGAGAGCGGGGCGCGTGCCGTCGAAGGAGTGGATCCACTCGGGCATGGCCATGAGCCGGTCGAGCGCCTGCGCGAGGTCGTCGCGCACGAAGTCGTACCCGACCCAGCGCTGGATCGCGTCGAGCAGCCCCTCACGACCGACCCGGGATGCCAGCCGGGCGGGATCGACGTACCGGTTGACGACGGCGTCTTCGAAATCGTGCACCGAGTACGCGATGTCGTCGGAGAGGTCCATGACCTCTGCCTCGATGCAGCGCTGTCGGGCGGGGGCTCCCCCGCGCATCCAGTGGAAGACCGGTTCGTCGTCGGGGTAGACGCCGAACTTCAGACGCCCGCCCGGGTCGGGCACGGGCTCGTCGACCGTCCACGGGTATTTGCAGGTGGCGTCGAGGCTGGCGCGCGTCAGGTTGAGACCGAACGGCTCCCCTTCGGCGCCGAACACCTTGGGCTCGAGGCGCGTGAGGATGCGCAGGGTTTGCGCGTTGCCCTCGAAGCCGCCGATGTCGGACGCCCAGTCGTTCAGCGCCCGCTCGCCGTTGTGGCCGAACGGGGGGTGACCGAGGTCGTGGCTGAGGCAGGCCGTGTCGACGACGTCGGGTGAGAGCTGCAGCGCGGTGGCGAGCTCGCGCCCGACCTGCGCGACCTCGAGCGAGTGCGTGAGGCGATTGCGCGCGAAGTCGGCCGGGCTCGCGGGGCTCAGCACCTGCGTCTTCGCCGCGAGACGCCGGAGTGCCGCGGAGTGCAGCACGCGGGCACGATCGCGCGCGAAGTCGTCGCGCTGCGAGCGGTGCTTCTCTTCGTGGAACCGGGCGGCATCGGCATCCGCGTACCCGAGGGGGCGGGCGGAGGCCACCGTCACCTCAGCCGCCACTGTGGTGCAGCTCCGCTTCGGCGAGTTCGCGGCCGGCGGCGTCGCCGATCTCGCGCGAGTCGAGCCAGCCGTCCGGCAGCGCGGGACGCTTCGGCGTGCCCGCGCGACCGCGCTGGCCCTCGGCCGCTGCCCCCGGGTAGGGGGCGTCGAGCTCCATGGTCGCGAGTAGCTCGTCGATCTCGTCGAGGGTCGACGCGGTCGCGAGGCTCGCCCGCAGCTCCCCGCCGACGGGGTACCCCTTGAAGTACCAGGCGACGTGCTTGCGGATGTCGCGGCATCCGCGCCCTTCGTCTTCGAAGAACTCGACGAGGAGTTCGGCGTGGCGACGGAAGGCTCTCGCGACGAATCCCAGGGTCGCGTCGACGGGCTCGCAGTGGGCGGCGCCCGGCTGGCCCAGCGCCCGGGCGAGGTCGCCGAAGAGCCACGGGCGCCCGAGGCATCCGCGACCGACCACGACGCCGTCGCAGCCGGTCTCGGCCATTATGCGCGCGGCGTCGTCGGCCGACCAGATGTCGCCGTTGCCGAGGACCGGCACGCTCGTGACGGTCTCTTTCAGCTTCGTGATCGCCGACCAGTCGGCGTGGCCCGAGTAGAACTCGCTCGCGGTGCGCGCGTGCAGGGCGATGGATGCCACTCCCGCTCCTTCGGCGATGCGCCCGGCCTCGAGGTAGGTCAGGTGATCGGCGTCGATGCCCTTGCGCATCTTGATCGTGAGGGGCTTGTCGCCCGCCGCGCGGACCGCCCGTTCGACGATCTCACGGAACAGGGACGTCTTCCACGGGAGGGCGGCACCGCCGCCGCGCCGGGTGACCTTCGGAACGGGGCAGCCGAAGTTGAGGTCGATGTGGTCAGCGTGGTCTTCGTCGACGATGATGCGCACGGCCGCTTCGACCGTCGCCGGGTCGACGCCGTAGAGCTGGATCGAACGCGGGGTCTCGGACTCGTGGTGGCGGATCAGCCGCATGGTCGTGTCGTTGCGCTCGACGAGGGCGCGCGTCGTGATCATCTCGCTCACGTACAGCCCGGCACCGTACTCGCGACACAGGCGACGGAACGCCGTGTTCGTGATGCCGGCCATCGGAGCGAGGACGACGGGGGCGTCGAGCTCGATGTTGCCGATGCGGAGCGTCCGCGCCGGAGCCAATGCCGTGTTCACTGTCTCATTCTCCCAGACGTCGTGCGACAGCGGTGCCCGCTCCGGCCGAAGCCGGGTGCGGACACCGCTGTGGAGGAAAAGTCAGGCGTCGGCGGTCGCGGATGCCTCGCGGCGCTCGCCCCACACCTGACGGGCGATCTGGCTGAACGCCTCGACCGGCTGCGCTCCACTCACCCCGTACTTGCCGTCGATCACGAAGAACGGCACGCCCGTGATCCCGAACTGCTGCGCCTGCTCCTGGTCGGCGCGGACCGCGGCACGGTAGCGCTGCGATGCGAGGGCCTCACGGGCGGCATCCTCGTCGAGACCGACCTCCACCGCCAGAGCGACGAGGTCGTCGTCGCGACCCACGTGCTTGCCCTCGAGGAAGTACGCCGACATGAGGACCTCGGCCAGCTCCAGCTGCTTGCCGTTCTCCTTCGCGAAGTGCAGCAGCTCGTGGGCTTTGACGGTGTTGGTGTGCTGGAGGATGTCGAAGCGGTACGCCAGTCCCGCCTCGGCGGCGACGCCGGTGACGCGATCGAGCATCTCGCGTGCCTGGTCTGGAGAGATGCCCTTGTGCTGCGAGAGGTAGTCGACCTCGCCGCCGTGGAAGTCCTCGGGGGTGTCGGGCGAGAGCTCGAACGAGTGGTACTCGATCTCGACGACCGGGGCGTCGTCGTCGTCGGCCGTGGCGGCCAGGCCGTTCTCGAGGTTCCGCTTGCCGATGTAGCACCAGGGGCAGGCGATGTCACTCCACACGTCGATCTTGATGGCATCCGTCATATCGGGCACAACCCTTCAGGTGAGCGATCTATTCCGATCGCGGTATTCATTTCCCGGTGGGGGTGTCGATCGCGCCGCCGAACCGTCGATCGCGCGAGAGGTACAGCCCGATGGCTTCCCACAGGTGCGTGCGGCGGAAGTCGGGCCACAGCGTGTCGAGGAAGACCATCTCGGCGTACGCCGACTCCCACAGCAGGAAGTTCGAGGTGCGCTGTTCGCCGCTCGACCGCACGAAGAGGTCGACGTCGGGCATGTCGGGCTGGTACAGGTGCTTGCGGATCAGCTTCTCGGTCACGGCGGACGGCTTGAGCTTGCCGGCGGCGATGTCGTCGCCGATGCGGCGCATGGCATCCACGATCTCCACCCGCCCGCCGTAGTTGACGCACATCGTCAGCGTCAGGGTCGAGTTGCCCTCGGTGAGGCGTTCCGCGTGCTGGAGCTCCTTGATGACCGAGCCCCAGAGGCGCGGCTTGCGACCTGACCAGCGGATGCGCACGTCCCACTCGTTCAGCTGATCGCGGCGGCGGTGCAGCACCTCGCGGTTGAAGCCCATGAGAAAGCGCACTTCCTCGGGTGAGCGCGACCAGTTCTCGGTCGAGAACGCATACACCGACAGGTGCTTCACCCCGGCCTGGATCGCCCCGGCCACGACGTCCAGCAACGCGGCCTCGCCCTGCCGGTGCCCTTCGATGCGCGTGAGCCCCTGACGGTTGGCCCAGCGGCCGTTGCCGTCCATGACGATCGCGACGTGCTCGGGAACCGACCCTTTCGGGTACGCGGGCGGGTACTCCCCCGTCCAGTCGAGGGGGCGGTACGGCACGGCGTCGCGGTGCGTGAACGGCTTGGGCGTCATCGGTGCGTCTCCAGGTGCGAGAGGGAACGGATGCCACGCTCCAGATGGAACTGCGCGTACGCGGCCACGAGACCCGAGGCCGCCGAGATCGTGCGTCCGGGGGCGGCGTCGATGGTCTCCCACTCCCCCGCCATGAGGGCGCGGAGCATGTCGACCGTCTCACGCGCGACCCGGGGCGAGCCCGCGGGAGCGCACGTCGAGCACACGACGCCGCCGAGCTGGGCGAGGAAGTACGGGTGGTCGCCGACCGTGCCGCAGCGCGCGCACTCGGTCAGCCCCGGCGCCCAGCCCGAGAGGGCCATGGCGCGGAGCAGATAGGAATCGAGGACGCTGCGCTCCGAGTGATCGCCGCGCGCGAGGGAGCGCAGACCGCCCACGAGCAGAAGGTACTGCTGCGGGGTGGCCTCCGCCTCGTTCAGTCGGTCGGCGGTCTCGACCATCGCGCTGGCGGTGGTGTATCGGTCGTAGTTGACGACGATGTCGGCTCCGTACGAGCCGAGCGACTCGGCCTGCTGCACGATGTCGAGGTTGCGCCCCTTGAACAGCTGCACGTCGGCGACCATGAAGGGCTCCAGGCGCGACCCGAACTTCGACGACGTGCGGCGCACGCCCTTCGCGACCGCGCGGATCTTGCCGTTGCGGCGGCTGAGGAGGGTGAGGATGCGGTCCGCCTCCCCGAGCTTGTGGGTACGCAGGACCACGACCTCGTCGCGGTAGGTGGGCACAGTCCATTATCGGACCCGGATGCCGAGAGGCGGCGGTGCGCCGCGCCTCAGGACGCGGGCGTCAGGGTGACGAGAACGCTGCTCGCTTCGCCCGGGACGTCGACGGACACGGTCGCGAGGTGGGCGCCGGCGGTGGGAAGTGGCATCCGTTCGATCTCTCCGGACAGGAAGGACCCGAACGCGACGACGCCGTCGGAGAGGAGAAGCGTTGCGGTGAGGACCTCGGCGAAACCGTCGACGGGCGCTGCGTCGATGCGGACGCGGAGCGTGACCTCCCCCGCCAGGTCGTCTCGGGTGGCGATCAGGATTGCCGTCGTCGTCGCCACGGCCGGTTCGTCGCCGGTCTCCCACTCCGGGAACTCGGGCGCGCCCGGGGAGAAAATCGCGACCTGCGCGTTGAGCGGGGTGACGCAGAGCTGTCGATCCATGTCGGTCATCCTTCCGCAGGCGCGTCACCGAGGAAGGCGACGGTCTCGTCGAGGCCCATCGCCCGTCCGACGGTGAGGAGGCGGTTGCGCTGCGCGGCATTGAGCGGAGCGTCCGCGTCGAGAATCTTGTCGCAGAGCAGGTCCAGCGCGATTCCGGGCTCCGCATGGTCGGCCAGGTCGGTGACGTCGCGCAGCACTGCCGGATCCAGGATGCCGCTGAGGTCCCCGCAGAGGGACGTGATCTCCGCGCTCGCCCATCGCGCGATTCCCGGCGCGTGGGCGTTCGTCTCGTCCGCAGACCCGAGGAGACGGAGCTGTCCCACCACGTGCGGGCCTCCGTAGACGAGCAGGTGAGCGCCGGGGATCATTGCTTCAGAGAACGGCGCGCCCGGGACGAGCACGCCGACGCTGCAGGGCGTCCATCGCGCTGCCGACGGCACGTGGGCAAGGTGCACGCGGATGCCGAACGCGTCGCGTTCCGACGTGGCGGCCGCGAGAACGGCGGCCGTCGGAAAGTAGCTCTCGCCGGTCGGCGGACCCGAGCGGCGGCCGCCCGCGCTCCGCGGATGGAAGATGATCTCGCCCGCGAGGTCTGTCATCGGTGTTTCTTCCCGGTGGGTGTCGAGGCGTTGGAGGCGCTCGTTCGTCGTGAGGCCGTCGGCGGGGACGGTGCGGTCCGTCCATATCCCACCGCGCTGCACCCATTCCGATCGAAATCGTTCGGTGGACGTCAGCAGGGAGTCCTGGTAGCCCCACTCGACGCCGCAGCAGGGACAGTACTCGTAGGTCGGGCAGCGGCCATCGAGTCCCCACGGAGGGTCGTCTGAGAAGTACCCGCAGACGCGACACAGGTGCGCGGAGGGGAGCCTCATCCGCACAACTTGCGAGGGGGAACGTGGTTGACCGCAGCTCGGTCTATTCGACGGACAGACAACGAGTGGGCGAAGAAGATCTGGCCGTAAGTGACGGATCGCACGGAGATGCTCCTTCCCTATCAGCTGGTCCATATTGTCAAGTCGCCGCCCGGCATCGATATGACGAGCGTCCGCGGATTCCCCGGCCCAGAGTAACTCCACGCCTCGTAGTCGGGATCGGGAGGGATTCGCAGCACGGTCGAGTCGTCGAACGCGATCCGCAATTCGTGGCTCACGATCTCGGCTCCGGTGACGCGTCGCCCGAACAGAGCCAAGACCTCGCCCAGGGCCTTCTTGTCTCCGTCAGGATCCAGGAGCACCTCCGTTGAGCCTGGACGGGTCAGTGCGAACTCCGTCTCGATGGTGACGACATCGCCTTCGGAGAAGCGAAGGGTGAGGCGGTGGTCGACGCCGATGAACTCGAGGTCGCCGCCGTTCGAGAACATCTCGGGTGCAGAATGATGTGCGCTCATGTTCGACTCACAATGTTCCGAAAACATCCACGGATTTTGGCTGGTTAGCTACAAGAAGATCATCGAACGCCGGTAGCCAACGTTCTCGACCTGCGTGGGCTCGGACGGCCTTCTCCAACACCAACGGCGAGTTGTACGTCCTGCGAGGGAAGATCTCGGCTTCCTCTGGGGCGGCCGCGCGCATCTTGGTACCCCGGAAGTTCAGGATTTTCATGCCTCTGGCGCGAGGATCTCCTGTCCTGTACGCGGGGGCGAATCGTTCCGGCTGGGAGTCGGAATGCCCGATCAGCTCCCACATTCCCGGGCGGAACCTCGCGTCGAACACGATCGCCCCGAAAAGGGGCCGCGAGGCGAGTGCGTGGGTCGGGTTCGCGCGAGCTTCGGATGCTGTCCTGCATTCGTCGAAGATGACAACGAACCACGCATGCAGGTACTCGCAGATGACGTGCCCCACGTACACGTGCCGATCGTCGATGCCTATTGTGAAGATGTCGCCCTCGCGAATGGCGTATACCGGGCTGCTCTTTGCCAATTCGAACTCCTCACGCTCCATGTCTTTGATTGATCATCGAAGGAGCCGACTACTCGTCGACCACTGCGATGGAGGGATAGGAAACCCAGCGCGGGTCGCCCGCGATGGCGAGCCTCGTCGCCAGAGAGAGACATTGCTGGAGATCTGTATTGCGTCCGCCATCACAGAGTTCGGAAAGCTCCTCGAGGTCCACGATCCGAGGCTCGGTCGCCTCCCCTTTAACCTCATACCGCCGGGATCTGAAGCGCTCTGGCATCCACTGAGGACCGACACCGGCGGTTCGCCGAAATCTTACGGATGTGAACATTTTCTGCCCTCGTACGGGTCCACTGAAGACTGCTGGTCTTGCGCGTCCTAGTCGTCCGTGGGGGCGGCGAATGGAAAGCCCACCCATCGTGAGTCGTGGGCGTCAGCGAGCCGCCCGGCAAGTGTGAGGCACATCTGAAAATCAGTACCACCGCCCAGACAGCGTTGAGCCAGGCCGTAGAAGTCGACGATGGAGTTCGGCGGACAATCCTCTATGATCTCAAGCCGACGTCGTCGCAACCGTGACGGGAGCCACCGAGGGCCCCCTGGGGGTGCATATCTGAACTTGACAGTTTCGATGTCTGGCATGTGTGGCCTCACTTCTCTGCTCTCCGCCGTTTCCTGTTGGTGCGACGGGATCAGGAACCCGGAACGATCTGCCACTTCCGCTGCTGTTCTTCGAAGGTGGTGATGGTGCCGAGCGCGCTGGGATCAACGTGCTTCTCCACCAGATAGCAGGGTCCGGGATAGAAGTCTTCGTCGAAGGGGTCGATACCGAGCTCACGGCAGTACCGCTCCAACATCTCGGGCGTGAATCGGTCTTTCACCCGGCGCTGCTCGTAGACGTTGAGGTCCTCGAAGCTCAGTGGCTCGCCCTTCGCTTCGAAGAGCCACTTCGAACCCGATTGACGCGCCAGGTAGATGCTCCAGGTCGGGGGCGCTATAGACCGCTGACTGCCAGGGTCGTACTCGGTGTAGCGGAAGACTCGGGCGCCGAGCCGCCCGAGCTTGCCGTCGGGCGTCTCCCTTTCGTCGGGAGAGTAGCCGACAAGTACGCCATCCGTACGTCGTGCTTTCGTCAGGACCGCGATGTCGCTGACCGGGTCTCCCCCTGTCGCGAGGTTGTCGAAGATTGCCGACCATTCTGCGCTCCGTGTCGCGGCGACGATGATCCGTGTCGAGTCGCCTGTGAGAGGTTCCAGGAGCGGCATGACGGTTCGCAGGGGTGCTTCATGAACCTGAATGCGGCAGGTGTGACCGAGCCGATCGAACCACTCGCTGTATGCATGAACGAGAGATTCGGGTGAGCTGCGGATGAATCCCATACTCTTCGTCGCGGGATAGAAGGTGTCTCCGAACAAGCTCTGCATAAGTCCGCTCATCAGTCGAGAGTGTGAAGATGGACGATCCCGAGAGATCGGTTGCCAACATACTCTCTTCGTGAAGGGGGCCTCTGTTCGATCTGGTCCGGTCCCACTCCACATAGTGTCACTGTCGGTCGAGAAAGTACTGCAGGTCCGGACGGTTCACGCCGACACGGACACCGTCGTAGTTGACTTGCTGCTGGTTGATACGAATGTCTCCTGCTCGCAACTGAGTGAGACGGTCCACTTTGTTTTGTACCGCCAGGTTCTGAGAGGCGGAATTGCAATCCTTGCGGGAGCGGGGGTACCCCTGGAGGGCGAAGCGCGGGATCAGGAGCTCCAAATCGCTAACTCGCCACCCGGCATCGAGATGATTTTTGTCGGAGGCTTCTCGGCGCCAGAGTAGCTCCACGCCTCATAATCTTCGCTAGGCGGCACCCGTAGCAGCAGATGATTATCGAACTTAATTTGCAACTCTCCGTCGACAATGAAAACACTTGTGACCGTGCGACCGAAAAGGTCGAGGAATTCGCCAAGGGTCTTCTTATCACCGTCCGGGTCGAACCGCTGCTCGGGATCCCCGTGCCTGAGCAAAAAGAAATCTGTCTCTATGGTGACAACCTCCCTCCCGGAGAAGCGAAGAGTGAGACGATGGTCGACACCGATGAAATCGACCGTGCTACTTTCGGAGATAGTAATCAGTGCTGTGGGATCTATTGGGGCCATTGGAGATAAATCCCCTCGTAGTCGGCAGGTATATGGCTCGCTGGCTTCGAGCCTGGCTTGCCCGTTGTGGGGTCCAGCCATTGCCCGACGTCGTTGCTGTATCGCGAGTACCCGTTTGGATATCGGTCCGTTGGGTCCATGATTCGGATGGTGTTGGAGTCCATGTTGTTGCCCGCGTTGATGACACCGACCATATCCGGATCCTGCGCGACCAGACCCTTCCCGTTGTCGGCTTCCCTGAACGCCCATCCGGAAGGTACGTCGTAGATGGTGCCTTGGGGAGTCGCAACGAAAGTCGTGCCGCTGGACGGAATCACTGTCGTGTCAGTGACCGACGGTCGAACGGGAACCTCATCAAGTTTGGCGACCGCGTTGCTGGCGGGGATGCGGTTGAGGGCTCCGGCGGTGACGGCGGACATGGTCGCGCCGGTGGCGGCGGTGGAGAGGAGTCCGCCGGGGGTGATGGGTTGCCCGCTGATGAGGTATTGGGCGGTGTTTTCTACGGCACCTTCGGCGGCGTTGACGCCGGTGCGGGCGAGGAGGCCGCCGGCGGCTCCGGCGCCGGGGATGAGGCCGAATGCTCCGCTGAGGGCGACTTGGCCCCAGTTGACGTCGCCGGTGGTGGCTTTTTGGATGATGGTGTCGGCGCCGGCGCCGATGAGCATGGCCCCCACCGGGCCGCCGACGCCGGTGGCGATCATGACGCCTCCGGCGATGACCATGGCGCCGCCGGCGACGTATTCCCAGTTGTCGTTCCACCATTCGCCGATGGCGTTGCCGGCGGTGGCGAGGGCACCTTGGTGGGCGTTGGCGTAGGCGGTGAGTTGTTCGTCGGTGACGGGTTGCAGGCCGAGGGGGTCGGTGGCGTGGAGGGGGTCGTTACCGGCGTACGAGTACGGGTTCGCTGACCAGGCGGCGCCGGCGGGTGCGGTGAGGGGGTCGGTGCTGAGGAATCCGCGGGTGGCGGGGTCGTAGGCGCGGGCGCCCATCCATTCCAGTCCCGCGACCGCGAGACCCCCGGCGGGGCTAATCCCGACGGCTCCGCCGCCGAGGGCGTTGGCGGTGGTGAGGGCCTGCCAGGGGTCGTCGGTGGTGGTGGTGCGGGTGCCGCGCCATCCGCCGGTGGTCCAGGTGTCGCCGATGCCGGTGATCGCGCCGGGTGCGTGGAACACGTCGGTGTCCCCGACCGTGAGGGGGGTGGTGGCGTAGGACCCGGCATCCCAGGTCAGGGGGATGCCGTCGACCTCGGCGAGCTCGCCGAGCGCGTTCACGTGCAGGTCGGTGCGACGCTCTCCGTCGGGGGTGTGCGCGGTGATCGCGCGGATCCACCCGCGGTCGTCCCACCCGTACTCCGTCGACCCGGTCGGGGTGGTCTCGCGGGTGCGGCGCCCCTGCCCGTCGTACGCGTAGGTCGTGTCACCCTCGGGTGCGGTGAGGGTGAGAAGTTGCCCGGCGAGGTCGTACGCGAACGCCCGCTCCACGTCATCCCCGGTTTCGCGGATGAGGCGGCCGGCGGTGTCGTACTCCCAGGCGTTGGCGTGTGTGTCGCTGACGGCGGAACGGAGTTGCCCGGCGTCGTCGTGGGTGTAGCGGGTGGTGCCGTCGGGCCCGTCGACGGCGGTGATGCGGCCGTCGTCGTCGCGGGTGATGCGGGTGACGGTGGCGCCGTCGGCGTCGGTGCGGGTGTGAGCGACCGGGTACCCGTCCTGGTACTCCCATGTCTGGAGGCTGTCGCCGGCGCGGGCTTCGAGGATCCGCCCGAACGCATCCCTTGTGTAGTGCACCGCACCCAGACGGGAGTGGTCGATGCGGGTGAGGTGCCCGGCGGCATCCCGCGTGTAATCGACCGTCACCCCGTCGAGGGTGGTGAGGCGGGTGCGGGTGCCGTCGGCGTCGTACTCCCACCGCGTAGAGCGCTGCCCGGTGGGGCCGTGCGTGGTGCGCTCGGCGAGACGGTCCAGCCGCGTGAACCGGAGGGTGTGGGTGGTGGGCTCGTCAGTGGTGTGATCGATGATCGTCGCCGTGCGGGCTCGCGCGTCGCGACGGATCTCCGTCACCTTCCGCCCGTTCACGCTCAGCCCGGACTCCAGGCCGGCGTCGTACGACCACTCCGTGACGGTCCCGTCGGGGCTGGTCTGCCGGATCTGGCGACCCGCCGCGTCGTAGTCGGCGGTGGTGACCCGCCCGAGCGGGTCGGTCTGCGAGGCGACCTTGTCCAACGGCGTGTACGTGCGGGTGGTGACCCCACCCGCGGGGTCGGTGATCGACACCACCCGCCCCCGCTCGTCGTACGCGTACCGGGTCACCCCACCGATCCCATTGGTCGCGGCGACGAGCTGACCGGCGGCGTCATAGGAGAAGCGACGGATGCCGAACCGCGCATCCTGCGAGAACGTCAGGCGCCCCACCTTGTCGTAACCGAAACGCGAGACACCCGCGCCCGGGACGCGCTCACGCACCACCCGACCGACCTCGTCGTACTCGATCTCCACCCGCTCCCCCGTGGGGAGGACCCGGGCGATCACGCGGGAATCAGCGTCGTACTCGAGGGTGGTGCGGGCGTGGTTGCCGTCGATGGCGGCGACCGGGCGCCCGCACGAGTCGTACTCATACCGGGTCGTGCGACCGGCCGGGGTCGTGACGGCGGTGACACGGCCCGCGCGGTCGCGTTCGAGGCGAGTGAGCCCGCCGTCCGCGTTCACCACCTCCACCGGACGACCACAGGGGTCGTAGGTGATCAGCGACGCGTCGCCCGCGGCATCCTGGATCTTCTCCGGACGACCGAACGAGTCGTAACGGACCGAGGTCTGCTCGAACGCCGTCTGGACCGTGCGGGTCGTGTCGATCCGGGACACCTCGGCCGACACACCGGTCGGATCCGTCGCCCGCGTCAGCTCGCCGACCGCGTCGTACTCGCGGGTCCAGACGCCGCCGGCGGGGTCGGTGATCTCCCGCAGCCGCGAGAGGGCATCGTGCGTGAAGCCCCAGGCGGCACCATCCGGGAGGGTGACGCCGGTGACGTTGCCGAACTCATCGAACGACCGGTCGATCGCGCGGCCGAGGGGATCAATGGTGCGGGTCAGGCGGCCGTGGGGGCCGTACTCCAGCTCCGTGCGCCCACCCAGCGGGTCGACGATCGCGGTGACCACCCCGCCGGGGTCGTGCTCGTAACGCCAGACAGCACCGTCCGGGTCCTCTCGGCTCAGCAGCGAACCCTCGGGGCTGTAGGTGTATCGGGTGATCGCGCCCAGCGGCGTGATGGCCTGGGTGACGCGGCCCGCGCTGTCGCGGACGAGGGCAGCGGTGGCGCCGTCGGCGTTGCGGGTGGCGATGAGTTCCCCGTGCGCGTCGTAGTCGAAGCGGAGGATCACGCCTTCGGGGTCTTCGACCCGGCGGAGGAGTCCGTCGGCCCAGTCGAGTTCGGTGACACCGCCGCCGGGGTCGGTGATGCGGGAGGGGTTGCGTTCGAGGTCGGTGGGGTAGTCGTAGGTGACGATGCCGCCGTCGGCGGTGACGACGGTGGTGACGCGGTCGTGGTCGTCGTAGCCGTAGGTGATGTCGGCACCGTCAGGGGTGACCGTACGGGTCTTCCGTCCCCGGTCGTCGTACGCGTGGACGGTGATACGTCCCTCACGGTCGGTGACCGAGACGAGGTTCCCGGCCGGGTCGTACGCCATCGACTGGCGGTTGCCGTCCGTGTCGATGACCCCGACGAGCCGGCCCTTACGGTCGGCGATCCACGTGTTCGCGTTCGCCCCGTCGCTGTCGGCAACCTCCGTCACCCGACCCGACAGGTACGTGAAGCGGGTGTGACGCCCGAACTCCGTGACCTGCTCCCGCACCCGCCGCTGCGCGTCGTACACGTTCGTGCACTCGATCACCCCGGCGGCCGAGACCACCTGGTCGATGAGGTCGTCGTCGTTCCATCGGTACGTCCGCGTCCCCGCCGGCCCCGACACCGCGGTCAGGCGTCGGTGTTCGTCGTAGAGGTACTCGACGCGGCGACCGTCGGAGGAGGTGACGGATGCCACGAGCCCATCGACGTACTCCACGTCCACGCGCCGGTTGCGGGAGTGCTCGAGCGCGACGATCGCGCCCGCGGCATCCCGGTGGACGGTAACGGTGTTGCCCGCCCCGGCACCCGCACCGAGCCAGTCGCCGCCGGTGGTGAACGCCCACCACGCCCCCGCGTTGTCGGTGACGAGCAGCCCGTCGGGCGCGGTCAGCCCCCGAGCCGCGAGCTCCGCCGCGCTGGCGCGGTTGAGCCAGTAGTTCTCCCCCGTGCCGCGGGCCCAGTCGCGCCCGTCGACGCCGAACACGATCTGCCGCCCGTCCGCCCTCACGAACCGGGCATCGTCCTCACCCAGCAGCAGCATGGTGTCTAGGATCGAGGACCATCCGAGGCCGAACACCCCGGCCCCGTCGTTGAGGGAGTTGTACATCCGCGTCAGCGACACAAGCGCCGTCGCCGCGGGGAACGGCAGGTCGTTCTCCGGCTCGAGGAAGTTTCCGGTGGCGGAGTTGACCGGGTCGTTCACGAACCCCGTCGTCGGGGCGCCACCCCACGCCGTCGGCGGATCGATGGTCAGATCCTGACGGGTCGCGGACACCCCCGCCGCCGCCAGAGACGCCGCCAACGCGGCATCCGACACCGTCCCGATCCCGCCATTGGTCCCGGCGTCCTCGAACGCTTGAGCGATCGTGTTCGCCCACGCCGTGTCATTCGCATTCGCGCTCAACCAGGCCTGGAAACCTGACACCACGGGACCGACGTCGATCCCCCCGAAATCGCACGTCGCCATGAACTGGCTCGCAGCCGACGACACTCGTCCGGGGTGAGCGGAGAGCTCCGCATCCAGGTTGGAATTTCCCGTGGCGAAGGTCCGGAGGTTCTCGGGTCGGGCAGAGGACGTTCCGCCACCGCCGCCCCCACCGGAGGCCGGCGTCTGCCGCGGTGAGGTCGGCACCGCAGAAGCGTTGAAGACCGGCGGTTCGATCTCGCCGCCCTGCGGCGGCGGCTCTTCACCGAAGATGTCGTCCCACGTCGCGTCCAGCCAGTTCGACCGCCGCGCCTCGACCCGGGCCTTCCACTCGCGTGCGCGCCTGCGGCGAGCGTTCTCCTCGCGCGCCGCGTCGCTCAACCGTCCGATGAACGACGACACGTCCCGCAGCCGCGCCGCGAGCTCGCGGGCGTCGCTCGCGGCGGTCGTCGCGTTGGTCGCGAAGAGCTCGCTGAAGGCGCCCTGGAAGTCTTCCTTCGCGGTGGCGACGTACGACGCGCGTGACGCCGTCTGGCCTTCCACGGCGGCCGCCGCCGCGTTCGCGGCGGAGCCCACCGCGTCCGCCAGACCGAAGTCGTAGGTCAGATCCGGTGCCCCGTACACCTCGAGATCGACATCGCTCATCGAAACCCCCCACTGGTTCGGCGGTCGCCCAGAGAACGCGGCGACCGCTCACGACCGCAAGAGCTTAGCCCCGGGTTCGTCGAAGCATCAGGGTCTTGTGGCAGGTTCTCATGCGTCCCTCATAAACCCAGATCGAGGAGCCGTTCCGTCCCAATAACCGCCTCCGCCGCCGCTCGTCAACACCTGGACACCTCCCGCGACGTTGTTTATCGTCGTGTCGTCATGAACGGCGTGCAGTGGGTGCGCCGCGCGAAGCAAAAGGGGAAATGATGTCGCGCGTTCTTTCTACCGAGCAGGCCAAGTCGGCCATTCAGCAGATCCAGTCGATCGTGAACGGGGGCTTCACCGACCAGATCTCGCAGCTCGACGCCCAGGGTCGCATCCTGTCGGACCCGAACGTCTGGGACGGCCCCCTCGCCGCCCAGTTCCGCGGCTCCACCTGGCCCGAGACCAAGGCTGCGCTCGACAAGGCCAAGCAGGAGCTCGAAGAGCTGCGCACGCAGCTCAACTCCATCTCGCAGAACATCTTCTCGGCGGGTGGCGGCTCCTGAGCCTCCCCCACCGCGACGCGAGACGCCTCGCGTAAGAACCGGCTCGCGCCCCCACGACACGGGTGGCCGCGAGCCGGTTCTTTTCGTCGGGTCGCGGAGAATGGATGCCGTGAACCCGCCCGTCTTCATCATCCCGCTGTGGGCCGACCTCACCGCGGTCGCACTGGGCGGAGTGCAGGGCGCCCTGTTCGCCTCGGGCTTCCAGGGCCAGCGACGACTCGACCTTCTGGGCGTCGCGATCATCGGCATCCTGCTCGGAATGGGCGGTGGTCTCATTCGAGACCTGCTGCTCGGTCTCACCCCCGCGACTCTGCAGAACAACTGGTACCTGATCACCGCGACCGTCGCGGCTCTCGTCGGAATGCTCCTGTCGGGGCTGTTCCAGAGACTGAACCGCGCGATCGTCATGCTCGACGCGGTCGTCATCGGTCTGTTCGGTGTGTTCGGCACGAGTAAAGCGCTCGCCCTGGGGCTGCCGGCCGTTCCGGCGGTGTTCGTCGGCGTGCTCGCGGCCGTCGGCGGCAGCGTCCTGCGCGACGTGCTTATGGGCCTCCCCGTCGCGATCATGCACGTCGGCTCGCTCTATGCCGTTGCGGCCGGGGGCGGGTGCGCGGTCGTGGCGACGGCGGCCGCCTTCGGCGTTCCCCTCCCGGTCGCCGCGGTGGTGGGGTTGGTGGTGACCACGATCATCCGCGTGCTGGCCGTGATCTTCGATCTGTCGCTCCCCGAGCAGCGGAAGCTCTACCGCCGCAAGGTCGCGGTCGAGACCACCGGTATTCCGATCATCCGTCCCGACGACGACACGCCTCGATAGAATCGCCGCCATGCACGGCTGCGCGATGATGCCACCGATCGCGGGACCGCCGTGGTGACGGCGCCCCTCGACGGGATCGTCGTGGCCGACTTCTCGCGCGTTCTGGCGGGTCCGCTCGCGACGATGACCCTCGCCGATCTCGGCGCCCGGGTGATCAAGGTCGAGCGCCCGCACAGTGGCGACGACACGCGCGCGTGGGGTCCGCCGTACGCGCCGTCGGGAATGACGACGTACTTCGAGTCCGTCAATCGCGGCAAGAGTTCCGTGGTGCTCGACCTGCGCGACCCGATCGACCACGCGCGTGCCGCTAAGCTCATCGCCCGCAGCGACGTCGTCATCGAGAACTTCCGCCCCGGCGAGTTCGCTCGCTTGGGTTTCGACGCAAAGTCCTTGCGAGATCGGCATCCCGGGCTCATCATCGTCTCGATCAGCGGCTTCGGATCCGCCGCGGGGGCGGATCTGCCCGGATACGACTTCGTCGCGCAGGCCGTCGGGGGCCTCATGCACGTGACCGGCGAGCAGGACGGGGATGCCATGAAGGTCGGCGTCGCCCTCGTCGACGTCCTGACCGGGAAGGACGCCGTGATCGGCGTCCTCGCCGCGCTCCGTCGGCGGGAGGTGACGGGCCGCGGGTCGCTCGTCGAGGTCAACCTCCTGTCGAGTCTGCAGGGCGCGCTCGCGAACCAGGCTGCTGCGCACCTCGGCACCGGGGTCGAGCCGGGGCGCTTGGGTAATCGGCATCCCTCGATCGCCCCCTATGAAGCACTGCGGTGCGCCGACGCGCCGCTAGCGGTGGCCTGCGGCAACGATGCGCAGTTCGCGCGGCTGACCGAGGTCCTCGGGATCGACCGGCTCGCCGAGGACCCGCGCTTCGTCACCAACGCCGATCGGGTGCGCAACCGCGAAATCCTCGCGACGTTGCTCGAGGGCCGGCTGGCCGGGGAGTCGGCGGCGAGCTGGGCATCCCGGCTCAACGCGGTGGGCGTTGCGGCGGGCGTCGTCAACTCGATCGGCGAGGGGCTCACGCTGGCCGAAGAGCTCGGGCTGCATCCCGTCGTCGAGACCGTCGGTGCCGACGGTCGCGTCTCTCGTCAGGTGCGGCCGCCGATCACCTGGACGCCGCCCTACCGAAGCACCGCTACCGCTCCCCCGCGCCTGGGAGAGAACACCGCCGAGGTGCTCTCGTGGCTCGACGACACACCCGAGGAGTGCCCATGAACACCGTGCCCGATCTGCTCGACTTCGACGAGATGCTGTCCGCCGAGGAGCGTGAGACGCGGGATCGCGTGCGTGCGTTCGTCGCCGAGCACGTGCGACCGTTCATCGCCGACTGGTACGACCGCGCGCACTTCCCCGTCGAGGTGATCCCCGGACTCGCGGGGCTGGGCGTCTTCGGCATGCATCTGTCGGGGTACGGCTGCCCCGGTCGAACCGCCGTGGAATACGGACTCGCCGCGATGGAGCTCGAGGCGGGCGACTCCGGCCTCCGTACTCTCGTGTCGGTGCAGGGCTCGCTCGCGATGACGGCCATCCACCTCCACGGCAGCGAAGAGCAGAAGCAGGCCTGGCTCCCCCGCATGGCGCGCGGTGAGGCCATCGGATGCTTCGGACTGACCGAACCGGGCTCGGGGTCCGACCCCGCGAGCATGACGACGCGAGCACGCAGGGACGGTGACGCGTGGGTGCTCGACGGCGCGAAGAGGTGGATCGGACTGGCATCCATCGCCGACATCGCCGTGATCTGGGCGCGCACCGACGAGGGCGTCCGCGGTTTCCTCGTCCCGACCGACACTCCCGGCTTCGCCGCGACCCCGATCGCGCCGAAGATGTCGATGCGCGCATCGATCCAGTGCGACATCGCGCTCACGGACGTGCGGCTGCCCCTCGATGCCGAACTCCCCCTCGCCCGGGGGCTCGGTGCCGCGTTCGCGTGTTTGAACAATGCGCGCTACGGCATCGGCTGGGGCGTCGTCGGCGCTGCGCGCGACAGCTACGCCACCGCGCTCGCCTACGCGGGCGAGCGGCGGCAGTTCGGGCAGCCGATCGCGGCGTTCCAGCTGACGCAGCAGAAGCTCGTCGATATGGCGCTCGAGATCGAGAAGGCCCAGCTCGTCGCCCTCCGGCTGGGACGCTTGAAGGATGCCGGTCGTCTCCAGCCGCATCAGATCTCGGTCGCGAAGCTCGCGAACACCCGCGCCGCGATCGCGGTCGTCCGGAAGGCGCGGACGATCCTCGGCGGCAACGGCGTGACCGCGGAGTACTCGCCGATGCGGCACGCGGCCAACCTCGAGTCGGTGCGGACCTATGAGGGCACCGACGAGATCCACACGCTGGTGCTCGGGGCGCACCTGACGGGTATCCCGGCGTTCCGCGCGGCGGATCCGAGCTGAGTAAGCGCTCAGTCGCTCTCGTCGCGAACCTCGTCACCCTCGCGGATCACGCCGCCGCCCTCGGCGGGGAGGAGCAGGATGCCGAGCGTCGGGGCGTCCTGCTCGAACTCGGTCGTCAACACGCGGAGCAGTCGCGCGTCCCGAACGCCGGAGTCGGGGTTGGCGGTGATCGCGGCGCAGCGCTCGATCGGCTTCTGGACGTCGAAGACGACCTCGCCGATGCGGATGCGTCCCTGCCACCCCAGTTCCGCCCAGGCCGGCGCGCCCGAGACGACGATGTTGGATCGGAAACGGCGATCGTCGACGGGGGCCGACACCGCGGCATCCAGTTCTGCGACAGATGCCTCCCCGTGAAGGGAGATGTATCCCTGCGGGCGGTCCTGGAAACGCGCGGTCCGACCGTCGCCGATGAGCGCGAGCGGCAGAACGCCCTCGGCGTCGAGGAGCCGGGCATCCGAGGTCGAGCGCAGGTAGGTCGTGACGGCATCCACGAGCCGGGCGCGCCCCTGCGGGCTGAGGTCGCTCTCGATGTCGATGTCGTCGACCTGGAGGCGCAGCGTCTGCTGTCCGTCGTCGTAGGTGAGGGCGATGCGTGCGAGCGTGGGGAACGTCATGAGCGCGAGTCCGCGGCTCTTCGGGAACGTCGCGTCCTCCGGCTCGACGGCGTCGGCGAACCGGAACACGAGAGCACGGTCGCCCTGGACGCGTCCGTCGTCCTGGATCACCAGGTGCGGGCGACGCTCTGGGGTGAAGCCTTTGACGGGATAGCGGTACAGGGCGGCGACGTGGGGCACGATCCCATCCTCGCACCCTGTCCCGCTCCCGCTCAGGCGCGGGCGAGCACCTCGCCGTGCGGCATCAGGAACCACCCGTCGGGATGGGCGGCCCACTCACGCCACGCGTCCGAGATGCGCTCGAGCTGCGCGTCGTCGGCGAGGCCGAGTCGGCGCGCGTGCCCGGCGAACGCCGAGGCGAGCACGCGGTCGGCCCACATCCCGCCCCACCAGGCGCGCTTGTCTTCGGTGTCGAAGACCCAGACACTCGCGCTCGCCTCGATGCGGGAGAACCCGGCTTCGCGGGCCCACGTCTTGAGCCGCCGGCCCGCGTCGGGCTCCCCCGACACTCCGCGGTGCACGCCGTGATAGATCTCGAGCCACTCATCCAGAGCGGGGATCAGCGGATGCCAGATCACCCCGCCGTAATCCACGTCACGCACGGCCACCAGGCCGTCGGGCCCGGCGACGCGACGGAACTCGCGCAGAGCGTCCACGGGGCGCTCGAGGTGCTGAAGCGTCTGGTGCGCGTGCACGATATCGAAGGAGGCATCGGGGGCGTCGAGCGCGTACGCGTCGTCGACGCGGAACTCGACGTTCGTGCGCTCCCCGATCGCGGCGCGCGCGATCGCGACGACGTCGGGGGCGGCATCCACTCCGACCACCTGACCCGGGAAGATCCGGTCGGCGAGGTCGACGGTGATGGTGCCGGGGCCGGCCCCCACATCCAGGATGCGAGCGCCGGCGAACAGCGAGGACACCAGGTAGGCCGCCGAATCGGCGACGGTCCGTACCGCGTGGGAACGCAGCACGCTCTCGTGGTGTCCGTGGGCGTAGGCCACGGCCGTGTCTCTCGCGCTCGGCGTCAGACGCCGGCCAGCTCGCCGCTGGTCTGACGCGTGCGGATCGCGCGATTCACGCCCGAGACGATCGCCTTGAGCGACGCCGTCGAGATGTCGTTGTCGATTCCGACGCCCCACAGGCGCTGGTCGTCGACCTGCAGCTCGATGTACGCCGCTGCCTGTGCGTCGCCGCCCGAGCTCAGCGCGTGCTCGACGTAGTCGTAGAGCGTGACGTCGAACCCCTGGGCGCGGACGATCTCGAGGAACGCCGCCACGGGACCGTTGCCCACGGCGGACGCCGGCTGAGCCGAATCGCCGTCGCGCAGCGTGACGTCGAGGTGCACGTCGCCGGACATGTCGCTCGACGAGCGCGTCGACAGCAGTTCGAAGCGACCCCAGCGCTGGTCGTCATCCTTCGAGGGCAGGTACTCGTCGGTGAAGATGTCCCAGATCTGGTCGCTCGACACCTCGCCGCCCTCGGCGTCGGTGCGGGCCTGGACGACGCCCGAGAACTCGATCTGCAGCTTGCGCGGCAGGTCGATCGCGTGGTCGGCCTTCAGCAGGTACGCGACGCCACCCTTACCGGACTGCGAGTTCACGCGGATGACGGCCTCGTACGAGCGGCCCAGGTCCTTCGGGTCGATGGGCAGGTACGGCACGGCCCACTCGATCTCGTCGATGTGCTTACCCTCGGCGGCCGCGCGGGCCTCCATCGCCTCGAAGCCCTTCTTGATGGCATCCTGATGCGAACCGCTGAACGCGGTGAAGACCAGGTCGCCGGCCCACGGGCTGCGCTCGGGCACGGGCAGCTGGTTGCAGTACTCGACCGTGCGCTTGACCTGGTCGATGTCGCTGAAGTCGATCTGGGGGTCGATGCCCTGCGTCAGCAGGTTGACGCCCAGGGCGACCAGGTCGACATTGCCGGTGCGCTCACCGTTGCCGAACAGGCAGCCCTCGATGCGGTCGGCGCCGGCCATGTAGCCCAGCTCCGCGGCGGCCACGGCGGTGCCGCGGTCGTTGTGCGGGTGCAGCGACAGGATGACGTTCTCGCGGTGGTTCAGGTTCCGCGACATCCACTCGATCGAGTCGGCGTAGACGTTGGGGGTCGCCATCTCGACCGTCGCGGGCAGGTTCAGGATGACCTTGCGGTCGGGAGTGGGCTGGAAGACCTCGAGCACCTCGTTGCAGATGCGCAGCGCGAACTCGAGTTCGGTGCCCGTGTAGCTCTCGGGCGAGTACTCGTAGTACACCTCGGTCTCGGGGATCGTCGCCTCGTACTTCTTGCACAGGCGCGCGCCCTCGAGGGCGATGTCGATGATGCCCTGCTGGTCGGTGCGGAAGACCACCTCGCGCTGCAGTACGGACGTGGAGTTGTACAGGTGGACGATGGCCTGCTTCGCGCCGGCGATCGCTTCGTACGTGCGGGCGATCAGGTGCTCGCGCGCCTGCGTCAGCACCTGGATCGTGACGTCATCGGGGATGAGGTTCTCGTCGATCAGCTGACGGACGAAGTCGAAGTCGGTCTGGCTCGCGCTCGGGAAACCGACCTCGATCTCCTTGTAGCCCATCTTCACGAGCAGGTCGAACATGACGCGCTTGCGCTCGGGGCTCATCGGGTCGATGAGGGCCTGGTTGCCGTCGCGCAGGTCGACCGCGCACCAGCGCGGCGCCACCTCGATGCGCTTGCTCGGCCACGTGCGGTCGGGCAGGTCGACCGCGATCTGCTCGTGGAACGGACGGTACTTGTGCACCGGAGCGGACGTGGGCTTCTGGGTGTTCTTCATGGTGTGTCGCTTCTCTTGTTCGTGGTTCCCGCCCGGGAAGGGCATCAGGAGGGGCCGACGACGAGCTCCGCGACGAGGATGGCCCTAGATCGAGGACTCGTCGCGGCAGCTAAGAAGAAGCAGACCACCGAAGCGCATTCTGCGATCGTACCAGCCCGGCGCGGGGCCGTTCACTCCCCCGTCGCCCATTCGCGCGACAGGATGCCGAAGTCCACTTCATCGCTCCATCGGCCCTTGAACCACTCGTTCTCGACGAGGTGGGCCTCGCGACGCATTCCCACGCGCTCCGCGAGGGCGAGCGAGCGCGCATTGTCGGCGTCGATGCGGGCGACCAGGCGGCGAAGCCCGTAGACCCCGAAAGCGATGTCGATCAGGGCTCGCACCGCCTCGGTCGCGAGGCCTCGACCGGATGCCGCCGGGCTCACGACCCAGCCGATTTCGGCCGACCCGGCTTCAAGGTCGAGGTGGAAGATCACGAGATCGCCGATGACCGTACCATCGGCGACGTGTTCGATCGCGAGGACGACCCCGCCGCGTTCACCTTCGAGACTGGTTCCCCCGAAGAGGTGGCCGATCCGTCCGCGGATGTCCTCCGCCGTCTGCGGCTCGAAGGGCAGGAAGCGGCACACGTCCGCGTCCCCGCGGTAGCGCACCATCGCCTCGAGGTCGCCGTCGACGACCGGTCGCAACCGCACCCGCTCACGCACGACCTCGAGTCGCTCGGGCGCCGGGGGCAGGACGAACGGCGACCCGGTCACGGGATCAGCGCCACCTTGCCGCCCGGGTGACCCGTCATGACGAATCGGACGGCCTCGACGGCGTCGGCGAGCGGGTACGTGCGCGCGAGGGGCACTTCCAGGGCACCGGATGCCGCGAGCTCCAGAACCCGCGCGCGAGCGATGTCGCGGAACCGGGCACTCTCGGGCCGCGCTCCGGCGATCCAGAGAAAGCCGTCGCTCTTCGCTCGTTCGGGGTTGACGATCGTGACGATCCGGTCGCGCTCGGCGACGAGGGCGAGAGAGACGTCGATCGCTTCGTCGGTGCCGACCGCGTCCCACGCCGCCACGATGGGCGCCCCGCCCGCGGCGTCTTCCACGCGCGCGCGCAACCCGTCGCCGTACGCGACGGGGATACCGCCGTACCGACGGACGCGCTCGGCCGAGTCGGCGGCATCCGGACCCACCGTCCCGATCACGTGCACGCCGAGATCGCGCGCCTGCTGGAGCAGGCTCACGCCCACGGCACCCGAGGCGGCGTGCAGCAGCACCGTGTCGCCGGTCACGACCTGGGTCACCTGGATCATCTCGGCGGCGGTGGTTCCGGCGAGCAGCAGATTCGCGGCTTCGGGGTGTGAGAGGGTCGACGGCTTCGCGAACACATCGCGCGCCGGCACGGTGATCTCCGTCGCGTACGCGCCCTGAACACGGAACGCGACGACCTCGTCGCCGACGGCGAGCTCACCGGAACCGCCGAGGGCGTCGGGACCGATCGCGAGGACCTCACCCGAGAGTTCGTATCCGATCGGAACCGGGAACGTCGTTCCGGGACGCGCGTGCGCGACGTGCTTGGCATCCGCGGGATTGACGCCGGCAGCGTGCACCCGAAGGGTCACCTCGCCGGGGCCGGGCGGGGCCACGTCGACCTCGTCGAAGCTCCACGTGTCGATCGGTCCCGGAGCCGAAGCCGTCCACCTTCTCGCCATGATCGCGCCTTTCGTCGTGGATGTCGGCGGACTCAGAAACCGAGTCGGCCGAGCTGCTTCGCGTCGCGCTGCCACTCTTTCGCGACCCGCACGTGCAGCGACAGGTAGACGCGGCCGCCGACGAGCGGTTCGATGCCCGCCCGTGCCCGGGCGCCGACGTCGGCGAGACGCGTGCCCTTGCGGCCGATGATGATCGCCTTCTGGCTGTCGCGCTCGACGATGATGTTGGCCCACACGTCGGTGAGATCGCTGCCCTCACGGGGAGCGACATCGTCGATCGTCACAGCGATCGAGTGGGGCAGCTCGTCGCGCACACCGTGCAGGGCCGCCTCGCGGATGATCTCGGCGATGCGGTCCTCGAGGGTCTCATCCGTCGTGATGTCGTCGTCGTAGAGGGCAGGGCCTTCGGGCATGAGGGCGAGCAGTTCGTCGCTCAGCACGTCGAGCTGATCGTTCGTGACCGCCGACAGAGGGATCACCGCGGCCCAGTCCTCGCGGAGCGAATCCACCTCGACGAGGCGCTCGGTGATCTGGTCGCGCGTCGCGGCATCCGTCTTGGTGACCAACGCGACCTTCTTCGCGCGCGGATAGCCCGACAGAGACTCCGCGATCCGTCGGTCGCCGGGGCCGACCTTCTCGGTCGCGGGCGCGCAGAACGCGATGACGTCGACGTCGCCCAGCACCTGTTCGACGAGATCGTTCAGGCGCTGGCCCAGAAGGGTGCGAGGGCGGTGGATGCCAGGGGTGTCGACGACCACGAGCTGACCGCCGGGACGGTTCACGATCCCGCGGATCGCCCGCCGGGTTGTCTGCGGCTTGTCGCTGGTGATGGCGACCTTCTCGCCGACCAGGGCATTGGTCAGCGTCGACTTGCCGACGTTGGGTCGCCCCACGAACGTCACGAAGCCGGATCGGGTGTCGCTCATCTGTCGTTCCTCTCGCGCGCGGTGTCCGCGTCGGTGTCGTCGTCCGGGGTTTCGGCTCGCTCCACGATGACCGTGGCGATGCCGCGGTTGCGTCCGCGCGAGGCTCCCCCGGTCATCACGAGGCCCGAGTGCTCGGCGGTTGCGCCGGGCTGCGGGATGCGGCCGAGCGCCTTGCCCAGCAGACCGCCGATCGAGTCGACGTCTTCGTCGTCGAGCTCGAGGCCGAACAAGTCGCCGACCTCGTCGAGTCCGAGCCGTGCGTTCACACGGTAGCGGCCGTCTTCGAGGGGGACGACCTCGGTCGACGGGGCGTCGTACTCGTCGGAGATCTCGCCCACGAGCTCTTCGATGAGGTCTTCGAGGGTGACGAGGCCGGAGATCCCGCCGTACTCGTCGACGGCGAGACACACGTGGACGGCGTCGCGCTTCATCTGCTGCAGGAGCGTCTCTGCCTTCATCGACTCGGGCACGAACACGGCCGGGCGGGCGATGCGTCGGATCGGGGCGTCACGCCAGCCCGCCTCGTCGCGGAAGCCGAACTGCACCAGGTCTTTCAGGTACAGCATGCCCACGACGTCGTCGGCCTCGTCATCGGCGAGGGGAACGCGGGACACGCCCTTCTCGAGGAACAGGGCCAGGGCTTCGCGCGAGGTGGCCGCGGCATCGACGGTCACCATGTCGGTCCGCGGCACCATCACCTCGCGGACGTAGCGGTCGGTGAAGTCGAACACCGAGTGGATCAGCTCGCGGTCGTCTTCTTCGATGAGCTCGTTCTCGGCGGCCTCGTCGATGATGCTGAGCAGCTGCTCCTCGGACGCGAACGAGGTCGACTGCGACAGACCCGGCGTGACCCGGTTGCTGACCGACACCAGGCCGTGCGCGAGGGGACCGAGGATGATGCGCATCCCCCGGATGAGCGGGGCTCCGCCGGTCAGCAGACCGCGTGCGTGCTGCCGGCCCACCGAGCGGGGGCTCGCGCCGACCGCCACGAACGAGATGCCGGTCATCAGCACCGCGGCCGCGGCGACCGCCAGCCAGATGTTGTCGAGAAGCAGCATGAAGGCCGCAGTCACGAGCACCGCCGCGGTGGTCTCGGCGAGCACCCGGATGAACCCGACGGCGGTGATGTGCGCACTCGTGTCGTCGGCGATGCGCTGCAGGGCCCGGGCGTTTCGGCCGGACGCGCCCAGCTCCAGGAGATCGGTACGCGAGGTGACGCCGAGGGCTGCCTCGGACGCCGCCATCAAGCCGCCGAAGGCGACGAGAAGCAGCGCAGCGACGAGAAGGAGGGCCTCGGTCATGCGTGGCGGCGGCGCTCGACGGCCTGGAAACCGCTGATGAGCTCGCGCTGCAGGCCGAACATCTCGCGCTCCTCGTCGGGCTCGGCGTGATCGAAACCGAGCAGGTGGAGCAGGCCGTGCGTGGTGAGCAGGATCAGTTCGTCCTGGGTGGAGTGCTTGGCCGTCACAGCCTGCGCCTCGGCCACCGACGGGCACAGGACGATGTCGCCGAGCAGGCCGGCCGGGGTCGGGGCGTCTTCTGAGCCGGGCCGGAGCTCGTCCATCGGGAAGCTCAGGACGTCGGTGGGGCCGGGTTCGTCCATCCACTGCACGTGCAGCGACTCCATCGCGCCCTCGTCGACGAGCACGATGGCGACGTCGGCGTCGGCGCTCACGTGGAGCTCGGCGAGGTTGTACTCCATCAGACGCAGAAGGACCTGCTCGTCGATGTCGTAGCCGGATTCGTTGTTGATCTCGATCGTCATGAACGGTTTCGTCTCGGGAGGTGATCGCGGGGACCCGCGGCCCGGGGGCCGCGTCGCTCCGCACGGTTGGCGAACTCGGTGGCCTCGTCGCGCTCGCGTCGCGCGACCAGCCTCTTCTCGTCGTACTCGCTGTACGCGTCGACGATGCGACCCACGAGCGTGTGACGCACGACGTCGTCGCTCGTCAGGTAAGCGAAGTGGATGTCGTCGATGTTGCTCAGCACCCGCGTCACCAGGCGCAGACCCGAGGCCCCCTGCGGGAGGTCGATCTGGGTGATGTCACCCGTGACGACCATGCGCGTGCCGAAGCCGAGACGCGTGAGGAACATCTTCATCTGCTCGGGCGTGGTGTTCTGCGCCTCGTCGAGCACCACGAACGAGTCGTTCAGGGTGCGCCCGCGCATGTACGCCAGCGGCGCGACCTCTATGGTGCCCGTCGCCATGAGCTTGGGGACGATGTCGGGGTCCATCATCTCGTTGAGTGCGTCGTAGAGCGGCCGGAGATAGGGGTCGATCTTGTCGGTCAGCGTCCCCGGCAGAAAGCCCAGACGCTCCCCCGCCTCGACGGCCGGGCGGGTGAGGATGATGCGGCTGACCTCTTTGCGCTGCAGCGCCTGCACGGCCTTCGCCATCGCGAGGTAGGTCTTGCCCGTCCCGGCGGGACCGATGCCGAACACGATGGTGTTCTCTTCGATCGCGTCGACGTAGGCCTTCTGCCCGGCGGTCTTCGGGCGGATGACCTTGCCGCGCGACGACAGGATCGCCTCGCCCATCACCTCGGACGGACGGGGACCGCCGTCGGAGCGCAGCATGCGGTTCGAACTCGACACGTCGGCCGGGTCGAGCCCCTGGCCGGAGCGCGTCATCGCGAGCAGCTCGTCGACGAGGCCGCGCGCCGCGCGCACGGCGCCCGGAGCCCCGGACAGCGTGACCTCGTTGCCGCGCACGTGCACGTCGACGTCGGGGTGCTCTTTCTCGACCACGCGCAGGAGACGATCCTGCGGGCCGAGGAGTTGCACCATGGCGACGCCATCGACCTCGATGCGGTCGACGACGTGTTCTTCGGGGGAATCAGCCACCCAGGCTCTTTTCGTTCAGGCCGCCCGCGAGGACGTGGGCGTGCACATGGAAGACGGTCTGACCGGCACCCTCGCCGGTGTTGAAGATGAGACGGAAATCTCCGTCGGCGTGCTCGGCGGCCACCGTGTTGGCCAGCCCGATGACTTCGCTCAGGAGGTCGGGGTCGCCCGCCGCGAGCTCGACCACGTTCCGGTATTCGGCGGTCTTCGGGATGACGAGCAGATGCACCGGCGCCTGCGGAGCGATATCGCGGATCGCGAAGACGTTCTCCGTCTCGGCCACGATCTCGGCCGGGATCTCGCCCTGCAGGATGCGCGTGAAAACGGAGGGTTCGCTCATGGCATCCAGTCTATCGACGGCCTCCGACACCGGGGCGGACCGATCCCACCTCCCCACGGCGCGCGACCGGCTTCCGGCGTTTGGGGCGCATTTCACCGTTTGGGGCGTGAACTACCGCGCCCCAAACGGAAGAACGCGCCCCAAACCAGGGACGCGCCCCGCTCACCAGCGACCGTGCGCCGCCGAGAGCACCGAGATCGCCGCGGCCCCCGCGGTGGAGGTGCGCAAGACCGTGTCGCCGAGCCGCACGAGCCGTGCGCCGGCGTCCGCGAGCGCCGAGAGCTCCTCGGGGGCAATCCCGCCCTCGGGGCCGACCACGAGCACGACGTCGCGACCGTCCGACGCCTCCGTCGCGGCGGCGGTGAGGCGAGCGGATGCCGACGGCTCGAGCACCAGCACCTGCGACGTCGCGGCGAGCCGGACGAGATCCGCTGTGCGCGCCACGCCCTCGACCTCGGGGATCCAGGCGCGATGCGCCTGCTTCGCGGCCTCACGCACAATGGTCCGCCAGCGGGCGAGGCCCTTTTCGGCCTTGGCATCCCAGCGCGACACGCTCCGAGAGGCCTGCCAGGGCACGATGGCGTCGACGCCGAGTTCGGTGGCCGCCTGGACCGCGAGCTCGTCGCGGTCGCCCTTGGCGAGCGCCTGGACGAGGACGAAGCGCGGACTCGGCGCGGGCACCTCGTCGCGGCCGGTGACCCGGACGTCGACCTGCTTCGGCGACGCCCCGGTCACGAGGCCCGAGAGCCACGTCCCCCGCCCATCCCCCAGCGTCACGGCTTCGTCGACGCGCACCCGACGCACCGCGGCCGCGTGGTGCGCCTCAGAGCCGGTGAGTTCGACGATGTCACCGAGCTGAGCGGATGCCGCCTCGTCGGTGACGAAATGCAGAGCCACGGTCAGTGCCGGAAACGATCGCGGAACTTCGCGAACATGCCCTGCTGGTGCTCGGCCAGGCGGGGCTTCGGGGCCCTCGTCCGCTTCGCGAACTCCTCGATGAGGGCGCGCTCCTTGTGATCGAGGCGCGTCGGGGTGACCACCTGCACGCCCACCTTGAGGTCGCCGCGCTGGCTTCCGCGCAGCGGGGTGATGCCGCGGTTCTTGATCGTCAGCACGTCGCCCGACTGGACGCCGGGACGCACTTCGAGGTCGACGGTCCCGTCGAGCGACTCGATCGTCGTGGTCGTGCCGAGGATGGCGTCCGGCATCGAGACCTCAAGCGTGGCGAGCAGGTCGTCACCCTCGCGGCTGAAGGCCTCGTGCGCCTCGACGGTGACCTCGATGTACAGGTCGCCGTTGGGGCCGCCGGCGGGACCCACCTCGCCCGAGCCCGGGAGCTGCAGACGCAGACCCGATTCGACGCCGGCGGGGATGTCGACGGAGACGGTGCGGCGCGCGCGAACGCGTCCCTGGCCCTGGCAGGTGTTGCACGGGTAGGGAATGGTCGTGCCGTGACCCTGGCAGACGTTGCAGGGCTGGCTGGTGACGACATTGCCGAGGAGGCTGCGGACCGTGCGCTGCACGTGGCCCGAGCCGTGGCAGATGTCGCACGTGACCTCGCTCGTGCCCGGAGCCGTGCACGCGCCCTGGCACGTCTCGCACAGCACGGCGGTGTCGACCTCGAGGTCGCGATGCACGCCGAACACGACATCGCCGAGGCTGAGGGTCACGCGCACGAGCGCGTCCTGACCGCGCTCACGCCGTGAACGGGGCCTCGGCCCGCGGCCCCCGCCGCCCTGAGCTCCGCCGAAGAAGGTCTCGAAGATGTCGCTGAAACCGCCGAAGCCGCCCGCTCCCCCGCCGCCGAAGGGGTTCTGGTCGCCGCCCATGTCGTAGCGACGGCGCTGCTCGGGGTCGCTGAGCACGTCGTAAGCGTGCGTGACGAGCTTGAAGCGCTCGGACGCGTCTTCTCCGGGGTTCACGTCGGGGTGCAGTTGGCGCGCCAGGCGTCGGTACGCCTTCTTGATGTCTTCGGGGCTGGCGTCGCGCTCGACGCCCAGGACCTCGTAGTGGTCAGCCACAGTCGCCTTCCTGCCCGCTTGCGCGGGATCGTTCTCGGTGGGGTGCTCGTCGCGGGGGGTTCGTCGCGCTCGTCGTCAGCGGGAACTGTCGTCGTCTTCGAGCATCCGGGTCAGATAGTGCGCGACGGCGCGGACCGCCGCGAGGTTGGAGGAGTAGTCCATGCGGGTGGGGCCGAGCAGACCCACCCGCGCGCCGCCGGCGGAGCCGTCGTACCGGCTCGCGAGGACGGACGCCTCGATGAGACCGAACGGCTCGTTCTCGCGGCCGATGCTGGCCGAGAGGCCCTTGTCGTCCGCGACCATCTCGCTCATGAGGCGCAGGAGCGTCACCTGCTCCTCGATGGCCTCGAGCAGCGGGTAGATGCTGCCACGGAAGTCCTGCTCGCGCTTGGCGAGGGTCGCCGCTCCCGCCATCACGAGGCGATCCTGGCGGAACTCCTCGAGCTCTTCGCCCACCACGCGCAGTACCGCGTCGGCGATCGCGTCGATGGCGACGCCCGGGCGCGGTCCGTCGGCGAGGGCGTCGGCCACTCGCTGGACGCTGTCGGCGACGCTCCGCCCGACCAGCACGGCACCCACCCGCGCGCGCAGCTGCACGATCTCGGGCTCGGCGGGTTCGGCCGGGACGAGCGCGATCCGCTGCGAGACGCGCCCGGTGTCGGTGACGAGGATGACGAGCACGCGCGGCCCGCCGAGCGCGACGAGCTCGACGTGAGTGACGTTCGCCCGCGCGAACGACGGGTACTGCACGATCGCGACCTGACCGGTCAACTGCGTCAGTGCGCGCACCGTCCGCGCGAGCAGGTCGTCGAGGTCGCCCGCCTGGTCGAGGAACGAGGTGATCGCGCTGCGCTGGGCACTCGAGAGCGGGCGCAGCTCGGCGAGGTGGTCGACGAAGACCCGATACCCCTTGTCCGTGGGGACGCGGCCCGAGGAGGTGTGCGGCGCGACGATGAGCTCTTCGTCTTCGAGCAGCGCCATGTCGTTGCGGATGGTCGCGGCCGACACCCCGAACGCGTGACGATCGACGATGGCCTTGCTGCCGACCGGCTCGCGTGTGTCGACGTAGTCCTGCACGATCGCGCGGAGCACCTGAAGGCCGCGTTCCGACACCATGAGCTGCTCCTCCCGTTTGGCACTCCGAAGTCGTGAGTGCCAATTCTACGGGATCGGCGCGCGTCGTCGCCGGGGGCTCGCGGATGCCGTGGACTCGGCCCGACTGCGGGCAGCGTCAGGCGGTGAGGGCCCGTACGACGGCATCCGCGAGGAGGCGCCCGCGCCGGGTGAGGACGATGCGCCCGCGCACGGCATCCGGACCCTCGACGAGACCGTCGGCGATGAGGGAGGCCACGGCCTTGCGGCCCTCGCCGTGCAGCTCCGACACCGCCAGACCCTCGCGGATCCGGCTGCGCAGCAGCACAGATTCGAGACGCCGAGCCGTTTCGTCGGGCCGCTCTCGCGCAGCGGCGGGCGACTCGTCGGCGGCCAGACGCTGCGCGTACGCGGCCGGGTGCTTGACGTTCCACCAGCGGAGTCCCGCGACGTGGCTGTGGGCACCGGGGCCGAAGCCCCACCAGTCGGTCCCCCGCCAGTACGCGAGATTGTGCCGCGAACGGTGGGCGACGCCCCGCGACCAGTTCGACACCTCGTACCAGTCGTACCCGGCGGCGGCGAGCACCTCGTCGGCGAGCTCGTACATGTCGGCCTGCAGGTCGTCATCCGGCATGGCGACCGCGCCCGAGCGGATCTGTCGCGCGAGCTTCGTGCCGTCTTCGACGATGAGGGCGTAGGCCGAGATGTGGTCGGGCTCGAGGACCGAGGCCGCTTCGAGCGATGCGCGCCAATCGTCGAGAGACTCCCCCGGTGCGCCGTAGATGAGGTCGAGCGAGACATCGAGGCCGGCTCGGCGGGCGGACGCGACTGCGGTCGCGACATTCGCGGGGTTGTGCGTCCGGTCAAGAGCCGCCAGGACGTGCGGTCGAGCCGACTGCATTCCGACCGACACGCGGGTCACTCCGGCGGCCGCCAGCGTCTCCATCACGGCATCGTCGACCGTGTCGGGGTTGGCCTCCACGGTGATCTCGGCGCCGTCGGTGATGCCGAACTCCGTGCGTACCGCGTCGAGCATCCGCGCGAGGTCGCCGGGCGGCAGCAGGGTCGGCGTGCCTCCCCCGAAGAACACCGTGGATGCCATGCGGCGGGGGCCCGCGGCATCCATCACCCTGCCCGCCAGGCGCACCTCGGCCGCGAGTGTGTCGGCGAAGTCGTCTTGCCGCGCTCCGCGGAGCTCGCTCGCGGTGTAGGTGTTGAAGTCGCAGTATCCGCAGCGAACGCGGCAGAACGGCACGTGCAGGTAGACGCCGAAGTCCGTCGTCGGATCGATCGTCAGGTCGTCGGGCAATCGCCCATCGGCGGGAGCGGGGTCTCCGAGGGGAAGGGGTCCGCCCATCAGGACGTGTACAGCGGAGAGATCGCGCGCAGGTACTGCGTGAAGAGCGCCCGCCGACGGCGGCGGAGGCGGCTCGTGAACAGACGGTACGAGGGCACGGTCGGCCGGTCGAACGCGCGGACCACAAACCACACCTCGTCGTTGTCGCGCCACTCGACGATGAAAAGCTCCTCGCCGCTCACGTTCGAGTGCCCGACGGTGCCGAGGATGAAGCCGACGCGCCGGGGCTCTTCGAAGACCGAGATGACGCGCAGCTCGGCGTCGGCGCGGTGCCCGTCGACCTTGCCGTGCAGGCGTACTCCCGTACCGGGGCTGACGAACGGCGTGCCGTCGGCGGCGAAGCGCTGCTCGGGCTCGAGGCTGCTCGGAGCGATGGGTGCCCCGTCGGCGTCGAACCCCACGCCGGAGTATCCGCCTCCGGATGCCGGACGCACATCGCTGATGCTCAGATCGCCCGAACGCAGCGGAGCCCACGACAGCAGCAGTTCGCTGGCCGCGGCGAAGCGCTCCTCGCCGCTGCCGATCCGCCACGCGTCTTCGGCGGGGACCGAGTGCTCCGGCGGGTACTGCATCAGGTCGTGCGCCTGGGTGGCGCCGACGGCGGCGTAGTCGACCGTGTCATCGGTGAAGTTCTGCCGACGCATGATGCCTCCCGTTCTACTTCTTGGCCTCGACGTCTCCCGACAGGGCGGCGATGAACGCCTCCTGCGGCACCTCGACCCGGCCCACCATCTTCATGCGCTTCTTGCCCTCTTTCTGCTTTTCGAGGAGCTTGCGCTTTCGGGTGATGTCACCGCCGTAGCACTTGGCGAGGACGTCTTTACGGATGGCGCGGATCGTCTCGCGCGCGATGATGCGCGCGCCGATCGCGGCCTGGATGGGCACCTCGAACTGCTGGCGCGGGATGAGCTTGCGCAGGCGCTCGGCCATGAGAGTGCCGTACGCGTAGGCCTTCTCGCGGTGGACGATCGAGCTGAACGCGTCGACCTTCTCGCCCTGGAGCAGGATGTCGACCTTCACGAGGTCGGCGGTCTGCTGACCGGCCGGTTCGTAGTCGAGGCTCGCGTAGCCCTGCGTGCGGGACTTGAGGTGATCGAAGAAGTCGAACACGATCTCGCCGAGGGGCATGTGGTAGCGCAGCTCGACGCGGTCTTCGCTGAGGTACTCCATACCGAGCAGGGTTCCGCGGCGCGACTGGCAGAGCTCCATGACCGTGCCGACGTAGTCCTTCGGGAGCAGGATGCCGACCTTGACGATCGGCTCCGACACCGAGGCCACGCGACCGTCGGGGTACTCGCTGGGGTTCGTGACGGAGACCGTGTCGCCGGTGTCGGTGGTCACCTCGTACGTGACCGAGGGAGCCGTGGTGATGAGGTCGAGACCGAACTCGCGCGAGAGGCGCTCGGTGATGATCTCGAGGTGGAGCAGGCCGAGGAAGCCGCAGCGGAACCCGAAGCCGAGGGCGACCGAGGTCTCGGGCTCGTACTGCAGCGAGGCGTCCGAGAGTTTCAGCTTGTCGAGCGCTTCGCGCAGCTCCGCGTAGTCACTGCCGTCGATCGGGTAGATGCCCGAGAACACCATGGGCTTCGGGTCGGTGTAGCCGGCCAGGGCTTCGGTCGCGGGCTTGCGCTGGTTGGTGATCGTGTCGCCGACCTTCGACTGGCGGACGTCCTTCACACCCGTGATGAGGTAGCCCACCTCGCCCACCCCGAGACCCTTGGTCGGGATCGGCTCGGGGCTCGAGACACCGATCTCGAGGAGTTCGTGTGTCGCCGTGGTCGACATCATCTGGATGCGCTCGCGCGGCGACAGGGCACCGTCGACCATGCGGACGTAGGTGACGACGCCGCGGTACGCGTCGTAGACGGAGTCGAAGATCATCGCGCGAGCGGGTGCGTCGGCCTTGCCGACCGGTGCCGGGATCTTCTCGACGATGAGGTCGAGGAGGTCCTCGACGCCCATGCCGGTCTTGCCGCTCACGCGCAGCACGTCTTCGGGCTTGCCGCCGATGAGTCCGGCCAGCTCGGCCGCGTACTTGTCGGGGTCGGCCGCCGGGAGATCGATCTTGTTCAGCACCGGGATGATCGTCAGATCGTTCTCGAGCGCGAGGTAGAGGTTGGCGAGCGTCTGGGCCTCGATGCCCTGCGCCGCGTCGACGAGCAGGATCGCGCCCTCGCACGCGGCGAGCGAGCGACTGACCTCGTAGGTGAAGTCGACGTGCCCGGGCGTGTCGATCATGTTCAGGGCGAACGTCTGCTCGGGTCCCTGAGCCTGTCGAAGGGCCCACGGCATCCGGACCGCTTGCGACTTGATCGTGATGCCGCGCTCGCGCTCGATGTCCATGCGGTCGAGGTACTGCGCGCGCATGTCGCGGTCGGCGACGACGCCGGTGATCTGCAGCATGCGGTCGGCCAACGTCGACTTGCCGTGGTCGATGTGAGCGATGATGCAGAAGTTGCGGATCTGCTCCGGCGGGGTGGCAGACGGCTCGAGGGGCTTCAGGGCGCGCGGTGACATGTTCCGTCAATTCTACGGGGGTGCGCCGACATCACCGTCCGCGGTCGCTTTTACAGTGGATGCCATGACGGTCCAGGTCGTGCTCGTGCACGGCATCCGCACGTCGGCGACGATGTGGCGGGCGCAGGTCGAATACCTCGAGAATCGCGGCAACCCCGTGGCGGCCGTCGACTTGCCGGGGCACGGCGCCCGGCGGGGCGAGGAGTTCACCCTCGACGAGGCGTTCGCCACGATCGATCGGGCGGTTCGGGATGCCGCGACCCGCGGCCCCGTGCTGCTCGTCGGGCATTCGATGGGAGGGCTGCTCTCCATCGAGTACGTCGGGCGGGAGGACCCTCCGCCGGTCGCGGCGTTCATCGCGGCATCCTGCACCTCGATCCCCCGCGGTGTGGGGCTCGCGGCGTACCGCTTCCTCGCGCGACGGTTCGACAGCCTCCCGGACCGGGGTCTCGGTCTCACCAACCGCGTGCTCGATCGGACGCTGCCGCCCGAGACCCGGCCGGACTTCGGCGCGGGCGGGTACGCGTTCGACGCGCAGGACACGGCCCTGGCGTCTCTGTCGGTGCTCGACCTGTTGGCATCCGTTCGTCGGATCCGGGTTCCGCTGTGGTTCATCAACGGGCAGTGGGATCAGCTGCGCGTGAACGAGAGGCTGTTCGTGTCGCTCGCCCCGCACGCGGAGCTGATCGTGGTGCCGCGGACCACGCACCTCGTGACGGCGATGAGGCCGCGGGTGTTCAACGCGCTGCTGGAGGTGGCGCTCACCACGATCGAGGCGTCGACCTGATAAGCTTGGCGCTTGGCTTGCGTGTGGGGTTTTTCCCGACCTCCACGACCGCCGGTGCAGCGTCCCTCTACCGCTCGCCCGGCACTTCCAACACTCACTCAAACGAAAGACCGTCGACGTGGCGAACATCAAGTCGCAGATCAAGCGCAACAAGACCAACGAGAAGGCGCGCGAGCGCAACAAGGCCGTCAAGAGCGAGCTGAAGACGCACGTGCGTCGCACCCGCGAGGCCGTCCTGGCCGGTGACAAGGAAGCCGCCGAGAAGGCGCTCGCCACCGCGACCAAGAAGCTCGACAAGGCCGTGAGCAAGGGTGTCATCCACTCGAACCAGGCCGCGAACCGCAAGTCGGCCATCGCGAAGTCGGTCGCCGCTCTCTGAGCCGCCGTACCTCGACAGCCCGTCCCGCATCCGCGGGGCGGGCTTTGTCGTTTCCGGGGTGGGATGCCACACGGGAAGAGGTGCGACGAGAACAGGTGATGCGACGAGAACAGGAGGTTGTGGGCCGCAGCGGCCTGTTTCGGTGGCATCCCCTGTTTTCGTGGCGCGGCCGTGCGCGCGGAGCCTCCGGCCGCGGAGGCAGGACGCGGCGTCGGTCAGTCGCCGTAGGGCGCGCGCGTTGCAATGATCGTGATCATGCGCTCCAGCGCGAACACCGCGTCGCGAGACGCCCCCTTCACCTCGGCGTCGGCGCGCGCGGTCGCGTGGATTGCACGGCCGAGGCTCGCGGCGGTCCAGCCCACGAGGTCGCGGCGGGCGCGGTCGATCTGCCAGTCCTTCATACCGAGACGCTGGGCGAGCTGCGACGACGGTTCGCGCGTACCGGCCACACGCGCCATGGTGCGGAGCTTCATCGCGACCGCGGCGACAAGGGGGACGGGATCGGCTCCGGATGCCAGAGCGTGGCGCAGCGCGAGGAGGGCGGGGCCGTACTGCCCCGCGATCGCGGTGTCGGCGACGGTGAACGCGGAGGTCTCGACGCGGCCGCCGTAGTAACGCTCGACGGTGCGTTCGTCGATGTCGCCCGGGACGTCGGCGATGAGCTGCTGGCACGCGGCCGCGAGCTCGGTGAGGTCGTCGGCGAAGGCCGAGACGAGTGCCCGCAGGGCGACGGGTGCGATGCGCTTGCCCGCGGCCTTGAACTCGCCCACGGCGAAGTCGAAGCGATCGGAGTCGCGCTTGATCGCGGGGCACGCGATCTCGATGCCGCTCCCCTGTCCCGCGCGAATCGCGTCGAGCAGCTTCTTGCCGCGCACGCTCGCCCCCGTGTGGCGGAGCACGACCGTCGCGCCGTCCTGCGGCTGAGCGAGGTACGACACGGCCTCGCTGAGGAAGGTGTCGCTGCACTTCTCGACGCCCCCGACGCGGACGAGACGCGGCTCGCCGAACAGGGATGGCGAGGTGACGGCCAACAGCGTTCCCGCAGCGTAATCGTCGGCGCGTACGTCGGTGACCTCGAGGCTGGGGTCTTCGCTCTTCAGGAACTCCCGGATGCCCGCGGTCGCGCGCTCCGCGCAGACCTCTTCGGGCCCCGAGACGAGAACGATCGGCGCGGGCTGCGGCGTACGCCACGACACCTGCGGGATGGCCGTTTTGGCCTTCGCCGGAGCGGAGCGTCGGGGAGCCGGGGTCACCCCTCCAGCCTACCGACCGGGTCCGACATTGCGGTCGGGATGACTTCTGGGGGTGCGGGATGACGCGCGAGGATGCTTGCTAGTGTGCAGGCCTCGCGGAACCTGACGTCCTCGTGTGCGGAGAATGGGGCCGCTTGTATAGCCGCGGCGCCCGTCGAATTGAAAGAGGCCACATGACAGGAACACGCAATCCCGTCGCACAAGCGCTGGATACCCGCGGGTTCATCCTTGATGACGGCTCTGCTCTGGCGCTTGCGGCACGAGCGATATGGAATCACTGGTGGCAGAGGCATGCCGCATTGACGTTCGCCCAGGCTCGTCTTCGGCTTGACCGCGTTTGCGCGCAGCGACGTCCCCAGGTCTCTCCCTCCTTCAAATGGGCGGGGTCGTCCCGAATCTCGGTCGGCGCCATGGCGTGGTTACGGAACGACCATGTTGTCACTACGCACCCAGACTTCCCTTACCACCACTCGATTCCGGAGTCGGCTGATTACCTGAGAACGTGGTCGAGGTCGGAAGCCGAGGGCGAACTGGAAGCTGCGGATTGGTCGCTGTGGCACCGACCTGGTGGCTGGGTAGGGACGGTGGGTGATAACGGCAACCACCGGTCGTTGCTCGCCGCGGCCGTTGGCGTGCCTCTTGTCCGGGTTCGCCTCACGGACGTGTACACCTGGCATGCGGAGCCAGCGTCCCCGGGCGCAGAGATCCGGCTGGAGGCGCCCCGATGGTCGTGGCAGGCTCGCGCAATCACGCGTTTCTCTCGTCACGGGTTGTGTGTGTCTGATGAGTGGAAGCGAGGGGAAGGCCCCCTAGACGGCGTGAGCCTCCGTCGTATCGACCCGCTTCTTCCTTGGATCTTCGACCGGCGCCGCCGAGATGTGCGCACACGCTTCAAGCACTTCTGCGAACGGTTCGGCTACCGAACGGACGGTGACTGGAGAATGGGAGCCAACGCTCTTGCCGCCGTCCCGCCGAGTTAAAGCCCAGGTGTTCACTCGTCGGACCTGGCTCATGTCTGACCTCCCCGCCTCAACGGTGGCTTCGAGCGCTTCGACGCGGTGACGCGCCGGCCTCCGTGCCGGAGAAGCGAGCACTTGGCTACCCCGGCGGCCATGCACGCCACAGCGTCAGCTGCCCGTCAGTCATGCTGACCGCGAGGTCTCCGTCGGTATCCGTTCGCCCGACCACGACGCCGAGCGCGGTCATCGTCGACAGGAGTGTGGCGGTGGGGTGCCCGTACCGGTTGTCCGCTCCGACGCCGATCAGTCCGACGAGAGGATGCAGGCGCCGGTAGAGCTCCGGATCCTGGTCGGCGCTGCCGTGGTGCGACACCTTCACCACATCGACCCTCGGCACCTCGACCCGCCGGAGCAGGGCGGCCTGCGCGTCTTTGCCCAGGTCGCCGAGAAGCACCGTGCGGGGGAAGTCCGCACCGACGACGTCGAGCGCGACGCTGGCACCGTTGCCGGGCTCGTCGCGCGGCGCCGGGCCGAGGGCCTGCCAGCGGGTCTCCCCCACCCTTCCCGTCGTCCCGGTCGTCGCCTGCTGCAGCTGTGCGCCCGCCGCGGCGAACCGGTCGAGCAGCCGCTGATCCTCGGGGACGTCGACGGGCCCGTGGACGACGAGTGTGGCTCGTCCGACGACGGCCGCGGATCCGCCGATGTGGTCGAGATCGAAGTGCGTGAGCACGACGAGGTCGAGGTGGTCGACACCGAAGGTTCGGAGGCATTGCGCGAGCGGTTCCGGTTCGGGTCCGGTGTCGACGAGCGCCACGGCATTGCCTGAGCGCCACAGCGTCGCATCGCCCTGTCCGACATCGCACATGGCCACATCCCACGTCGTCGGGACCGTGAGCGGCCCGGCGACCGTTCGCAGGGTGGTGTGACCCGCAATCAGACCGACGGTGACGGCGATGACCGCGGTCGCCACGGCGGTCGCTCGTCGAAGCCGGGTCGGTCGGATGAGCGCGACGGCCATCGACGCGCTGACGACCGTCAGCAGCGCCGCGCCGAACGCGCCGTCGGGCCACGGCAGGTTCTGCGCCCCGATACCGCTCGTGGTGTGTGCCACCGCCGCGATCCAGGCCGCGGGGATCCAGGCGAGAGCGGAAAGCCCGTCGCGCAGCCAGGGAAAGGGAGCGATGCAGGCGAGGACGCCCGCGATGGTCGCCGGTGCCGCCGCCGGGTCTGCCACGAGGTTGGCCACGATTCCCAGCAACGGCACGTGGGGATCGATCAGGACGATGAGCGGTCCGCAGGCGAGTTGAGCGGCCGTCGGCACGGCCAACGCGAGGGCGAGGGCGCGCGGCATCCATCGCTCCAAACCGCGCGCTATCGGGCGGGCGAGGACGAGCAGGGCCGCGGTGGCCGCAGCGGACAGAGCGAAGCCGAGGGAGGTGGACAGCCACGGATCGGCGATCATCAGCACCGTCACCGCGGCGGAGAGCACCGCCACTCCCGCAGCGGGGCGGCCGAGGACGAGGGCCAGCAGCGCGATTGCCGCCATGGTCGCCGCGCGAACCACGCTCGGCTCGGGTGTCACCAGCACGACGAAGCCGATCAGAACAACCGACGCCCCGACGACGCGGAGTGCGCGCGGGGCGCCCACCGCTGCAAGGAGGACGAACGCGGCGCCCACGACGAGCGCGCAGTTCGCACCGGAGACGGCCGTGAGGTGAGAGAGGGAGGAGGCGGTCATGGCCGCATCCGTCGCGGGATCGAGGCTCGACGTGTCGCCCACCGCGAGTCCCGGCACGAGACCCGCCCCGGGCTGCGGGAGTCCGCGGGTCGAGGCGACGAGGCCGTCACGCAGCGCTTCGAACCACGCCCAGATACCCTCGGGTGCAGGCGCTTCGACGATCTCCTGCGCGCGGAGGACGAGAATCGCCCTCTCCCCTGGTCTCGGCGGGACCGCTCGTCCGGTGAAGCGGATCACGCTGCCAAGACCGGATGCCGCGACCTCGGCGCGACCGCCCGTATCCACGCCGACACGGGTCGGGATGGCACCGGTCACCGTGACGGTTCCCGCCGTGACGCGAGAGGCGACCGCGTCGAACCACGCGCCGCCGTCGCTCGCCCCGGCCACGTGTCCGACGACGGTCAGTTCGACATCGAGCTGACGACCCCCTTCGACCTGCAGGGCGGCGATCTGCGCACGGGCCGGGGCCGCAGCCGTGACGCTGCCACCGGTCGCGGCCGCGCACGCGAGCGCCACCGCGGCGATACCGAGGGCGGGATGCCGAACCCTCAGGAACGCCGCCGCGCACAGGGCAGCGACCACCGCCATCGAGACCATGAGCCCGGCCAGATCCGGCGTCGAGGTCGCCCATCCTGCACCGGCCCACGTCGCGATCGCCACGGCGGCGGGTCGCAGCGCACGGCCCTGCAGGGCCGTCATACCCGCACCAGGTCTCGGAGGCCGTCGAGCATCTTGTCGCCGATGCCCGGCACGGAGCCGAGATCGTCGACGCTGGTGAAGCGGCCGTTCTCCTTCCGCCACGCGATGATGCGGTCGGCGATCGCCGGTCCCACCCGCGGCAGTGCGTCGAGCTCTTCGCGCGTGGCCGTGTTCAGGTCGACGAGGCCTCCTGCGGCGGTGCCGTGGGCGGCACCGGTGCCGTCGTCGGGTGACGCTCCGACAACGGGCACCACGATCTGCTCCCCGTCCGCGACGGGTCGTGCAAGGTTCACCCCGGCGCGCTCCGCGTCGTCCGTGAAGCCGCCTGCCCGGGCGACGGCATCCGCGACCCTGTCCCCCGCGGCGAGGCGATAGAGGCCGGGGGCGCGCACGGCACCCGCGACGTGGACGTACAGACCGGCCTGCGGGGGTGCGAGCGCGGTCGCGAGCGGTGGGGATGCGGCGGACACCTCTTGCGTGCCGGACACGCCTCGCAGCATTCCGATGCCGATCGTGACCGCGAAGACGATCAGGACCAGAGCGATCACGGCCCCGACTCCCAGCCGCCGACGCGCGGCGAGCGCACCCGGTGGGGATTCGAGGGCCTCGGTCACCCGGCAACCCTAGGAAGAGGAAGGAACGGTGCGCGGGCACCTGAGCGTCATCCGTGGATCGTTAGCCTCGAGGCCGAACTGGGGAGGATCCGTTGTGGAGCGGAAGCTCAGACGTGGCGAGGGGTGTGCGTCCCGGACTCCGCCAGCGGGCCCGCCGCGACGGTCTCAGGTCGCGGGCGCATCGGGATTCGTCGACGGACCCACGCTGATGAACGGCACGAAGTACTTCATCAGGGACGTGGGTTCGCGAACGGGTGCGCCCTCGACGCAGATCCAGGCGTGAGCACGGAAGGGATCGATCGCGGCGCCGGCGTGCCATTCGGGCCATCTGCCATAGGTCCAGCAGAACAGCGCGGTCGCCGTCGCGCGATCGAGACAATAGCGTCCCGCGCATCTCCGGCTGACGGAGACGACGGCATCGAGACCGCGCTCGACCAGCGATCGATCGGCGGCTCGCCTCCCCCGCGCGAGTGTCGTGAGCAGGCGTTCGAGTCGATCGGGCTGTTGCCGCACCAGGAAGAAGACGAGGGGAAGCACGAGGAACGCGCGGAGCCGATCGTTCGCCGAAAGACGTTGCCGGGCTTCGAGGGGAACGACGATGTCAGACACGGACGAGTACTCCTTCGGCGGCGAGGTCATCGAGAAGTTGGTGGAGATCGCGCGTGATCTGGGCGGCGTCGACATCCGGATACAGCTTCTGGAGGTGCTCGACGATGCCGTCCACGGGCTCCCCGTCGACCAGGAGGCGGAGGATGCGCGTTCCGGAGGCATTCACCTGGCGGTACTGCCCGGAGCGTCGGCTGAGCAGAACGCCCCCGTGGTTCACTTCCGTGAAGCGGACGTCGTCGGCGAGGTGGTAGGTGTGTGGCATCGTGCTCACCTTTCGTTCACGAGTGTCATCCGATCCGCGGCCCGAAGCCAACGCTCCGCGGCCAGGAGGAATTCGAACGGGAAGAAGTGTTGCGCTTGGGGTTGCATGCTCTGCAGATACGTTTTCAGGCGCTCGACGTCGACCAGTCCGCGTCGGCCGAGGCGGAAGTCGTCGGCCTGGGCCGCGATGGATCTGCGGTGCTCGTTGAACGCGGTGTAGATCAACGAGATGTAATCGCCTTTCGACCGTCGGTCGAGAAAGAGATCGGGGACGACGCCTGCGGCGGCCGCGGCGAGGCCGGGCTTGAAGCGACGGGTGTTCAGACGATCGACCAGGCGCACCTGGAGCGCGAGTTCGATGACCGCGTCATCGAGGAAAGGCGCCTCGTAGCGGACGCCGACCTCACGCGTCTGTTCATCGAGGGCGCGGTGGATCTGACCGTTGCGCGTGATCATTCCGTACGCGACGGCGTCGCTGGCGAATGCGGCATCGAGTTGTGCATCCGCGGTGTTCTCGAGGATCAGATCCTGGACCGCCGACAGCGCGGTGTCCGTGGCCCACGGGGACAGCGAGAACACGACGTCCCACGCGGGTGAGGGCCGCTCGAGCTCCGTCATGCCCAGCGACGCGGTCTCCCGCACGAGCCACGAACGTGGATCGTCCCTGTTGAGCGCGGCGCGAACCGTCTTCGCCAGGGGCCAGCGGTGAAGCGTCGCCATCCCCCGGATCGCCCCGTAGAGCGCCGCGGGTGCCTCGCGTCGCAGGCCGGGGAGGACGGATTCGTCCGGGTAGAAGAGCTCGTCTCCTCCGGAGCCGGCGAGGTGGATCGTGCAGCCGTGCTCGCTGAGACGCTCGGCCATCGCGCGGTGCATTCCCTCCGTGCGGATGGACGGTTCGGGCTCCGCCGCGAACCGCTCGTTCGTGACGTGCCATCCGGCGAACCAGCGCGGGAACTCGTCGTGCGACACGCGGATGTGCCGGCTGCGAAGCGCCCGGGCCGCGGCATCCGCCCACTCGGCGTCGTCGTTCATCTCGACGCTGATGCCGAGGTGCATGGTCGTCAGCTCGCTCGCGTGTTCTCGCGCGAAGAACGCGAGGGAGGTCGAATCCATCCCTCCGGAGAGGTCCGTGCTCAGGGTGGATCTGGCGTGTCGAGCCCGCGCCTCGATGGCGGCGTGAAGCGCCGCGGTCAGAGCCGGCGTGACCTCGTCCTGTGGCACGTGGCGTCGAGGGAGAGCCCACCGTTCGCTCACGTGAAGGGGACCCGTCGTATCCGCACACAGTTGATGGGTCGGCAGCACGTTCTCGATTCCCTGCCAGTAGCTCGCGTCGCCGAGGGGCCAGGGTGCGCGCGGAGCGATGAGGGCGAGCGGCACGCGCTCCTCGCGGAGACGCGGGCGGAACATCTCGATCAGCAGCGCGAGGGAATTGGAAGCGAGCGGGGCGTCCGGGTCGGTGGAGAAGGACAGGCGCCGGAAACTCGACAGCGTCCCGAAAGCCCGCGTGGTTCCGGCGGACGTGGAGACGAGGGTGAAGAACGCCCCGGCGATGCTGCGGTGAATCGTCGTGAAGTCCGGCTCTCGGCCGCCGGCGTCGAGCCACGAGCGGAGCTCCTCATCGCTGCTACCAACGGTGCCGAGAAGAACGACTCGGTAATCCTTGTTCGAGGCCTGGACGATCTCTGCGTCGTCCCAGTCGCCGACGATCCACGGGCGTCCGGAGATATGCGGAACATACTTCGGCAACGCCGCGGAGGGGGCGGGCGCGATGACCTCTCGGTCGGGATAGAGCAGGAAGCGCATGGTGTCGACTCAGATCTGTGGAAGGGAGGGTGGGAGCGGCCACGAGGCGACCGCTCCCACCCGGGAGCAGCGGCGGGTCAGAGCCACCAGCCGAGGACGTCGGTCCAGTAGCCCTGGGACGTGAAGGCGGTGTCCTTGCGGAAGTCGCCCACGACGAGCACCTGAGGCTTCTCGTAGGTTTCGGTCATCTGTCTCACCTCCTCCCCTGCTCGGGAACCACCGCGCGTTGCGGGGAGGGGATGCCGTCGGCGCCCTCGTCGGCGACCGGGACGGTGGCGGGGATGCCGGAGCGCGAGGGCGAACCGCCGTCGGGCCTGAGCCTGCGCCTCAGCGCCGGCAGGACAGCGGGGACGTGGTGGGGACCGCTGCCACGCGGTGTCGCGGGCAGACAGGCGACGGCGACGGCGCCGATCATCACGAGAGCGAACGTCCAGAGTCCGATGGTGACGATGATCCCGACATGGAAGACGATCACGGCGGCCAGCGCCACGCGACGGAGCCTGTCTGTTCCGCACAGGATGATCACACCGACGGCGATCTCGAGCGCGATCGACCCCCAGGCCACAGCGAACGCGAAAGACGGCACCGACATCACGGCGACCCCGAGGTCGCGCACCCAGCCGGCGGCGCCGAACATGTTGTCGCGCAGGACGTAGTACTCCGCGGTGCCCGAGAGCCAGTCGGAACTGGCGAACTTGCCCACACCGGAGTGCAGGTAGATGCCCGCGACCTGGAGGCGCACGGCCCACAGCGCCGCATACGCGACACCGCGCGCCGACGGGCTGAGGGACGATCTCGGCCGCGTCCAATGCCACCAACGGTCGTCGGTCAGGCACATCGGAACGAGCAGCAGCGTGACGACCTTGGCGGCCAGTTCTCCCCCGTCAGGCAGGGCGATGCTGCCGGCGATCGAGAAGGTCACCCAGGCGTGCAGGATTCCGGTCGCGCGGGGAAGGAACCCGGATGCCACGACGACCAGGAGGATCAGCATGATCGCGTGTCTCGTCGAAGGGGCGAGGACATCGCCTCCGAGGCAGTACGCGCTGATCGCCTTCACGCCATCGCAGTATGGAGCGGCGGGCTGATCCCCCACGGGCACGAGAAGCGCACGCGGGTCGGTGAAGGCCAGGAGCACGATCTGGCCCGAGGCGAGAACGGTGCGCGCGACGCCGAACCAGAGGCGACGGTGATCGAACGTCGACAGCGTGGAGAGCAGGCTCATGATCCTCCTCCGTTCGCGGGGCAGACGACATCGACCGGCGCGACCTTGTCGACGATCTGCTCGTCGGCCGAGGGGAAGGTGCGGTAGCTCCAGGGACTCTGCCGTTCCTGCGTGAGGATCACCGACCCGCAGAGCGTCGGCAGGGGGCTCGTGTTGACGAGCTCGATCGGCTCGGCATCGAGATCCATGGCGCAGGAGATTCGCAAGGTCGAGCATTCCCGCCACTGCGTCACGGCGTTGGCCAGGTTCGCGAGCTCCGGTCCCTGTGCCCGCTGGTTCCGCGTGAGACCCCACGCATTCTCGATGCGCGTCTGCGGAGTCGTCAACAGACTGACCGGCGCGGAGCCCGACACCGTCGCGTACGCGCCGAACTGAGTCCCCTGGAGGTCCTTCGTGAAGAAGTTCCACCCCTGCGAGACGAACGCGCTGTAGTTGTTGCGGAAGTCCTGTCCCATACCGAGCGAGATCGTGGTCGGCGGGACCGCGACCAGCACCGACACGAACAGGATGGGGAGCATCACGGCAAGCGTGAGGACGAACGCCACGATGGAACCGCGACCGGCGACGATGTCGTCGACAGAGTCGTCCATGGGCATGCCTCCTTCCAGGGGAGGGGTGCCCGCCCGCGCACGGCGGCGTGGGCGGGCACCGTCGGGGTCACGGCGCGATGGTCGACGCGATCGCCGCTGATGCCTCTTGGCGGGTGAGCCGGTCGTCCGAGGCGAGCGTCGCCGACGGCGTGCTCGGCCCGACGTAGGCCACGATGCGTGTCGACACCACGGCGACGACGAGAGCCACGGCGAGGGCGAGAGGCCAGACCAGGCAGTAGGCGGTAGCCGAGCCGTCGTCGCCCGATCCGACCGTCCAGTCGTCCGAGCTCTTGACGTACTCGATCATCGAGTCGTTGTAGACGGTGAGCGCAGCTTCCACAGCGACCGGGTCGCCGCTCTGCAGCGGCTCCGTCACCTGAGCGTGAAACGCCGGATTGACCTGCGTCACCCCGGCGACGATCTCGTCCACCAGTTCCGCGGGCGGTGCCTCGGCGGCGACGCCGTCATAGCCGAGCTCGGCGATCAGACCCGGGTGCTCGGCATCGATGGTGCCGGCGCCGAAGGCCAGGAATTCGACGACCTCGCGATCGGTGTAGTCACCGGTGGCGACGTTCGCGGCCGCTGACACCGACCCGTCTCGGCTCGAGCTGTCCGCCGAAGCGGCCGTCGTCCCGGCCAGGACAAGGGCTCCGGCGGTGATCGCCACCAGCAGTGGTTTGCCTCTGTTCTTCATGAATGCTCACTTTCCTTGCGAATGATCTGTGTCTCGTGTCGTACGCCGGCCGGCGGGCGTGGCGTCAGAACCACCAGCCCAAGAGGTCGGGCCAGCCGCCGCGACTGGTCAACGCCGTGTCGCGGCGGAAGTCGGCGACGAGCACTGCACAAGGCGCCTCGTAGATGTCGTCCATGGATAATCACCTCCCCCAGGTGATGCGTCGATGGTCAGAACTCGAGACCGTTGCAAGGCTGCGTCGTCGCTCGTCACGAGCGCGCGCGGCACCGCCATCACGCTCGGTGATCCCCCGTCACGAAGCGTGGTCCACGGCGAGCGATCACGCGCGCGGGTTCTCGAGATGATGAGACCGCGGAGCCGCCGCGGTCAGAAGCGGATGAGACGTCGATCTCAGGCCGAGCTGCGCATCCGCTTGTAGTTCCTCCCCGCTCGGTGCGCGGGAACGATCCCCAGAACCGTCCACAGCAGCAGCCACCCCAGCCCCGCCCCGAAGAACGCCGGCGCGATGCTGCTGAGGCCGAGAAGCGTGAGCACAAGAGCAATGACGGCGGCGGCGCTCGTCCCGATGCCGCCGACCGCGGCGAAAGGAGCGGGAGCGCGATTGACCGTCGTCCACGCATCCTTGTCGGACAGCGTCAGCGGCGTCCGATACCCGAAGAGCCAGTTCTGCGGCAGCGTGCCTCGCCAGGAAGCACGAGCCCACCAGAGCGACAGCAGTCCTGCGACCAGCACCAGTAGGGACGCGACAACGATCCCGATCATCTTCACATCCCTTACGGCCGGCGGCGACTCTTCTGTGAGGAACGTATTGCCGGACGGGGCCGGGCAACCACCAACCACGGGTTGAATCTCAGCCGCCAACGCGGGGGGTCACTCCCCCGTGATCTTCAGACGGTGCGCGAGGATGACGGCATGGACACGGTCGCGAAGCTTGAGCTTGCTGAAGATCTTGTTGATGTGGCTCTTCACCGTGGCCGGTGACAAGAACAGCCGTTCGCTGATCTCCGCGTTCGTCATCCCCGTCGCCATCGCCAGGAACACATCCTGTTCGCGCGGGCTGAGGACCGAGAGCTCGGCGGGCATGCCGATCGGACGAGATGCCGCCTGTCCGTCATCCGATCTCAGGGCACGATGGATCAACTTCTGGGTGATGTGAGGTTCGACTACCGCATCGCCGCGATGCACGGTCCGGATGGCATCGATCAGGCGTTCAGGGGCAGCACTCTTGAGGAGGAAGGCGCTCGCGCCGGACTCGAGGGCTCCGAACGCGTACTGATCCAGGTCGAACGAGGTCAGGACGACGATTCGCGTCGTCGGGCTGGCCGAGGTGATGGCGTGGGTGGCGCTGATGCCGCCCATTCCCGGCATCCGGACGTCCATCAGGACGACATCGGGGCGCAGGGTCTGGGCGAGGGCGACCCCCTGCTCCCCGGTCGCGGCCTCTCCGATCACGTGAAGGTCCGCCGCGCTCTCGACGACGAGCGAGTTGCCGAGTCGTGCGAGTGCCTGGTCATCGACGATGAGCACGTCGATCATCGGGACTTCTCCGTTCGCAGGGTCGTGCGCACCGCCCATCCGCCGGGGGTCCGCGGGCCATAGACGCAGGTGCCGCCGAACGACGCCGCTCGCTCCGAGACACCGATGAGACCGCGCCCCGTGCCGATGCTTCCGGCGCCGGTCGAACGGCCGTCGTCTTCGACATCGATCGCGACGATACCCGTCCGAGCGGAGCACTCGATCGTGACGAGCACGAACGTCGCCCCCTGCGCGTAGCGGAGCACGTTCGTGAGGCATTCCTGCACGATGCGGTGGACCGCGGCCCTGAGCATCGTGCTCTCCGGAAGGGCATCGCCGCGCTGTCGCAGGTGCACGGGCATCCCCGCGGCGTGGAAGACCTCGACCATGCTGCCGATGTCGGGGAGGTCGTATCCGGAGTGATGGAGCGCATCGTCGAGCTGGTCGTCGGAGTCGCGCAGTACGCGGAGAGTCCGGTGCATGTCGTCGAGCGCCGTCGCCCCGACCTCGCCCAGGTGGGCGAGTGCCTGACGCGAGCGTTCGGGGTCCGTGTCCCACGCCGAACGCGCCCCGTTCGCCAGAGAGATCATCACCGTCAGGGCGTGTCCGACCACGTCATGCATCTCGGCCGTGATCCTCGTGCGTTCCGTCGCCCGAGCGCTGTCGATCTTCTGCTGCAGGAGGGCTTCTTGCGCGCGGCGGCGTTGCAGGGTGTTCTGCACCACGATCCCCGCCGCGCAAGCGAGGACGACGTACGGATCGACGACGCTCGTGCCCACCCCGATCGCGGGAATGATGTCGTCGGTCGCGGTGACCGCGACACCCAGCATGATCTTGACCGTCGTCCCCAGCAGCGGCACTCCGACGGCCAGCAGGTAGCCGAGCGCCGCGCGTCCGGTCGTCGACCGCCGTGCGACGGTGTAAACCGCCAGGCAGAGGGCCAACGTGAAGGATTGCCCCTCACCGATCGCCGCGAGCACGGCCACGACGGCGAGAACCGTCCACGGCACCCGCTGTCGTGCGCAGAGCGTCACGGCGGCGAGGAGGAGAAGGCCGACCGTGAGGGCGGGCGAGGAGCCTTCCACGAGGATGCTGATGAGTCCCGGGAGGATGGCCACGACCGCGAGGACGACGTCCACGAGGCCGCGGAGCCGGTGAGGCCCGGGGACGCTCGCGTCGACGTCGATCATCGCGAGCCCCTCTCTTCAGGTGTCTGGGCAGTCTACTCAGCGGCCCCCTCGGGCAGCGGGTCACGCATCGGCGAATCGATACCGCAGACCCGCACCGACGACCGCGAGGACGGCCCACGCGAGCATCACGAGGAAGCCCGTCGTGCTGTCGAGCCCGCCGGGGTTCTCCGCCGCGGAGAGGGCCGTACGTCCGGCGATCGTGGGGAAGTACCCGGAGATCCGACTCCCGAGCTCTCCCCCGAACGAGGCGATCACCGAGGGGACGATCGTGAAGAGCGCGAGCGGCACGAGGAGAGCGACGATGAGGTTGCCGGCGACGACCGCGATGGCGAGACTTATCGCGGCGATGAGACCCAGATACGCCCCCGACGAGATCGCCCCCCGGAAGACGTCGGCCGGGTCCGCCGCGTAAGCCACACCCGTCCCCGACAGCAGCAGATGAGGCAGCAGCTGACCGGCCGTCGCCCCCACGACCCCGATGCCGAAGGACACGAGCCCCACGACGATCACCTTCGCTCCGAGAACGGGCAGCCGGGTCGGAACGGCCAGGAAGGAGGCTCCGATCCTGCCGCCGCTCTCGCCGGTGGCGGCCAGCACCGCGATCACCGCGATGAGCAGTTGCAGCCAGAGGACGCTGTCGAGGTAGGCGACGGCGTCCACGGACGAGATGCGCATCCGCGGATCGGGGCTCTCCGCCCGCTGCCCCAGGGAGACCGACAGGAGCACGGCGTTGAGGGGGACGAACAGGATCGCCAGAGTCACGAGGATCCGGTTCGATCGGAGCGACCAGAACTTGATGCTCTCGGCGCGGATGCTCGATCCGAACGGTCTGGTCCTCCGATGCACAGTCGGGCGAGAGGGGGCCGCCGTCGTCATGCGTCGGTCCTCCTGGTCACGAGAGCGGCGGCGCCGAGGAGCACGCCGGCCCACGCGCAGGCGATGAGGACTCCGAACCACGGCGCGATGAACCCGGCGGGCACGTGCTCCTGCAGGATCATCAGGCCGGCGGTGGACGGCAGGTATCCCGCGGCATCCCGGATGCTCTCGACCGGCGCCGCACCGACCAGCAGCGGCAAGACGTTGAGCAGGACGAGGCCGGCGATGATCGCCCCCACGGTGCTGCGCAGCAGCGCACCGATCGCGAGTCCCGTCACACCGATCGCGGCCAGATAGATCGCCGCCCCCGCGATCAGCTGGGCCGCGTAGGTGCCCGTGATCTCGAAGGGAAGCCCCGCGCTGCGCGCCACCGCTGCTGCCGCGAGCAATGCCGTCGTCGCCCCCGCTGAGCCGACCACGAGTGAGAGGGCGCCCACGAGGACGGCCTTGCTCGCCAGGACACGCAGCCGGCGAGGTTCCGCCAGGTAGCTGGGCTGCACGGTCTGGTGCGCGAATTCGGTGGTCGCGAAGATCGCGGCGACGAGGACGATGACCAGTTGCGCGCCCTGAATACCGGTCAGCGCTGTTCCCGCTCCCGCCGAAATGGTCGGCGTCGCGGCGTCCCGCTGCAGGATCCGCGCGAGAGCCGTGAGGATGCCGAACCCGCCCAGGACCGCGTAGGCCATCACGAAGGCCCAGACGAAGCTCGGCAGCGTGGCCAGCTTGATCGCCTCCGCGCGGAGGACGCGAGGGAACGTGACCGGGGCTACCCAGGTCGCGCGCTTCGCGCTGGTCATGGTCGCCGTCTCAGACACGGTGCGGCTCCCCCGCCTGCTGCGGCGCGTACTCGACGGCTCCGCGGGTGAGGTCGTTGTATGCATCCTCCAGCGTCCTCGTGAGCTGTCCCATCTCGTAGACCACGATCCGTTCGCGCGCGGCGATCTCGGCGATCTGCTCGACGGGGAGCCCGTCGATCTCGAGCCGGTCCGGCGCGGGCATCGTCGCTGCGACGCCGGGTCCCGCCACGAGCTCCGCGAGCCGTGCCGCCTCCGCCGTGCGGACGCGGACGGTGGGAGATGTCTGGATGAGCGCGGTCAAGGGGGCGTCGGCGATGATCCGGCCCTGCCCGATGACGACGATGTGTTCCGCGATGAGCGAGAGCTCCCCCAGGAGGTGCGAGGAGAGGAAGACCGTGCGTCCCTCCGCGGCGAAACCACGAAGCAGCTCGCGGATCCATGTCACGCCGTCCGGATCGAGACCGTTGACCGGCTCGTCGAGGATCAGCGTGTGGGGGTCGCCGAGGAGCGCGGCGGCGATACCGAGCCGCTGGGCCATTCCCAGCGAGAACCCCCCGACCCGCTTGCGCGCGACCGTCGTGAGCCCCGCGATGTCGAGCACTTCGTCGATCCGTGCCCGCCGGATGCCGTGGGTGGCCGCGATCCATCGAAGGTGGTCGACGGCGCGCCGTGAGCGGTGCGCGGCCTTCGCATCGAGCAGAGTGCCGACCTCGTGCAAGGGCGCCTTCAGCTCCGCGTACCTCCGGCCGTCGATCAACGCCTCCCCGGACGTCGGGAAGTCCAGACCGACGATCGAGCGCAGGGTCGTCGACTTCCCCGCGCCGTTGGGCCCGAGGAATCCGGTGACCTTTCCGGGCGCGATCTCGAACGAGACGTTCTTCACCGCGAAGGTCTTCCCGTATCGCTTGCTGAGGTTCTTCACCGAAAGGGTCATGACGCCCGCCGCCTTTCCGTCGGTTGTGCAGCTTGGTCCCGACGCTACGTTTCGGGTGGAGGGGCGCTCTACCAACCGGGGGTGGAATACGGCGCAGGGATTTCACGGGTCGTCGTTCCACGAGGAGACTCGATCCCATGCATCAGAACGCCTGGCGCGCGATCCTCGCCGCTCTCGCCGATGACCGCGCGCGCGAGATCTATGCCCGCATCGTCCTCGCTCAGCCGATCGACGAGGCCCTCGCCACGATCCCCCCGAAGAAGGCGCAGCGCATCACCGAGTCGCTCACGGCGGCGGGGCTCGTCTCCGCCACCGCAGAGGGGCTCGTCGCCGTCCCGGACGTGTTCGCCCGGGCCCTGGCATCCGCGAGTGGCCCCGCTCGGCGCGGGGGCGTGGAGCGCTTCTTGGAGGACGGCCGCGTCGTCGGCATGCCCGCGCGAGCGACCGACCGGCAAGCGCTCCTGGAGCATCTCGCGACCCGCGTGCTCGCGCCCGGCGACACCGTCTCCGAGGCCGAGATCAACGCGCGGCTCGCCGGGGTGACGGACGACGTCGCCGGCCTTCGCCGCGCTTTCGTCGACCACGGTCTTCTCGTGCGTACGGCCGACGGCTCGGTCTATTCCCGCGCCTGATACGCCGGATGCCCCGCCCCTCCCGCTCTGCTGAGCGCTCGGGACGCGGCATCCGCGGGTCCTACTTCGTCGAGAAGCTGACCACCTTCGGCGGCCGCACGACCGCGCGCACGATCTCGCGCTCACCGAGGGCGCGGCGGACCTTCTCGTCCGCTCGCGCGAGCTTCTCGAGCTCGTCGGCGCCGATCTTGGCTGAGACCTCAAGGGTGCCGCGCACCTTGCCGTCGATCTGCACCACGGCGGTGACGCTGTCTTCGACGAGCAGCGTCGGGTCGGCCTGGCGCCAGGTGACCAGGCCAACGAAGCCGTCGTAGCCGAGCGTCTGCCACATCTCTTCCGCGGTGTGCGGGGCGAAGAGGTCGAGGGTCATCGCGATCACCTCGGCGGCCTCTCGCACGGCGGGGTCGCTCGTGCCGGCGGAGCCGTCGATCGCCTTGCGGGTCGCGTTGACCAGTTCCATCAGGCGCGCGACGACGACGTTGAACTTCGTCTGCTCGATGAGGTTGGGCGCTTCCGCCAGCAGGCGGTGCGTTACGCGGCGCAGGGCCTGGTCGCCCTCGGCCCACACGACGTCCTTCTCGCTGTCGACGTCGTGCGCGATGCGCAGCGCGCGGGCGAGGAACTTCGCCGCTCCCGTGGTCGAGACGTCGTTCCAGTCCTTGTCGTCCTCCACGGGACCGGCGAAGGCCAGCGCCACGCGCAGGGCGTCGGCGCCGTGGGCGTCGAGCTCCTCCTGGAAGAGCACCAGGTTGCCCTTGCTCTTCGACATCTTGGCGCCGTCGAGGATGACCATGCCCTGGTTGATGAGGCTCGAGAACGGCTCGGTGAACTCCACCAGGCCCATGTCGAACAGCGCCTTCGTGATGAAGCGCGCGTACAGCAGGTGCAGGATCGCGTGCTCGACACCGCCGATGTAGAAATCGACCGGACCCCACTTCGACGCCTCGCGACCCGAGAAGGGCTGCGTCTCGTCGCCCGGCGACAGGAACCGCAGGTAGTACCAGGAGCTGTCGACGAACGTGTCCATCGTGTCGGGGTCGCGCAGCAGCGTCTGGCCCGTCTCGGGGTCGGTCACCTGCACCCACTCGGTGGCAGCGCCCAGCGGCGAGGTGCCCTTGGGCTTGAGGTCGAGCCCCTCCACCGACGGCAGGACGACCGGCAGCTGATCGGCGGGCACGGGCGTGATCGAGCCGTCCTCTCCGTGCAGCATCGGGATGGGCGTGCCCCAGTAGCGCTGACGTGAGATCAGCCAGTCACGCAGGCGATAGGTCTTGGCGGCGCGGCCGACACCCTTGGCCTCGAGCTCCTCGATGACACGGGCGATCGCGTTGCGCTTCGACAGTCCGTTCAGAGAACCGGAGTTGATCATGCGGCCGTCACCGGTGAGCGCGATCCCGGTCTTGACGGGGTCGGTTTCTTCGATGTCGCCGAGCGGGTCGATCGGCACGCCCTCGTCGTCGAGCTCGATCACGGGGATCGCGCCGGTGACCGGGGCATTCGTGTCCACGACGACCTTGACGGGCAGATCGAAGGCGCGGGCGAAGTCGAGGTCGCGCTGGTCGTGCGCGGGTACGGCCATGACCGCGCCGTGACCGTAGTCGGCCAGCACGTAGTCAGCCGCCCAGATCGGCAGCTTCTCGCCGTTGATCGGGTTGATCGCGTAGTGACCGAGGAAGACGCCGGTCTTCGGACGGTCGGTCGCCTGACGCTCGATGTCGGTCGCGCGCTGCACCTGGGTGAGGTACGCCTCGAACGTCTCGCGCACGCCCTGATCCGCGGATGCCGCGAGTTCGGCCGCGAGGTCGGACTCGGGCGCCACGACGAAGAAGGTCGCGCCGTGCAGCGTGTCGGGGCGGGTCGAGAAGACCGTGATCTTCTCGTCACGACCCTCGATCTCGAAGGTGATGTCGGCACCGACGGAGCGGCCGATCCAGTTGCGCTGCATCTGGATCACCTTGCTCGGCCAGAAGCCCTCGAGCTGGTTCAGGTCGTCGAGCAGGCGGTCGGCGTAGTCGGTGATGCGCAGGAACCACTGCGTCAGCTTCTTCTTCACCACGACGGCGCCGCTGCGCTCGGAGGTGCCGTCGGGCAGCACTTGCTCGTTCGCGAGCACGGTCTGATCCACCGGGTCCCAGTTGACCAGCGCGTCCTTGCGGTACGCGAGGCCCTTCTCGTACAGCTTCTGGAACAGCCACTGGTTCCAGCGGTAGTACTCGGGGTCGCTCGTGTGCAGCACGCGGCTCCAGTCGAACGAGACGCCGTAGTCCTTCAGGCTCTCCTTCTGCTGCGCGATGTTCGCGTACGTCCACTCGACGGGGTCGGCCCCGCGTTTGATGGCAGCGTTCTCGGCGGGCAGGCCGAACGAGTCCCAGCCGATGGGGTTGAGCACGTTGTAGCCGCGGTGGCGCCAGAATCGCGCCACGATGTCGGAGTAGAGGTAGTTCTCGGCGTGCCCCATGTGGAGGTCGCCGGAGGGGTACGGGAACATCGCGAGCACGTACTTGCGTGGGCGCTTGTCGTCGTCGCCACCGGCGCGGAACGGATCCTTGTCCGCCCACGCGCGCTGCCACTTCGCCTGGATCGCGTGGGCGTCGAAGGCGCCCTCGCCGGGCACGGGTGTGGTGTTCTCAGACACGGGTGAAGCCAATCGTGAGGTCGGGAGGCCCGAGGGCCAGCGTCCAGGTTATCGGACCCGGCCCGTCACCATCCCGGCGGCACCTGGGCGCCGAGCGCGGCGAGCGGGGCGCGCGCCTTGATTCCCACCTCGGCCACTTCGGATGCCGCGACCGAGCGCCACGTGATGCCTCCGCCGGCGCCGACGTGGGCGGCATCCGCCTCGACGACGATGCTGCGGATGACCATCGCGAGATCCGCGGACCCGTCGTCTCCGATCCATCCGAACGTCCCGGAGTAGATGCCCCGGGGGGCGCCCTCGAGGCGCTCGAGGATCGTCATCGCCGAGGCCTTCGGTGCACCGGTCATGCTGCCGGCGGGGAAGGCGGCATCGAGGAGCGCACCGAGCGTCGTTCCGGGACGCAGCCGCCCCGAGACCTCGCTGACGAGCTGATGCACGTGCGGATACGACTCGACCTCGAGCAGCCGGTCGACCCCGACGCTCGACGGCACGCAGACGCGCGAGAGGTCGTTGCGCATCAGATCGACGATCATGACGTTCTCGGCCTGCTCTTTGGCATCCGTCCGCAGCTCCGCAGCGAGCGCTTCGTCGACGACGGGATCGGTGGCGCGCGGGCGCGTGCCCTTGATGGGGTGCGTGTGCACGGCCCCTCCGCGCACCTCGAGGAAGCGCTCGGGTGACGCGCTCACGAGGGCGGTGTCGCCGATCCGCACGAAGCCGCCGTGGTGCGACGACGACGTCGCGCGGAGGCGCCGAAACACATCGAGGGCGAGAAATCGGCCCGGAACGGTGAATCGGGTCGTGAGACACAGCTGATAGGCGTCCCCCTCGCGGATGTGCTCGCGGCACGCCGCGATGAGTCCGGCGTACTCGTCGGCTTCATGGCGACCGGATGCCACCCCTCGCGGTTCCGCAGGAGCCACGGCAGCGACCGGCCCGACGGCGAGCGCCCGCTCGGCGAGGTCGGCCAGGGCCTTGGCATCCGTCCCGACCGCCCACACGCGCCGCTTCTCGTGATCGAACGCGAGCGCCGCCTCGACGCGGATCCACGCGGGGTCGCCGTCGTACGGGATCCAGCCGACCCATCCGCCGTGAAATGCGCCGCGGGAATCGTTCGACGCGATGACGTGAAGGGGGTCGTTCGCGCTCTCCCGGTGCCCCGCCCCCATCCAGCTCCAGCCGGTCTCGGCATCCACACCGCCGTCGAGCCAGAACGCCGCGGGTTCGGCGGCCCAGAGGCTCGTGAAGACCGTCTCCGGGTCCACCCAGCACGGGAGGGCGAGCGGAGGGGCGGAACGCGGCACGCTCCCAGGCTAGGCCTCGGCGTCGCCTCTAAGCTGACGGAGGTGAACGAGATCCTCACGTGGTTGCTCGACGTCGTGCAGAACGTCGACCCCGTGCTGCGCACGATCCTCGCCGGTGTCGCGGTCATGCTCGAGACGAGCGTGCTGGTCGGTTTGATCGTGCCCGGAGACACGATGGTCATCGTCGCCGGGACGGCTATCGCCTCTCCGCTCGAAGGAGTCATCCTCGCCTCGGCGGTCGTCGTCGGCGCTCTGCTCGGCGAGAGCGGCGGGTTCTGGCTGGGGCGGTACTTCGGCCCGCGCATCCGCGCGTCGAAGCTGGGGCAGAAGCTCGGTGAACGCAACTGGGAGCGCGCGGATCGCTACCTGCGGCGACGGGGCGGACCGGCGATCTTCCTGTCGCGGTTCCTCCCGGTGCTGCACTCCCTCGTCCCCCTGACCGTCGGGATGAGCGGGTACAGCTACCGACGATTCCTCGCGTGGACGGCCCCGGCGTGCGCGATCTGGTCGGCCTTGTACATCTCGGTGGCGGCGACGGCGGCGGGCACGTATCGCGAGCTCGCGGATCGTATCCATTACGCCGGCTATGTCTTCGTCGGCATCCTCGTCGTCTTCCTCGTGCTGGTGTTCGTGGGCAAGAAGGTCATCGAGCGGATCGAGCGTCGCCATCTCGCCGACGACGCGCACCCCCTCGAACCGGTGGACGGTGACGTGAAAGACTGAGGCGGATGCCTCGTTCCCCCCGCGCCAAAGTGCTCTGGTTCGCCCGACTGGAGCGCCGCTTCCATCGGTGGCGCGAGAAGCGCGCCCGCGCGCGTGGACTGCGTCCCGCCGTCACCGGCTTTCCGGGGTACGGCACGGAGGAATGGATCCGCGTCCTGGGCCGCGTGCTCATCGCGCCTCCCCTCAAGCGGACGTCAACGGGCGAGTTCGCCAGCCTTCGGGGCTGGCGCAGCTTCGCGGCCGTCCCCGTCGGCATGGCGAGGGTCAGCGTCGTCATCGACGGAGTGACGCACGAGGTGTCGGCCGACCGCGGCGGTGTCATCGATGCGCGGCTGCCCGCGACGCTCGCGCCGGGATGGCAGACCATCACCATGTCGGTGGAGGGGAGCCAGCCCGCCGAGACCCGTGTCTTCATCGTCGGCACCGACGTGCGGTTCGGCGTCGTGAGCGACATCGACGACACGGTCATGGTCACGGCGCTCCCTCGCCCGCTCCTCGCCGCCTGGAACTCGTTCGTGCTCGACGAGCACGCGCGCCAGCCCGTGCCGGGCATGGCCGTAATGCTGGAGCGGCTCACGCGCGAGCACCCCGGCACCCCCGTGATCTATCTGTCCACCGGAGCCTGGAACGTCGCCCCGACGCTCACGCGCTTCATGCGCCGACACCTGTTCCCCGCGGGGTCGTTCCTGCTGACCGACTGGGGGCCGACGCACGACCGTTGGTTCCGCAGTGGCCGCGACCACAAGGAGCAGAACCTCCGCCGGATCGCGAGCGAGTTCCCCCACGTCAAGTGGCTGCTCGTCGGCGACGACGGTCAACACGACGACGCGATCTACACGCAGTTCGCGATCGACCATCCGCAGAACGTCGCGGCCGTGGCGATTCGTCGACTGCTCCCCGCCGAAGCGGTGCTCGCCGGTGGGCGAACGGTGGTCGACGACCACTCGGCGTCCGAAGTGCCGTGGGTGACGGGTTCGGATGGCGCCGCGCTCCTCGACCGTCTCGAGAAGGCCGGCGTGATCACGAACGACGTCTGACGTCGGATGCCGCGCACCCGCGTCCGATGTCGGAGGGGGCGCGTACGGTGGAGGCATGTGCGGTCGATTCGTCGTGGCCAATGTGGCGTCGGAGCTGGTGGGTGTCCTGCGCGTCGATGTCGAGAGCGATGAACTGCCCCCGCCCTCGTACAACATCGCGCCGACGTCGTCGGTGGCGATCGTGCTCGATTCGGTGAAGACCGAGCCGCCGGTCCGTCGGCTGGAGGTCGCGCGGTGGGGACTCGTCCCCGGGTGGGCCAAAGACGTCAAGATCGGCGCTCGCGCTTTCAACGCGCGATCCGAAGAGATCGAAGACAAGCCGATGTTCCGCAACGCCCTCATCAAGAGGCGCGCGGTGATCCCGGCATCCGGGTACTACGAGTGGAAGACGACCGACGAGGGCAAGACGCCGCACTACATCCACCCCGCCGACGGTTCGCCCCTCTTCTTCGCGGGCCTCTACGAGTGGTGGAAGGACCCCGCGCGTGCCGACGACGATCCGGCGCGGTGGGTGCTCAGCTGCACGATCCTCACCCGCGATTCGATCGGCCGACTGGGGTCGATCCACGACCGGATGCCCCTGTTCATGGACCCCGACTTCGCCGACGCGTGGCTCGACCCGACGACCGAGAACGTCGGTGACATCCTCGATGCGGCGATCGACGCGGCCCCCGACGTCGCCGAGACGCTCGACGACCATGTCGTGTCGCCGGCCGTGGGCAACGTTCGCAACGACTCCCCCGCCCTCATCGAGCCGGTCGAATGACCGCGCTGCTCGTCGACACGGTCCTCGGTCGTGACGAATGGACGGCGGAGGCCGAGGCGCACGCGGCTCGCGCCGATGCCCTGACGGCGGAGCACCGCGCGCGGGCGAGCCGCGCGCAGAAGCATCCCGTCGAGGACTTCCTCTTCACCTACTACTCGTACAAGCCGGCGATCCTCCGGCGGTGGCACCCGGGCCACGGGGTCGTGCTCGACGACGCCGACGAGCGCGTCGGCTGGCGCTGGTACCGCCGCGAGGGCAGCGGGGTGCGGGTGGATGCCGAGGCCTTCCGGATCGAGCGCGGATCGCTGTACCGCGGCATCGTGAACCTCCTCCGCGCGACGCTGCACCGGCCCGCGCAGTTCGGCTGCTTCGGCCTTCACGAATGGGCGATGGCGTACCGCGTCGACGAGGTGCGCCACGACGTCCCGTTGCGACTGGGGAGGGACGGGACGGATGCCGTCGTCGACGCGCACGATCTCCGCTGCAGCCACTTCGACGCCTTCCGCTTCTTCTCGCCCGACGCCGTGCCGCGCAACCGCGAGCCACTGTCGCGCGAGACCCAGACGGATCGCGAACAGCCCGGCTGCCTGCACGCGGGAATGGACGTGTACAAGTGGGCCGTGAAGCTCGGACCCCTCGTCCCCGGGCCCCTCCTCCTCGACGCTTTCGAACTGGCGCGTGACATCCGGACGCTCGATATGGAGGCATCCCCGTACGACCTCCGCGCCTGGGGGTACTCGCCCGTCGCCATCGAGACGGCGGAGGGCAAGGCGCAGTACGTCGCCCGTCAGCGCGCCCTGAGCGACCGTGCGCAGGGTCTTCGACGCGCTGTGCTGACGTCCGTCGGAGCCACAGGCGACACGCCCGGCGGCGCCGATTTCTTGCCACTCGATCGCGTGTAGTAGGCTCATGGAGCTGCCTCGAACGGGGCGGAAAACAAAAAACGGGCCTGTGGCGCAGCTGGTAGCGCACCTGCATGGCATGCAGGGGGTCAGGGGTTCGAGTCCCCTCAGGTCCACCCAGAGAAAGCCTCCGCTTCGGCGGGGGCTTTCTTCGTTCCTTCGGGCTGTTCGATCACGGTGTTCGATCGGACCGCCCTCGCGCGCCGGTGCGCCAGATCCGGAGAACGTCAACGGATCCGGACGGTTTCGCGTTCGGCATCCGTATCCGGTGGCGATCTCCGGTTCCGCGCACGCCCCGCTCGCACCGTGGGGCTCCTTCTCGACGCGTCGGGCACGAGCGTGCGGGGCACCGCCGTCGCGAGGCAGACAGGGATCCGGATGCCGGGAGCCTCGGCATCCGGATCCGTTCGGGTCAGCGCGACGCGACCGACGACTCCGGCGAGAATCTCGACGACGAGGATCTGTCCCGCATGGGCACGCGGTTCTGGCGTGCGGGACGGGACTCGTCGCGCGCCGGTACCGGGCTGGGCCTCGCGATCGTGGTGCAGCTCCTGCGAGCCGCCGGCGGGCGGATGGAACTCGCGCGTTCCCCGCTCGGCGGCCTGTCGGCGCGCCTGGTGTGGAGTCGGTCGTGACGGTGGTCAGCCGGCGCGGCTTCCTCTGGGCCGGTGCCGCACTCGGTGCGATCGCTCTCGCCGGATGCGCCCCCTCGGGTATCCCGGTCGTCAGGCTCGGCTGCGGTGAAGCGGGCGGCAGCTACCTCCAGTTCGGGGAGCTGCTGAGGGAGGCAGCCCGGGCCGAGGTGGGGATCACCGCGCTCGCCACGCAGGGGAGCGTCGAGAACCTCGCCCTGCTCGGCGATCAGCAGATCGACCTCGCGCTGTCGCTGGCGGATGCCGCCGTGAAGGCCCGCGGACGGGATGCCTTCGTCGCGATCGGGCGTGTCTACCAGAACTACCTCCAATGCGTGGTCCGCGCAGACGGCGGCCCCCGCTCGCTCCCGGAGCTCGCCGGGCGCGTCGTCTCGCTGGGCGCCCTCGGATCAGGAGCCGCTGCGACGGCGCGTCGGGTTCTGGATGCCGCGGGCCTCGGCCCGGGCGATCGGGGGCCCCTCACCGTCGAGAGGTCTTTCCGGGATGCCGTGGCCGACCTCGACCAGGGCCGCATCGACGCCCTGTTCTGGTCGGGGGGAATCCCGACGCCCCAGATCGCCGACCTCGCGGAGCGAACGCCGATCGCCGTCCTCGACATCACCGCGGTGCTGCCTGGGCTGCGTCGCCGCTCCCCCGACGCCTATGTCGCGACGACGATCCCGGCGGGGGTCTACGGTGCGTCGGCACCCATCCCGGCGATCGGGGTGGCGAATCTTCTCGTCGCGCGTGAGCATCTCGATGATCTCGTGGTCGAGCGACTCGTCGACGTGCTGATCGATGACGCCGCCGCTCTCGTGCCTCCTGGCGCTCTCGGCATCCAGTACCTGACCCCGGCGAGCCTCATCGATACCCTCCCCCTCGCCCTGCACCCGGCGGCCGAACGCCGATATCGTCAGCGCTACGGATGACGACACCTTCGGCCGATGAACGCGGCGATCAGGACCGGCGAGAGGATGCCAGGGGTCGCCCGCCGAGCGGTGAGCGGCTACACTCGCAGCCGCTCACCGCTTCCCTCGAACAGAACGGCTGGGCGAAGAAGAAGGGCTTCTTCGGTCCCCTGTTCGAGGGCTGACCCACCCGTCCATTCCGACACGAAGGAGACCATCGTGACCGCCCCGCAACCCGAACCCGCAGGAGTGAGCTACCCGGGAAAGACGCTCGGAATCGTCGGACTCATCGTCGCGTTCCCGGCCAACCTCATCGGGCTCATCCTCTCCATCGTCGCGTTCACGCAATCGAAGAAGGCGGGCTACAAGAACACCCCGGCCCTCATCGGCATCATCGTCGGCTCGGTGCTGCTCGTCGGTTCGATCATCGTCGGGATCATCCTCATCGTCGTCTTCGCGAACCTGATCGGCACGTGTGTCGATCTCGGGGCGGGAACCCACGACGTGAACGGCGTGACCTACACCTGCTCCTAGCCACAAGCTCCTCGCGAAGACGCACGAATGCCCCCGCGCCGAGAGGCGCGGGGCATTCGCCGTGTCGGCGCGGGTCAGTCCGCCGTGGCCGGGCTCGGCAGCTCGAGAGGAATGACGGGGCAGTCCTTCCAGAGGCGCTCGAGGCCGTAGTAGACGCGCTCCTCCTCGTGGAAGACGTGCACGACGAGGTCGCCGAAATCGAGCAGGACCCAGCGTGACTCCTGGCGCCCCTCGCGCCGAAGGCGCTTGTGACCCGCCTCGAGGAGCTTCTCTTCGATCTCGTCGGCGATGGCCGCGACGTTGCGCTCGTTGCGGCCCGTCACGAGCAGGAAGATGTCGACGAGCGGCAGGGGCTCCGAGACGTCCAGGGCGACGAGGTCCTCGCCCGACTTGCTGTCGGCGGCGAGAGCGGCGATCTGTGCCATCTCGCGGCCGTTCTGGGTCGCGGTCATCCGAATACTCCTGTCGTGACGGCGATGGCGAGAGCCACCGCCACGGCGATCGCCAGAGCGCCGGTGGTGATGATGAGGCCGATGACGAGCTTGCTGCCCTTCTCCGGCGCGGGCGGGCGGATGATGTCGCCCGGCTGCTTGACGGTGCTGATCGCCGCGCTGGCGGCGATCGGCGTGGGCGACGACGCGGCCGGTAGCTCTCCGTCGAGGAGGACGGCGTCCGCTTCGCGGCCGTCGGTGGTGCCGGGGGCGTGGCCGACGGACCCCAGGCCCTGGGGAAGTTCGAACGTTCCCGTGATCATGACCTCGCCCGTCGCCGTCACCGGAGCGACCAGCGGTCCGCCGACGGGGGCGTCCGAGAGGATCAGCGCGTTCGGGGTCGAGACCGACCCCGTCGCGGCGCCGCTACGCGCGATCAGCTGATCGAAAGAGGGCGGCAGCGAGATGTCGGGCGTCGCGCCGTTGAGGAGGTCGGATCCGAGTTCGGGGTTCACCGTCGATGAGACCGGCGGCGCGGGGACGGGTTCGGTGGCTTCCGGCTCCTCGGCGACGGCCGGGCGGAAGATCGCCGGGAGGTCTCCCGTGGGTGTGCTCTGGCCGGGGACGGCCGGGGTGAGATCGGGCGAGATGACAGGCACCGACGCCGTTCGGATCTTCTCCTGGGCGCGTACCTGACGCCGGGTGAGTCCGGTCGGCGCGTACGCCGAATTGTCGTCGACCGCCGACGACGGAAGGCCGATCACGGCGGGTTCCGGCGTCGTCACGGGCTGCGCGGGCTGCGTCGAGGAGGCGGGAGCGTCGGGCTCCACCGGCGGCTCCTGCGTCGCGCGGTCGTCGTGCGACGTGGGCTCGTCGGGCGACCCGGGCTGTCCATCTGCGATGCGCTCGTCGTGCGCGACCGGCGCGTCCTCGGCGACCGCGGGCTCGTTCGCGACCGCGGGCTCGTTCGCGATCGGGGGCTCGGGCGCCGCCTCGACGGCGGGCTCGACCGGCGGCGTCGGGATGATCGGCGTCGCGCCGGTGTTGCGGATCTCGCGCAGCTGGCGCCGCGTCAGCGGCGGGGTTCCATTGTTCTCGGAAGTGCTCATGCGTTACTCCGGTAGAGGTGGTGCTTCGCGATGTACTGCACGACACCGTCGGGCACGAGGTACCACACCGGGTGTCCTCGGCGCACACGGGCGCGACAGTCTGTGGATGAGATCGACAGGGCCGGGATCTCGAGCTGGCTCACGTCTTCGGTGGGCAATCCCTCGGTGGTCAGCACGTGTCCTGGACGGGAGACCGCGACGAAATGCGCCAGATCCCACAGCTCCTGGTGATTGCGCCAGCTGAGGATCTGCGCGACCGCGTCGGCTCCGGTGATGAAGAAGAGGTCGGCACCCGGGCGCTGACTCTTCAGATCGCGCAACGTGTCGATCGTGTACGTCGGGCCGTCGCGGTCGATGTCGACCCGGCTCACGGTGAACTGCGGGTTCGAGGCGGTCGCGATCACCGTCATGAGGTAGCGGTGCTCGCTCGCCGTGACCTCGTCTTTCTGCCACGGACGACCCGTGGGCACGAAGACGACCTCATCGAGGTCGAAGGACTGCGCGACCTCGCTCGCCGCCACCAGGTGACCGTGATGGATGGGATCGAACGTCCCACCCATGACCCCGATGCGAGGGGCTCGCGTCACCGACATACGGTGGGCCTCAGTGGCCGTGCGCCTCGGGCGTCGGCGTCCCGTGCTTCTTCGTGTAGGCCTCGGCCTTGTGCGCGTGACGGTTCGAGACGTTGCGGTACGACAGCGTGACGAGGCTGAGCGACACGAACACGACGAAGGCGAGGGCGCCGAACCAGAAGGTCTGGGCCTGCACGTTGCCGCCGTGGTGACCGGCCTCTTCGGCGGCATGGGCGAGAAGTGAGGCGAAAGTCATCAGTGCTCCGTTTCGGGTGTCTGCGCGGCGCGCAGTGCCATTTTAGGCGGTTAGACGCGGACCTGTCCGTCGCCGCGCCCGAGCCACTTGGTGCTCGTGAGCTCGGCGAGACCCATCGGGCCGCGCGCGTGAAGTTTCTGGGTGGAGATCCCGACCTCGGCACCGAAACCGAACTCGCCGCCGTCGGTGAAGCGGGTCGACGCGTTGACGAGCACCACCGCCGAATCGACCTCGGCGAGGAAGCGCTGCGCCGCGGTGTCGTCGTCGGTGATTATCGACTCGGTGTGATGGGTCGAATAGCGCCGGATGTGGTCGAGGGCGGCGTCGAGATCGTCCACGACGCGCACCGCCAGGTCGAGGCTGAGGTACTCGGCCGCCCAGTCGGCGTCGGTGGCCGCGACGACGCGCGGGTCGTAGCCCGCGACGGTCGAGTCGCCGTGCACGCTGACCCCGGCCTCGGCGAGCGAGACCAGCAGCTCGGGCAGCAGACGGTCGGCCGCCGCGCGGTGCACCAGCACCGTCTCGACGGAGTTGCAGACGCTCGGTCGCTGGGTCTTGGCGTTCAGGACGATCTCGCGCGCCCAGTCGGCACGCGCCGTCTCATCGAGGTAGACGTGGACGACGCCCGCGCCCGTCTCGATGACGGGGACGGTCGACTCGGTGACGACCGTCTCGATGAGCGACGCGCTCCCCCGCGGGACGAGCACGTCGACGAGCCCACGGGCGTTCATCAGAGCGCGCGCGCCGTCACGACCGAAGTCATCGACGGTCTGCACGGCCTCGGGCGAGACACCCTGCGAGGCGAGCGCCCCGCGCATGACCGTCACGAGTGCCGCGTTGGAGCTCTGCGCGGCCGAGCCACCCCGGAGCACCACGGCGTTGCCCGATCGAAGGGCGAGAGCGGCGATGTCGACCGTGACGTTGGGTCGGGCCTCGTAGATCGAGCCGACCACGCCGAACGGCACGGCGACCTTCTCGAGTGCGAGCCCGTTCGGAAGGGTGCGGCGATCGAGGACCCGCCCGACCGGGTCGGGCAGCACGGCGACGTCGCGGACGGCTGCGGCCAGCGCGGCGACGCGGCCCGCGTCGAGGCGCAAACGGTCCAGAAGGGCGTCGCCGATCGCGTTCGCCCGACCACGCTCGAGGTCGTCGGCGTTCGCGAGCACGATGTCATCGGTCGCGGCGTCGAGGGCGTCGGCGATCGCGTTCAGGAGGGACGTCTTCGCGGCGGCGTCGAGCAGGCCGATCTGTCGCGCCGCGTCCTTCGCCAGACGCAGGCGCTCCTCGACGGAGACGGCGATCGTGGTCATCGCGTCAGTCTACCGTCGCGGCGACGGCGCCGATCGGACCGGTCGACAGGGTGACGGCATCCGGATTCGGAGCGAACCACGTCCCCACCGACTCGCCGGCGAGGGCGTCGGCGACGAGATCGGCGCTGGTCACGAGGACGCCGACACCGGCCGTCGACGCGAGCTTCGCCGCCGAGACCTTGGTCGCCGCTCCCCCGGTGCCGACCCCGTTCACAACACCCGCCCCGAACTCGAAGGCGGAAAGGTCATCACCCCAGGCCACGTCGGTGATGGGGCGAGCGCCGGGTTCGTTCGGCGGGGCGGTGTACAGGCACGCGATATCGCTCAGCAGCACGAGCGCGTCGGCCCCGATCAGCTGTGCCACGAGGGCGGCGAGCCGGTCGTTGTCTCCGAAGCGGATCTCGTGCGTGGCGACGGTGTCGTTCTCGTTGACGATGGGCAGGATGCCGAGCCCCAGAAGCCGCTCCATGGCGCGACGCGCGTTGGATCGTGGGGTGGCGTTCTCGAGGTCGCCGGCCGTGAGCAGGACCTGGCCGGCGAGGAGCCCGAAACGGTCCAGAGACGTCTGGTAGCGCCACATCAGGACGTTCTGACCCACGGCGGCGGCCGCCTGCTGCGTCGCGAGGTCGTTCGGTCGGCCGTCGAGGGCGAGCAACGGCAGGGCTGTGGCGATGGCGCCGGACGACACCAGCACGACCTCGACGCCACCCGCATGAGCGCGAGACAGGGCCTCGACGATCGTGTCGATGCGATGCGCGCCGTCACCGCTGATGGACGACGAGCCGACCTTGACGACGACGCGCGCGGCGCGCGGGATATCGGCGCGAGTCGCGGCCGTCACCGTTCGTCCGCCTCGTCCAGGAGAGCCGAGGAGTCGCCGTCCGGGTCGATCCCCGCGGCGCGCGCCGCCCGGCGCTCGGCTTCGAGTTCGGCGCGCGCCTCGGCCTTGGCATCCATTCGCTCGTGATACTGCTCACGACGCTCGGACGACGTTCGGCGCGGGTTCTGCACGAGACGCGGGTCGGTGCCGCGGGGCGCGGTCATGAGCTCGGCGGCCGAGGTGAGCGTGGGCTCCCAGTCGAACACGATGCCGTCGCCGGGGCCGATGACGACGGTCGCACCCGCGACGGCGCCGGCGCGGAACAGACCGTCCTCGACGCCCAGGCGCGCGAGACGGTCGGCGAGATAGCCCACGGCTTCTTCGTTCTGGAAGTCGGTCTGCTGCACCCACTTGACGGGCTTGTCGCCGAGGATCCGGTAGACCGGACCGTAGGTGCCGCCCTCGACCTTGATCTCGAAGTCCTTCTCGGCACCCTTCGGACGGATGACGATGCGCTCAGCCGGGGCGTCGTCGATCGTCGCCACGCGGTGCTGCTCGACGATGTCGGCGAGGGCGAAGGTGAGCTCGCGCAGGCCGGCGCGGCTCACCGTGGAGATCTCGAACACGCGGAATCCACGGGCTTCGAGGTCAGGGCGGACGAAGTCGGCGAGTTCGTGAGCCTCGGGGACATCGACCTTGTTCAGGGCGATGATCTGCGGGCGCTCCAGGAGCGGCAGCTGCCCCTCGGGGACCGGATAGGCGCCCAGCTCGGCGAGGATCACGTCGAGGTCGCTCAGCGGATCACGACCCGGGTCGAGGGTCGCGCAGTCGAGGACGTGCACGAGAGCGGTGCAGCGTTCGACGTGGCGCAGGAACTCCAGGCCGAGGCCCTTGCCCTCGCTCGCACCCTCGATGAGCCCGGGTACGTCTGCGATCGTGAACCGCACGTCGCCCGCCTGCACGACGCCGAGGTTCGGGTGCAACGTCGTGAACGGGTAGTCGGCGATCTTGGGGCGCGCGGCCGACACGGCGGCGATGAGGCTCGACTTTCCGGCCGAGGGGAAGCCGACGAGGGCGACGTCGGCGACGGTCTTGAGCTCGAGGACGACATCGCCCTCCCACCCCGGTGTCCCGAGTAGCGCGAAGCCGGGCGCCTTGCGCTTGGGCGAGGCCAGCGCGGCGTTGCCGAGCCCGCCCAGACCACCCGGCGCGACGACGAAGCGCATGCCGGGGGTGAGCATGTCGACGAGAACGGTGCCGTCGGTGTCTTTCACGACCGTGCCGAGCGGGACGGGGAGCTCCTGGTCTTCGCCCATGGCGCCGGAGCGGTGGTCGCCCATCCCGAATCCGCCGTTGCCCGCGGAGCGGTGCGGCGAGTGGTGGTACGAGAGCAGGGTGGTCGTCTGGGGGTCGGCGACGAGGACGACGTCGCCGCCGTGACCGCCGTTGCCGCCGTCGGGACCGGCCAGAGGCTTGAACTTCTCGCGGCGCACCGACACGCAGCCGTTGCCGCCCTTGCCCGCACGCAGGTGCAGAGTGACGCGGTCGACGAAGGTGACCATGGGAGTCCTTTCGGGACGGGACCGGGATGCCGGAAAGAAAAGAAGAGGGGGCGGGCTGTGCCCACCCCCTCTATCGCGCGCTGAGCGCTGTGGATTACTCCGCTGCGGCGACGATGTTGACGACCTTGCGGCCGCCCTTGTTGCCGAACTCGACCGCACCGGCGGCGAGAGCGAAGAGCGTGTCGTCGCCTCCACGGCCGACGTTGGCGCCGGGGTGGAAGTGCGTGCCGCGCTGGCGGACGAGGATCTCGCCGGCGTTGACGGCCTGGCCGCCGAAGCGCTTCACGCCGAGGCGCTGTGCGTTGGAGTCACGACCGTTACGGGTGGAGCTTGCGCCCTTTTTGTGTGCCATCTCTGCGTCTCCTGGCTCTTACTTGATGCCGGTGATCTTGACGCGCGTGAGGTCCTGACGGTGGCCCTGGCGCTTCTTGTAGCCGGTCTTGTTCTTGAACTTCTGGATCACGATCTTCGGACCGCGCTCCTCACCGAGGACCTCGGCCGTGACCGAGACCTTCGCGAGCTTGTCGGCGTCGGTCGTGACGGCGTCGCCGTCGACGAACAGGACGGCGGGCAGCTGGATGCTCTCGCCGATCTTCGCCGCCTGGCGGTCGAGCACGACGATCGTGCCGACCTCCACCTTTTCCTGCCGGCCGCCGGCGCGCACAACTGCGTAGACCACTTCACACCTGTTTCATTCGGGAGCGCACGGCTCCGGTTGTCTGATGACGTCGAGAGGGTCTCTCGACCCAAATCTCGGTACGATCCGGCGAGCTCGGCTCGCGGGTGTCACGCGCTGGTAGGGGCGGACACGACGCACCAAGGGTCAAGTTTAGCTCACGGGAGGGCATCCGGCAAAAGCATCCGACCCGCGTGTCGACCGTAGGATCACGGAATGGCGATCCTGATCGACGACCCGCAGTGGCCCGCGCATGGACGACTATGGGCGCACCTCGTCAGCGACAGCGATCTCGACGAGCTGCACGCCTTCGCCGCGGCCGCCGGGATTCCCGCCCGTGCGTTCGATCTCGACCACTACGACGTTCCCGACGAGCGCCACGCCGATCTCGTCGCCGCCGGCGCGGAACACGTCGGCGGGCGCGAGCTCGTCCGTCGTCTCCGCGCCTCGGGCCTACGCATCACCGCCCGCGAACGCCGCGGACGCGGGTGAGGGGTCATGCCCACGTCGCGGACGACAGGGCATGACCCCTCACGGGTGAGAACGATCAGTCCGACGACGGCTGGGCGTCGACCGGGGTCCCGGTGAGGGCGGCCGTGGTGACGCGGCGGCGCGAGCGTCCCTGACCGGGGGCCTTCGGCTCCGGGAGGGCTTCGAGCACCGACTCGAGCAGCGCGTCCTTCTCGGTACGCGGGGTCTTCGGCTCACGCTTCTTGCGCGGACGCTTCTCGCGCACGGGCGCCTCGACCTTGGCATCCAGGACGGCTTCGACCGACGCGACCACGGCCGCTTCGACGATCGCCGGGTCCTCGACGGTGGGGTGGATCGTGGATGCCGCGATCTGAGCGAGCGCGGACTTCACGCCCTCGGTGATCATGTGCGTGCCGCCGGCGGCCGCTGCTGCTCCCCCGTTGCCGGCCGGAGCACCGTTGCCGTTGTTCGAGCCGTTCGAGGAGGCGTTTCCGTTGCCGTTTCCGCCGCGCGTCCGACGGTTGTTCGAGCCGCCGGTGCCGTTCCCGTTGCCGTTCGTGCCGGTGCGGTGGCGGACGACGGGGTCGTGATGCACGACGACGCCACGTCCGGCGCAGACCTCGCAGGCCTCGCTGAAGGTCTCGAGGAGGCCGAGGCCGAGCTTCTTTCGCGTCATCTGCACGAGGCCGAGCGAGGTGACCTCGGCGACCTGGTGCTTCGTCCGGTCGCGGCTCAGGCACTCGATGAGGCGGCGCAGCACGAGATCGCGGTTGGACTCGAGCACCATGTCAATGAAGTCGACGACGATGATGCCGCCGATGTCGCGCAGTCGCAGCTGGCGCACGATCTCTTCGGCCGCTTCGAGGTTGTTCTTCGTGACCGTCTCTTCGAGGTTTCCGCCCGAACCGACGAACTTGCCGGTGTTGACGTCGACGACGGTCATCGCCTCGGTGCGGTCGATCACGAGCGAACCGCCGGAGGGCAGCCAGACCTTGCGGTCGAGGGCCTTCTCGATCTGCTCCGTCACGCGGAAGGCATCGAACGGGTCCTGCTCGCCCTCGTACTTCTCGACGCGCTCGAGCAGGTCGGGGGCGACCCCCGCGAGGTAGTTCGAGATCGTCTGCAGCGCCTCGTCGCCCTGGATCAGCATGCGCGTGAAGTCTTCGTTGAAGACGTCGCGGACGATCTTGACGAGCAGGTCGGGCTCGGAGTGCAGCAGCGCGGGCGCCTGGATCGTCTGCAGCTGGCTGCTGACGTGCTCCCACTGCGAGGTGAGGCGCTGGACGTCACGCGTCAACTGCTCCTCGGTGGCCCCCTCTGCCGCGGTGCGGACGATCACGCCCGACGACTCGGGCAGGACCTCTTTGAGGATCTTCTTGAGGCGGGCGCGCTCGGTGTCGGGCAGCTTGCGCGAGATCCCGTTCATGGTGCCGTTCGGCACGTAGACGAGGTAGCGTCCCGGGAGCGAGATCTGGCTCGTGAGGCGTGCACCCTTGTGGCCCACCGGGTCTTTGGTCACCTGGACCAGGACGCGGTCGCCCGACTTCAGCGCGAGCTCGATGCGGCGCGGCTGGTTGCCGGTGTCGATGCCGTCCCAGTCGACCTCGCCGGAGTACAGCACCGCGTTGCGCCCGCGACCGATGTCGACGAACGCGGCCTCCATGCTCGGGAGCACGTTCTGCACACGGCCGAGGTAGACGTTGCCGATGAGCGACGCGTCCTGGTTGCGGGCGACGTAGTGCTCGACCAGCACGTTGTCCTCGAGGACGGCGATCTGGATGCGGCCGGCCTTCGACCGCACGACCATCACGCGGTCGACGGCTTCGCGGCGCGCGAGGAACTCGGCCTCGGTCACGACGGGGCGGCGACGGCCGGCCTCGCGACCATCGCGGCGACGCTGCTTCTTGGCCTCGAGGCGCGTGGAGCCCTTGATGCGCTGCGGCTCGGTGACGACCTCGACGGCGCGCTGGCGCGGCGGGGCCGCGGGGGCGTCGTCCTGGTCATCCGCGCTGGAGGCGGCCGCGCCACCACGACGGCGGTTGCGTCGTCGCGCATTCGCGGAGGTGCGCTCCGCCGGAGCCTCGTCGTCACGATCGTCGCGGAAGCCACGATCGTCGGAGTCGTCGCGCAGGGCCGTCGGAAGCGGCTCGGGCGCGTAGAAGTGCAGCTGCGTCGACACCGCGGACACGAACACCTCGGGCAGAAGTCCGAGCGACACGGCGGTCGGGCGTTCCGGCTTCTGCGGCGCGGGCGTCTCTTCGGCGGGGGCTTCGGATGCCGCGACCTCGGCCGTCTTCTCCGCTTCGGGCACCTCGGCGGTGGGCTTCTCGGCGGTGGACGTCTCGTCAGCGGTGTCCGGCGCGGGGGCGGCCTCGGCGGACGTCTCGTTCGCCGGCGCGGGAGCGTCAGCGTCGGCGGCGCCTTCCGTCGCGCTGTCCGTCGCGGGGTCGGCGACGGCGGGCTCAGCGTCCTGCACGCCCTCGGCGGACACCGCGTCGGCGGGCGCTTCTTCGGCGGGCGTCTCGTCGAGCACCGCGGGAGGAGCCGTGTCGAGCGCCGCGGCGCTCTCGGCATCCTGGACCGCGCCCTCTTCCTCGTCGACCGTCAGCGCCTCGGGGGACGCGGTGGCGTCGGAGGAAGCGTCCTGCTCGACTGCGGCGTCGGGCGCGATCTGCTCAGTGGGGATCTGTTCGTCGCTTGCGTCTGCCATTGTGGCGTACTCCCTGGCGGGGCGACACCGCGCGTCGCCCGGCGAAATCTCGTGCGGCGCCGCACCCGGCGGGGCCGCGAACTCACTCGGTCTGCAGCAGGCCGGCGGCTCGTGCTGCGAAGGGCGATCATCGCCCGAAGTCTTCTGGTGATGCTCCTGCGGCGCGGCCGCGGTACATCGAAACATCATTATCGCACGGTCCGTCCGGAAACCACCGCACGGGGGCGCTTCGACACCGAGCGATCCTCAGCGGACAGCGAAGTGCGCGGTGACAGAATCGAGCCATGAGCGACACCGTCACCCCTCGCCGCCCCGTCGTGGTCGCGATCTGGCTCGTCTTCGCCGGCATCGTCGGGTGGTGGGCGGCGTTCTCGCTGACGATGGAGCGCTTCGCCCAGTTGAAGAACCCCGGGGAGGCGGCATCCTGCGACTTCAGCGTCCTGGTCCAGTGCTCGGCGAACCTCCAGTCGCCCCAGGGCAGCGTGTTCGGATTCCCGAACCCGATCATCGGCCTCACGGCGTGGATGGCGCCGGTCGTCGTGGGCATGGCGCTGCTGGCCGGTGCGCGGTTCGCGCGCTGGTTCTGGGCGCTGTTCTGGCTCGGATTCGCCTTCGCGATCACGTTCGTCATCTGGTTGATCTCGCAGAGCATCTTCGTGCTCGCGACCCTCTGCCCGTGGTGCATGGTGACGTGGTCGGTCGTGATCCCCTCGTTCTTCGTGGTCACGCTGCACGTGCTCCGTGAGGGAGTGATCCCCGCGCCGCGCGTGCGGCACGTCGCCGAGCGCCTCATGCCCTGGGTTCCGCTGATGACACTCGCGGCGTTCGTCGTCATCGCCGTCATCGCGCAGGCTCGACTCAACGTCCTGGCGCAGTTCTGACCTCATCGCGCGGTGTCCCGGTGCCCGCGGGTTCTCGTGCCCGCGGGTTCTCGCGCGCAAGGGACGCGTGCCCTAGGTTCGAGGAATGGATGCCACGAACCCGCTGATGCCTGCCGCATACGACCTGGTGTGGTCGGGGCTGGCCGTGGTGGTGCTCGGTCTCGCCGTCTGGGCCATCGTCAGCCTGTGCAGCAGCGCGGGGCGGCTGTCGTCGACGGCGGTGCTGATGTGGGCGATCGTGATCCTCGCCGTTCCCGTGCTCGGCCCGGTGTCGTGGCTGGCCGCGGGGCGCCGGGCGGGCTTGTCGCGAACCTGAGGGTGTTGCGCGCGGGCCGGTGGCTTCGACAGGCTCAGCCACCTCCCTCGGGCGGGGGCGTGTGACGGTGGCTTCGACAGGCTCAGCCACCTCCCTCAGCGTGAGCCCGAGGCCTCCGGGCGTGACCCGAGGCCGCTGAGCGCGGGCCGAGGTCCCTGAGCTCGTCGAAGGGACCGGGACGCAGTGATGGCCGCCACCCCTCGGGGCGGCGGCCATCTCGGCATCCGGGATCAGGCGAACCAGATCGCGAGCTCGCGCTCCGCGGACTCGACGCTGTCGCTGCCGTGGACGAGGTTCTGCTGCACCTTCAGGCCCCAGTCGCGGCCGAAGTCGCCGCGGATCGTGCCGGGCGCGGCGGTGGTGGGGTCGGTGGTTCCGGCGAGCGAACGGAAGCCCTCGATCACGCGGTTGCCCGCGAGACGGATGGCGACCGAGGGGCCGGAGAGCATGAACTCGAGGAGCGGCTCGTAGAACGGCTTGCCCTCGTGCTCGGCGTAGTGCTGGGCGAGGCGCTCACGGTCGGGCTCGACCAGGCGGATGTCGACGAGGGCGTAGCCCTTCGCCTCGATACGGGCGAGGATCGCGCCGGTCAGGCCGCGGGCGACGCCGTCGGGCTTGACCAGGACGAGGGTCTCTTCGGTGGCCATGGGTCATTCTCCGTTCGAGAGGTCGGGGGAAGCGGCCCGCCGGGCGTTCTGCCGGTCGAGGGCCGCTCCCTTGATCGTCGCATACGCCCACATGCCGCCGAAAATGAGGGCGACGACGGCGAGGGCCGGAACGAGGAATCCGCCGAGGAGCAGGAGCACCTGGAGAGCCCAGCCGACCCACACGGCCTTCCGGTGGCGAAGGAGGCCGGCGACGGCGACCATGGCGACGGCCATCACGACGCCGCCCACGATCCCCCACCACGGTTCGATGCCGAACGGCAGCACCTTCAGCCCGTAGACGACGAGACCACCGAGGAAGACGATGATCGATTCGAAGCCGAGCACGACGGCACCGAGCGATTCGAGGGCACCGCGCTGGCGACGCGCGCGAGGCTCCCGGGGACTCACGCCTGCCACCCCGACTTCCAGTCCTCGAGCTCCGACAAACGCAGCGCTTCGCCCGCGAGGACGACGGAGCCCGCGATGACGACGGCGCGACGGTCGGACTCGGCCGCCCACGCCCGTGCCGCGTCGGCGGCGTCCTCGAGCGTCGGGTGCACGGTGACCGGCAGGTCGGCCGCTTCGGCCACGTCGGCGATCGTGTCGGGATCGGTGGCGCGGTCGCTGTCGGGAGCGGTGGCGAACACACGCGCGACGGCCGGCACGAGTGCGGACATGATGCCGACGGCATCCTTTCCATCCAGGATGCCGATGACCGCCCCCCACTCGTCGATGTCGAACGACTCGTCGAGGGCGGTGACCAGGGCGCGGGCGCCGTGCGGGTTGTGTGCGGCGTCGACGAAGACCGTGGGCGCCGTGCCGATGAGCTGCAGGCGTCCGGGCGAGGTCGCGGTGCCGAGACCGTCGGCGATCACGTCGGCGGCGAGGGCCTGGGTCCCGCCGCCGATGAGCGACTCGGCCGCCGCGACCGCCAGGGCCGCGTTGGCGCCCTGGTGCGCGCCGTAAAGCGGCAGGTAGACCTCGCGGTAGATTCCCGCGACGCCGCGGATGTCGAGCTGCTGTCCCCCGACGGCGAGGGTCTGCCCCTCGAGGGCGAACCCGTCACCCGCGATCGAAACCGTCGCGCCCTCCTTCTCGGCGCGTTGGCGTATGGCGCGCAGCGCGTCGGGAGGCTGCGGAGCCGAGACGACGGCCGCGCCGGGCTTGATGATGCCCGCCTTCACCGTGGCGATCTCCGCGACGGTCGAGCCGAGTCGGTCGACGTGGTCGATGTCGATCGGCGTGAACACCGCGACGTCGCCGTCGGCGGTATTGGTCGAGTCCCACTCACCGCCCATGCCGACCTCGAGCACGAGCACGTCGATCGGCGCGTCGGCGGCGACGACGAACGCGAGCACCGTGAGCAGCTCGAAGAAGGTCAGCGGAGCGTCGTCGGATGCCGTGAGCTCGGCATCCACCATGTCGACGAACGGCTGGATCTCGTCCCACGCGTCGGCGATCGCGGCGTCCCCGACCGGCTCGCCGTCGATGAGGATGCGCTCGGTGAAGCGCTCGAGGTGCGGGCTGGTGAACAGGCCGGTCCGCAGGCCCATCGCGCGCAGCAGGCTCTCGATCATGCGGCTCGTCGAGGTCTTGCCGTTCGTGCCGGTGACGTGGATGACGCGATACGTCCGCTGCGGGTCGTCGAGCAGCTCGAGCACGCGACGCGTGCGCTCGACGCGCGGCTGTACCCACTGCTCACCCTGGCGCTCCAGCAGAGCCGCGTAGACGGCATCGGCGCGGGTGCGGTCGCTCATGCGGGGGCTCCGATCCGCGCGACGGCGACCGTGACGGCACCGACGTTCGCGTAGGTCTTGGCGGCGATCTGCGTCTCGTACTCGGCGGGCAGGGCGGAGCCGCGCTCGACGAGTCGCCCCGCAGGTCCGGCGAGGACGACCGCCTCTGCGAGGGTCTCGGATGCCACGCCCGCGACGTCGAACGCCTCGGCGACGGCCCGTGCATCGGCGTCCTCCACGAAGGTCAGCGACAGGAAGATCCGGTCGCTCACGTCGAAGCCGGCGGCCTTGCGGGTGTCCTGGATGCCGCGGATCATGTCGCGCGCCAGGCCCTCGGCCTCGAGCTCGGGCGTGGTGACGGTGTCGAGGAGGACGAAGCCGCCCGAGGTCAGCACCGCGAGCGCTTCACCCTCCGGACGCCCGGCGGTCTCGACGACGAGGTCGTACTCCGTGGGCTCCAGCGGGATGCCGCCGGCGACGACCTGCCCGTCGACCTCGCTCCAGTCGCCCTCGCGGGCGGCCTTGATCGCCTGCTGCACCTGCTTGCCGAGGCGGGGTCCGGCGGCGCGTGCGTTGACCGACAGACGGTGCGTGATGCCGTACTCGGCGGCCGTGCCGTCCTGGAGGGCGACCTGCTCGACGCTCTTGACGTTCAGTTCCTCGCGGAGGATGTCGTCGAACTGCGCCAGGCCGGCGGCATCCGGGGTCACCACCGTCAGACGCGGGAGCGGCAGGCGCACGCGCTTGCCCTCCTTCTTGCGCAGGGCGTTGGCGACGCTCGAGACCTCGCGGACGGTGTCCATCGCGGTGCGGATGTCTTCCGCCGCGGGGAACGCCGAGGCGTCGGGCCAGTCGGTCAGGTGGACGCTGCGTCCGCCCGTCAGTCCCTGCCAGACGCGCTCGGAGACGAGCGGGATGAGCGGAGCGGCAACGCGCGTGAGGGTCTCGAGCACCGTGTACAGCGTGTCGAAGGCCTCGCGGCTGGTCGGGTCGTCGGTCACGCCCACCCAGAAGCGGTCGCGCGAGCGGCGGATGTACCAGTTGGTCAGCACCTCCGCGAAGTCGCGTAGACGCTCGGCCGCGGTCGTGGAGTCGAGGCCTTCGAGGTCGGCGGCCACGTTCTTCACGAGGTCGCCCGTGAGCGCGAGGATGTACCGGTCGAGCACGTCGGTCGAGTCGGTGCGCCACTCGGCGGTGTAGCCAACGGCCGAGGTCCCTGAGCTTGTCGAAGGGCCCGGTACCCCCGCGGCCCCGGGGCCGGAGGCTTCGACAGGCTCAGCCACCGGCGCCGCTGACGCAGCCCCCGCTGAGCCTGTCGAAGCGTTCGCGTAGGTCGCGAAGAAGTACCACGCGTTCCACAGCGGCAGCAGGAACTCACGCACGCCCGAGCGGATTCCCTCCTCGGTCACGACGAGGTTGCCACCCCGCAACACGCTCGAAGACATCAGGAACCACCGCATCGCGTCCGAGCCGTCGCGATCGAAGACCTCGCGCACGTCGGGGTAGTTGCGCAGCGACTTCGACATCTTCTGCCCGTCGTTGCCGAGCACGATGCCATGGCACGACACGCCCGTGTACGCCGGGCGGTCGAACAGTGCGGTCGAGAGCACGTGCATGACGTAGAACCAACCGCGGGTCTGCCCGATGTACTCGACGATGAAGTCGGCGGGGGCGTGCTCGTCGAACCACTCGTGGTTCTCGAACGGGTAGTGCACCTGCGCGAACGGCATCGAGCCCGAGTCGAACCACACGTCGAGCACGTCCTCGATGCGGCGCATCGTGGACTTACCCGTCGGGTCGTCGGGGTTCGGGCGCGTGAGGTCGTCGATGTAGGGACGGTGAAGGTCGACCTCGCCGTCGGCGTTCACCGGCAGGCGGCCGAAGTCGGCCTCCATCTCGGCGAGCGAGCCGTAGACGTCGACGCGCGGGTAGTTCGGGTCGTCGCTCTTCCACACCGGGATCGGCGAGCCCCAGTAGCGGTTGCGGCTGATGGACCAGTCGCGGGCCCCCTCGAGCCACTTGCCGAACTGGCCCTCCTTGACGTTCTCGGGCACCCAGGTGATGCGCTGGTTGTTCGCCAGCAGATCGTCTTTGAACTCGGTCACGCGCACGAACCAGCTCGACACGGCCTTGTAGATGAGGGGGTTCCGGCAGCGCCAGCAGTGCGGGTACGAGTGCTCGTACGACGCCTCGCGCAAGAGGCGGCCACCCTGCTTCAGCAGGCGGATGAGCGGCCGGTTGGCCTCCATCCACAGCTCCCCCGCGACGTCGGTCACGGCCGACAGGAACCGGCCGCCGTCGTCGAGCGAGATGATCGTCGGCAGGCCCGCGGCATCCGCGAGGCGCTTGTCGTCCTCACCGTAGGCGGGAGCCTGGTGCACGATGCCCGTGCCGTCGCTGACGGTGACGTAGTCGTCGACGAGGATTCTCCAGGCGTCCTGCGTGCCCCACACCGACGCGTCGGCGTAGTAGTCGAAGAGGCGGTCGTACGAGACGCCCTCGAGCTCAGCGCCCAGGACCGTCGTCTGCACGGCCGCGCGGGCGGCATCCGCACTCTCGTACCCGAGATCCTTCGCGTAGTTCGGCAGCAGATCCTCGGCGAGCAGGTAGCGGTGCGCGACGGCCTCGAACGCCTCGTCGGGGGTGCCGTCGGGGGTCGTGTGCACGTCGGCCGCGCCGTTCGGGCCGCCCTCGATGACGGCATACCGGATGCCGGGACCCACCGCGAGGGCAAGGTTCGTCGGGAGGGTCCACGGGGTCGTCGTCCACGCGAGGGCACGGACGCCGGTGAGACCCAGCGCCTCGGCCTTCGCTCCGACGAGCGGGAACGTCACGGTGACGGAGGGGTCCTGCCGCATCTTGTAGACGTCGTCGTCCATGCGCAGCTCGTGCGTCGACAGGGGCGTCTCGTCGCGCCAGCAATACGGCAGCACGCGGTACCCCTCGTACGCGAGGCCCTTGTCGTGCAGGGTCTTGAAGGCCCACAGGACGCTCTCCATGTAGGTCGTGTCGAGCGTCTTGTAGCCGCGCTCGAAGTCGACCCACCGGGCCTGACGGGTGACATAGTCCTGCCACTCGCGCGTGTACTCGAGCACTGACTCGCGGGCCTTCGCGTTGAAGGTCGCGACGCCCATGCGCTCGATCTCGTCCTTCTCGGTGATCCCGAGCTGCTTCATGGCCTCGAGCTCGGCCGGGAGGCCGTGGGTGTCCCAGCCGAAGACGCGGTCGACCTTCTTGCCGCGCATCGTCTGGAAGCGCGGGAAGACGTCCTTGGCGTACCCGGTGAGCAGGTGCCCGTAGTGCGGGAGGCCGTTGGCGAAGGGCGGGCCGTCGTAGAAGACCCACTCCTCGGCGCCCTCGCGGTTCGCGATCGAGGCGCGGAAGGTGTCGTCGGCCGCCCAGAACGCGAGGGTGTCGCGCTCGATGTCCGGGAAGCGCGGGCTGGGAACGACGGATGCCGTGCCCGCGGCGCTGGCGTCAGCTGCGGGGCCGAAGGATGAGGGGCGAGGGTAGGTCATGTCTCTCCGCGGGTCGAGGTCTCCTCGCCGGGACGATCCGTCGGGACCGCGGTACCACCCTGCGTTGTGTCGGACCCTTCGACAGGCTCAGGGACCCCCTTCGACAGGCTCAGGGACCGACACCGCTCTCACTGCGGCTGTGACGGGCCTGCCCCGCGCGGTTCTAGTCCGGGCCATGACCCGTTTCTTCCGCGAGCTCCCCGGTGATGGCCGGATCGGTGCTGATCCCCCCATTCTACGCGCTCGTCCCGCTCCCCGCTGCGCCCCGCCGCGCCCCCGTCGAGTGTCCAGGAAACGCCGTTATGCCGGAGAGAGTTGCGGCGTTTCCTGGACACTCAACGCCCGGTCGGCGGGGCGGCGGGTGCGGACGAGGAGGCGGCGAGGAGCTCTTGGGTGAAGGGATGCCGGGGCTCGGCGAAGACGCACGGCACGGGGCCCGACTCGACCACGCGGCCGTCCTTCATCACGAGCACGTCGTCGGCGATGCCCGCCACGACGTCGAGGTCATGCGTGATGAACACCATCGCGAGATCGCGCTCACGCTGGAGAACTCGAAGGCGGTCGAGGATACGCGCGCGGACGGTGGCGTCGAGCGCCGAGACCGGCTCGTCGAGGACGAGGAGGTCGGGATCCGTCGCCAGCGCGCGAGCGATCGCGACCCGCTGCCGTTGTCCGCCCGACAGCTGCGCCGGCAGTCGTCGCCCGAAGCCGGCCCCCAGACCGACCTCGTGCAGCAGCGCATCGACCTCGGCGCGGCGGCGCGGACGTGGGACCCCGGCCGCAGCGACCGCCTCCCCCACCGTGCGGGCGACGCTCCAGCGCGGATCGAGCGCACCCCAGGGGTTCTGCTGCACGAGTTGTACGCGGCGCCGAGCAGCACCGCGTGCCGCGTGGGGCGACCAGGGGCGTCCGTCGAACGTGAGGCTTCCGGCATCCGGGGCGCTCACTCCGACGATGAGTCGGGCGAGCGTCGTCTTGCCCGATCCCGATTCGCCGACGATCGCGAGGGTCCGTCCTCGGTGCAGCGTGAAGCTGACGTCGTCGACCGCGACGCGGTCGCCGAAGCTCTTGCGCAGTCCCTTGCCGGCCATCAGCGGTGCGTCGAATCGCGGGGCACGGTGCAGGAGCTCGTGGTGCGTCGCCTCGACGAGCGCGCGGGTCTGCGGATCGCGCGGGGCGGAGAGCACCCGGGCAGTCTCGCCGGTCTCGACCACGCGACCGTCATGCAGGACGATCACGCGATCGGCCACGCGGCGGACGGCCGCGAGGTCGTGACTGATGAACACCACCGCGACACCGGCGTCGGCAATACGCCGCAACTGGTCGAGCACGCGCGCCTGGACCGTGGCATCCAAGGCCGTCGTCGGTTCGTCGGCGATGAGGATCGCGGGGTCGGCGGCGAGAGCCGAGGCGAGGAGCGCGCGCTGGCGAAGTCCGCCCGAAAGCTCGTGGGGATACTGACGTGCGCGCCGGTCGGGCTCGGGCAGCGCCACGCGCTCCAGCACCCCGCGGACGCGCGTGCGGAGCGCCTCCCCGCGGACGGCGGGTTCATGGATGCGCAGGGGCTCGGCCACCTCGGCGCCGATGCGCCGCAGCGGGTCGAGCGAGACGAGGGCGTCCTGCGAGACGAGGGCGATCCGGCGCCCGCGGAGCCTGCGCCACCGCCGTTCGTCGAGGCCGCGTGCGTCGACACCATCGACCTCGAGGGCGGCGGCGCTCCACGACAGGGTCCGCGGCAGCAGACCGAGCAGCGCCGCGGCGGTCAGCGACTTGCCGGTGCCGGATTCGCCGACGATCGCCAGGCACTCCCCCGGCACCACGTCGAGGTCGAGCCCACGGACGAGCGGCGTTCGCCCCGCGGCGATCCGGAGGTCACGCACCCTCAGCCCACTCATGCGCCCCGCTCCTCGGCCCCGGCCCGCAGGATGCGCCCGATCACGCTGACGCTGATGACGGTCGTGGTGATCGCCAGCCCGGGGAACACGGCGACCCAGGGCGCCTGCAGCAGCAGGTTGCGTCCGGCCGAGAGCATCAACCCCCATTCCGGCGTGGGTTCGGTCGGCCCCAGCCCGAGGAAGCTCAGCCCCGCCGCGGCGAGGATGCTCGTGCCGATGCCGATCGTGGCCAGCACGCTCACGGCGCCCAGGACGCCAGGCAGCACGTGGCGGATGTGCACGACGACGGCGGAGACGCCGACGATCCGTGCGGCCTCGACGTGCTCGGCGGCCGCGAGCGTGCGCGTCTGCGCGCGCGCGAGGCGGATGTAGACCGGAATGGCGGCGATCGTCACGGCCACCGCGACGTTGACCGGGCCCGGCCCCAGGACCGCGACGACGAGGAGCGCGACGAGGAACTCGGGGAACGCGAGCAGCACATCGACGACGCGCATGGCGGCGGCATCCACGATCCTCGGCGAGACGGCGGCGAGGGACCCGGCCACGATCCCGACGACGAAAGCGAGCGCGGTCGCGAGGAGACCCGTACCGACCGAACGGCCCGTCCCGTAGACGACGCGCGAGTACACATCGCGCCCGCTCTGATCCGTGCCGAACCAGTGCGCCGCACTCGGCGGCTGCAGAGCCGCACGGACGTCGGTGACCAACGGGTCGTGCGTCGCGAGCAGGCCGGGGGCGACAGCCGCGAACGCGATGACAGCGAGCACCCCGCCGGCGAGGCCGAGCGCGAGGGTCCGCCCGCCGGAACGCGTGCGCTTCGGCGCATCCACCACCGTCATGCGGGCACCCCCGCCCGCACCCGGATCGCCGCGGACGCGCCCCGGAGCCGGGGGTCGAGCAGCGGCACGACGAGATCGACGACCGTGTTCACGATCACGAAGACGAGAGCGCTCAGCAGGATCACGCCCGTGATGACGGGCAGGTCGCGGTCGGTGATCGCCGTGAGCGTCACACGCCCGATGCCCGGTCGGGCGAAGACCGTCTCGACGAGGACGGCGCCCCCGAGGAGCGAGCCGACGAGGTACGCCGCGAGCGTCACGGCGCCCACGCTCGCGTGACGCAGGGTGTGGTGCACGCTCTCGCGAAGGGGGGAGGCTCCACGTGCTCGCACGGTGACGAGGAACGGTTCGCGTTCCGCCGCCTGCACCCCGTCGCGCAGAACCTGCGCGAGCAGAGCCGCGACCGGCAGGGCCAGCGTCACCGCCGGCAGCACGATCGCCGACGGATCGCGCGCGCCCGACACCGGGAACCAGCCGAGCTGGAACGAGAAGATGCTCAGCAGCACCAGTCCCGTCCAGAACACCGGCGACGACAACACGACGAGCTCGATCCCGGATGCCACCGCCCGGCCGGTCCGTCCGCGCACGAGGAGGACCGACGCCAGCGCGAGAACCACGGCGATGGCCAGCGCGAGGGCCGAGAGCTGCAGCGTGGGGCCGAGCTGACGACCGATCACCTCGCTCACGGGCAGTCGCAACTGGTACGACTCCCCCAGGTCACCGCGCGCGAGTCGACCGAGGAACGCGCCGTACTGCTCGAGCACCGGGCGGTCGAGTCCGAGCTCCGTGCGGATGCCGTCCTTGACCGCGTCGCTGACCTGCGCCTGCGGGCCGAGCATGACCTCGACCGGATCGCCGGGGATGATCCGGAACGCGACGAACGCGACGGTGGCCGCCCCCCACAGCACCACGACGACGGATGCCACGATCCCGGCGAGGCGCGAGAGGATCGCGCGCGAGCGAGGGCGTGGCATCCGTGGTCCGTGGTGTGCGGGCGATCAGCCGACGGAGGCGGTCGCGAACAGCGGGCGACCGTAGAGGTCGAAGGTCAGGCCGGACACCTTCGGGGTGACGGCGCTGATCAGGGCGGGGCTGTACAGCGGGACGATCGCGGCGTGCTGCGCGTTCCACTGCTGCACCTGCGCGTAGATGGCGTTCCGCGCGGCCTGATCGGTCGTCGAGGCGCCCTCCTCGAGCAGGGCGTCGAGCGCGGGATCGCTGACCTGCGAGGCGTTCTGGAAACCGTCGGTGGCGAGGTGGCTCCGCAGCAGATCGGGGTCGACGCCCGAGAAGCCCCAATCGGTCAGGTCGAACGTCTTCGGACCGTACTGCTCGTTGTACGCGCCGGGTTCCAGCACCTCGCGCTGCAGGTCGAAACCGACCGCCTTGAGGTCGCTCTGGATCGCGTTCGCGAGCGCCGCGCGGTCGTCCGGGACCGGAGTCCACGCGATCCACCGGGCGGTGAGACGCTGACCGTCCTTCGTGCGGATGCCGTCGGCATCCCGTCCCGTCCATCCGGAGGCGTCCAGAAGCGCGTTCGCCTCGGCGGGGTCGAAGGGCCAGGAGTTCTCGAGGCTCGCGTCGTAACCGGGCGTCGTGGCGCCGAGGATGCTCCAGGCGCGCGGGTACTGCCCGAAGAAGATCTCCTGCACGGCGGTGTCGACGTCGATCGCGCGGCTGAAGGCCTGGCGCACGTTCTGGTCGGCGAACACGCCGTACTTCTCGTTCAGGTACAGCGAGTACGGCAGGCCCGGGTAGGCGATCGACTCGACGGTGTCATCGCCCGGAACCTGCGACACGAGGTTCGGCGGGAGGTTCGTGACGACGTCGGCCTGGCCGCTCGACAGCGCGCCGAGGCGCACCGAGGCCTCGGGGAGGATGTCGACGCGGAGCGTCTTGAACGCCGGCTTTCCGCCGCCGTCGGGGCCCCACGTGTAGTCGTCGTTGCGGGTGTAGACGATGTCCTGATCGGGCGTGTACTCGGTCAGCTCGAAGGGACCGGTGCCGACGTTCACCCCGGGACCGCCCGCCTTGAGCTGGTCGGCCTTCGCCGAAAGCACCGCGGGCGAGTAGAACCCGAGCAGAGCCGTGCTCGCAGCCTGCAGGAAGGGTGCGTAGGGCTGCGAGAAGCGCACGCGGACGGTGTGCTCGTCGACGACATCGGTGCCCGCGTACAGGTCGCCGCCCAGCATCGAGGCCGCCTGCGCCGACGCGGTCGCGGGGTCGACGATGCGATCGAAGTTCGCCTTCACCGCGGCGGCGTCGAACGGCGTGCCGTCGTGGAAGGTCACGTCGTCACGGAGGTGGAAGACGTAGGTCGCACCGCCGTCCTCGACGTCCCACGAGGTCGCGAGCCACGGCGAGAACGACCCGTCGGCCTCCTGGAACACGAGCGAGTCGAGGACCGCGCGCTGGACCATCGCCGACACGTCGAGCTGGCTGGTCTGCGGGTCCATGTGCCCGGCCGAGAGGTTGGCTCCCTCGATCGCCCAGACGAGCTCGCCGTCGCCGGACGCCTCGGGGTCCGATGCGGCGCACGACGACAGGGAGAGAGCGGCGACCGCGGCGACGGCCACGGCCGAGAGCACGCGACGCGTGAGCGAAGAGGGCATGCAGAAACCTCGGAATCTCTGGTGGGAAGGCTTTCAGCTTACCGGGGTTCCTGTACCGGGGCCGGAAATCCCGGTACGGGCGACTGCGCACGCCCCGACGGCGGACGGGCAGCGCCCCGGTGGCGAACGGATTCGGACCGGCGCACCAGAATCGGGCGGCGAGCCCCTCGGCATCCGAATCCGTCGCTCTCGTCCGATTCTGCGAACGTGCGACACGGCGCGCGGCGGTGGAACACCCCCGGTATCCTGGATGCCACACCCATCAGGCACGCTCACACAGTGCCGCCCATATCGCTCGAGGAGTACCCCCATGGCCACGATCCCTGACAAGCCCGCCCTGGAAGGCCTCGAGCAGAAGTGGGACGCCGCATGGAATGAGCGCGGCACGTACGTTTTCGATCGTCTCCGCGCCTCCGAACTCGGCCGGCAGGGCGTGTACTCGGTCGACACCCCGCCGCCGACGGCATCCGGAAGCCTCCACATCGGCCACGTGTTCTCGTTCACGCACACCGATGTGAAGGTGCGCTTCGAGCGCATGCGCGGCAAGACTGTGTTCTACCCGATGGGCTGGGACGACAACGGCCTTCCCACCGAGCGCCGCGTGCAGAACTACTACGGCGTGCGCTGCGACCCCTCGCTGCCCTACGACCCCGACTTCACGCCCCCGTTCGCGGGCGGCGACAACAAGAGCAGCAAGGCCGCCGACCAGGTGCCCATCAGCCGCCGCAACTTCATCGAGCTGTGCGAGCAGCTGACGGTCGAAGACGAGAAGCAGTTCGAAGACCTCTTCCGCGAACTGGGTCTGAGCGTCGACTGGACGCAGACCTACCGCACGATCTCCGACGACTCGATCCGCACGAGTCAGCTCGCGTTCCTGCGCAACATCGAGCGCGGCGAGGCCTACCAGGCGCTCGCCCCGACGCTGTGGGACGTGGACTTCCGCTCCGCGATCGCCCAGGCCGAGCTCGAGGACCGCGACCAGCCCGCCGCCTACCACCGCGTGGGCTTCGCCAAGACCGACGGCTCGGGCGACGTGTTCATCGAGACCACCCGCCCCGAGCTGCTCCCCGCCTGCGTGGCGCTGGTGGCCAACCCCGACGACGAGCGCTACCAGCCGCTCTTCGGCACGACCGTGCGCACCCCTCTGTTCGACGTCGAGGTGCCCGTGCTCGCCCACCCGCTCGCGCAGAAGGACAAGGGGTCGGGCATCGCCATGATCTGCACCTTCGGCGACGTGACCGACATCATCTGGTGGCGCGAGCTCGACCTCCCCAACCGCACGATCATCGGCAAGGATGGCCGGATCGTCGCCGACGCTCCGGATGTGATCGTGACGGATGCCGCGAAGGCGGCTTACGACGAGCTCGCGGGCAAGACGGTGTTCAGCGCCAAGAAGCGCATCGTCGAGCTGCTGCAGGAGTCCGGCGCCATGGAGGGCGCCCCGAAGCCCTTCACGCACCCCGTGAAGTTCTTCGAGAAGGGCGACCGGCCCCTCGAGATCGTGTCGACGCGGCAGTGGTACATCCGCAACGGGGCTCGGGATGCCGAGCTGCGCGAGCGTCTGATCTCTCTCGGTCGCGAGATGTCGTGGCATCCGGACTTCATGCGCGTGCGCTTCGAGAACTGGACCAACGGGCTCACCGGCGACTGGCTCGTGTCGCGCCAGCGCTTCTTCGGCGTGCCGATCCCGGTCTGGTATGGCCTCGACGAGAACGGAGAGCGCGACTACGCGCGCGTGCTGACGCCCGACCTCGCCTCGCTCCCCGTCGACCCGACGACCGACGTGCCCCCGGGCTACACCGAAGACCAGCGCGGCGTTCCGGGCGGTTTCGACGCCGAGCGCGACATTCTCGACACGTGGGCGACCTCGTCGCTGACCCCGCAGCTGGCCGGTGGCTGGCAGCGCGACGAGGAGCTGTGGAACCTCGTGGCGCCGTTCGACCTTCGCCCGCAGGGTCAGGACATCATCCGCACGTGGCTCTTCTCCACGATGCTGCGCAGCGCCCTGGAAGACGACCGCGCCCCGTGGACGGATGCCGCGATCTCGGGCTTCATCGTCGATCCCGACCGCAAGAAGATGTCGAAGTCGAAGGGCAACGTGGTCACGCCCGCCGACATCCTGAAGCAGCACGGCTCCGACGCCGTGCGCTACTGGTCGGCATCCAGCCGCCTCGGCACCGACGCGGCCTTCGACCCGCAGAACCCGACGCAGGTGAAGATCGGCCGTCGCCTCGCGATCAAGCTGCTGAACGCGGCGAAGTTCGTGCTGTCGTTCCCCGTGCCCGAGGGCGCTCAGGTGACGCACGCGCTCGACGCGTCGATGCTCGCGACCCTGGATACCGTGGTGCGCGACGCGACCGCCGCCTTCGAAGCGTACGACCACGCGCGGGCTCTCGAGATCACCGAGTCGTTCTTCTGGACGTTCTGCGACGACTACCTCGAGCTCGTGAAGGAGCGCGCCTACGACCAGACCGACGTGGGGCAGGCCTCCGCGGCTCTCGCGCTGCGCACGGCCCTGTCGACGCTCGTGCGCCTGTTCGCGCCCGTGCTGTCGTTCGCGTCCGAAGAGGTGTGGTCGTGGTTCGAGGAGGGGTCGGTGCACACCGCCGCATGGCCCGAACCGCTCGGCATCGAGGGCGACCCGGCCGTGCTGACCGCTGTGAGCGCTGCACTCATCGGCATCCGTCGCGCCAAGACCGAGGCGAAGGCCTCGCAGAAGACGCCGGTGACGTCGCTGACCGTGTCGGGCCCGCACGTCGAAGCCCTGCGCCTCGCCGAAGGCGACCTGCGCGCGGTGGGCCGCATCGAGACGATCGCCTTCGCCGAAGGTGAGACCACCGCCGTCACCGACATCGTGTTCGCACCCCAGGAGGACTGATGCAGCTCGGAACCCGTTGGACCGCCCGCGAAGAGCCGCCGAAGGCTGTTCCCGAGGTGCTCCACGCGCAGATCGCCGCGGTCGAGGAAGCTCTCAACCCCGACGGGCTCAGCGCCCCCGCGCCGCGGTGGACGCTGACCTTCCTTGAAGGCCGTCCGGTCGCCGAGCTCGACACCGGCGTCATCGTGACGCAGGATGCCGCCGGCGAGGTCGTCGTGCGCTACGACGAGGGCGACGAGTTCGCCTGAGCCGACGTCAGCGGATGCGGAGCGTGAACTCCGCCTCCGCGGTCAGCGAGCGCCCTCGATCACGGGCGGTGTCGCGTGCGCAAGCCGCGACAGCTCGGTCCTCGCGCGCCCGCATGCGGTTCTCGGCCGTTCGTGCGAGCGCCCGCGAGAGCGCGATGAGCGTGCGGTCGAGAGCGGTCGGCGCGAGCGCGCGGGGCGTGGTGGGCAGGGAGGTCGTCAGGGTGGTCATGATGCGGCTCCTTGAGCGGGCAGGGGGAAGACGTCGGCGCGCATCGACACCACGCGGACGTCCTCTCCGGTCTGGTCTCGGTACTGGGCGATCGTCTCGTCGATCACGGTCTGCAGCCGAGCGCTGAGCTCGGCCATCTGTTCGGCTGTCAGTCTCGCGCTGGCGGTGGAGATCAGGGTGGCGTCCCGCCATTCCGAGGGCTCCTCCCACCCGTGGCGCACGAACTGCATGAGCTGCTCCTGTCGCAGCGTCAACGTCTCGCTCGCGACGGCCTCCTGCACGGCTCGACCCGCGGGGGTCTTCGCGAGTTCGGGGTCCGACAACGTGACGGAGCCTGCGGGCCGCTCCCACCACCGCTCGCGCGCCGTCCCTCGCCCCTCGACCTCGCGGATGAGGTCGTGACGCGCGAGCGCGCGCAGGTGGTAGCTCGTGGCCCCCGTGGACTCCCCCGTGAGCGCGGCCAGTCCGCTCGCCGTCTGAGCGCCGTACTGGCTCAGCAGATCGAACAGACGCACCCGCAGGGGGTGGGCGAGGGCGCGCAGCGCGCAGGCGTCGAGGACGCGTTCGCGGGGTGTCTCCGGGCTCATACTGCAAAGATACCTTTGCAACTTTATCGATGCAAACATTTCTTTGCATCCGCGCGCGAGGCGGGTGACTACGCTGGACGGATGACGGATGCCGTGACCAATCCCCTCCTCTCACCGCCCGCTCTCCCCTACGACCTGCCGCCGTACGGTAGCATCCGCGTCGAGCACTACCTGCCCGCGTTCCGCGAGGCTTTCGCCGAGCATCGGCGCGAAGTGGAGGCGATCACCTCGCAGGAGGACGCCCCGACGTTCGAGAACACTCTCGTCGCCCTCGAGCGCAGCGGCGCGCTGCTCGACCGCATCGCCCGCACGTTCTACACGGTGTCGTCGGCGGACGGCACGGCCGAGATCCAGGCCGTCGAGGAAGAGCTCGCGCCGCTCATGGCCGCCCACAGTGACGCCATCCAGCTGGACGCGACCCTCTTCGCCCGCATCTCGGCCCTCCACGCGCAGCTCGACGAGCTGGGTCTGGATGCCGAGAGCCGCTACCTCGTCGAGCGTCACCACCGCGAGATGTCCCTGGCGGGTGCCGGTCTCGACGACGCGCAGAAAGCACGGCTCACCGACCTCAACCAGCGTCTCTCGGTCCTCACGACGACGTTCGAGAAGAACCTCCTCGCCGACACGAACGACCTCGCCGTCGTGTTCGACGATGTCGCCGAGCTCGACGGTCTCAGCGAGGGCGAGCTGTCGGCCGCTGCGCAGGCCGCCACCGCTCGCGGGCTCGACGGTCGGTATGTCGTCACCCTCACCCTTTACACCGGTCACCCGTACCTCGCCTCCCTCGCCAATCGCGAGAGCCGGCGTCGTCTCCTCGAAGCCTCGCGCGCCCGCGGTACGCGTGGCAACGCGCACGACAACCGCGAGGTCCTCCGCGAGATCGTGCGCCTCCGCGCCGAGCGCGCCGCCCTCCTGGGCTACCCGTCTCACGCGGCGGCGATCCTTGCCGACCAGACAGCCGGGTCCCCTGAAGCCGTGCACGATCTCCTCCGTCGCCTCGCCGTGCCCGCCGCGGCGAACGCTCGGTCGGAGCAAGCGGCGCTCCAGCGCATCGCCGACGCCGACGGCATCCGGATCGAAGCCCACGACTGGGCCTTCTATACCGAGAAGGTGCGCGCGGCCGAGTACGACCTCGATCGCGAGGCCCTGCGCCCCTGGTTCGAGGCCGAGCGCGTGCTCCGCGACGGCGTCTTCTTCGCGGCCGAGCAGCTGTACGGGGTGACGATCACCGAACGTCACGATCTGCAGGGCTACCACCCCGACGTCCGCGTGTTCGAGGTGCACAACGCCGACGGCAGCGAGCTCGGACTGTTCCTGCTCGACCTGTACACGCGGGATTCCAAGCGCGGCGGTGCCTGGATGAACTCGATCGTGACGCAGTCGGCTCTGCGGGGAACGGCTCCGGTCGTCGTCAACAACCTGAACGTCAACAAGCCGGCGCCGGGCACGCCCACTCTGCTGACGCTCGATGAGGTCACGACGCTCTTCCACGAGTTCGGTCACGCCCTGCACGGGCTGTTCGCCACGGTCACCTACCCGCACTTCGCCGGCACCGCGGTCCACCGCGACTTCGTCGAGTTCCCGAGCCAGGTCAACGAGATGTGGATCCTCTGGCCCGAGATCCTCACGAACTACGCCCGTCACATCGACACCGATGAGCCTCTGCCCCCGGACGTCGTCGAGCGGCTGCACGCGTCGGAAGCCTTCAACCAGGGCTTCGCGACGAGCGAGTACCTCGCGGCATCCTGGATCGACCAGGCGTGGCACGGCCTCTCGGTCGAAGAGGCGGCGTCCGAGATCGACGTCCGGACGTTCGAAGCCGAGGCGCTCGCCGATATCGGCCTCGACAACCCCGCCGTCCCCACCCGCTACGCCTCGACCTACTTCGCACACGTGTTCTCGGGCGGATACAGCGCGGGGTACTACTCGTACATCTGGAGCGAGGTTCTCGACGCCGACACGGTCGAGTGGTTCCGCGAGAACGGTGGCCTGTCACGCGCGAACGGCGACCGCTTCCGCGAGCGTCTCCTCGGTGTCGGCGGCTCGACCGATCCGCTCGCCGCCTACCGCGACTTCCGGGGCCGGGATGCCGAGATCCAGCCTCTGCTCGAGCGTCGAGGGCTCTCGGGCTGAGCGCCGGGCGCTCGAACAGCGCGTCTCGAAGGCGCCGCGCGGGCGGGTGACTCGAAACCATGCGGTGAAGCGATGGGCGTCGATGCGGAGTCCGTCGTTGGGCGATCGCCTGCAGGTTCGTGCTACGGCATCGCCTGGGTGATGAGGGTGGGGGTGGCCGTCTGGGGCCGCCGGTGCGGCCGATTGCTCAGTGAGCGGGGCGTGTCCTGCGCCGGACGTGGGAGTGCCCCACAGAAGGTGGCACGCGCGTGCATACAGGTGCGCGTACGAGCGCGGCGGTGCGTGCTCGTACGCGCCGTGGCCGTGGCCGTGGCCGTGGCTGTGGGCGTTGCGGTAGGGGCGCGCTGGGCGTTTCGGCGCGGGGTACTAGGGCCTGCCTGACGAAGGGTCCGTCGATGCCAGACTTTCCCAGTGAGTATCTCGCAGCACCTTCCGCCGTCGTCAGCTCGTGAACCGGCTGACGGGGGTGTTCGTCGACCGTGGTGGAACGTCGGGGTAGCTATCGCTGCCTGGTTCGGGTTGTGGGCGCTGACTCCCGGACTACTGAGCAATGGGATCGGTCACCTCATCACCGACAATCTGGCCGGAGCCATCGCTATCGAAACCGGGGTGGCGCTGGCGGTAGTCGCTGCTCTCCTGCTCACGCACAGGCGTTTCAATAGCGTGCTGTTCGCGCGGTCGTGGTCGCTATGGCTGTATGCACTTCCGGTGGTGCTGGCGATCGCGTTGCCGTTCCACTACGACCTGATCCTTCCCGTGCTGCTGTACATGGTGTGGATGATGGTGTCCGTGTTCTGGCAGGACTATCTGACGTTCGGACTCCTGCAGAGCTACCTGGGTGAGCGACTGCCCGCCTGGACGGCGATCGTGCTGAGCGCTGCGATCTTCTGGCTCGGACACGTTCTGTTCATCCCTGAACGGTTTGGACTCGGAAACTGGCTTCCGAGTATGGCGATCCTTGCGCTCGGCGTCACGCTCGCTTCGCTGCGGGTCGGGCTGAAGACCTTGCACCTGATCCTCGCGCTGCATCTGTCGTTCTACTTTCTGTTCGCCTGATCCGCGCCGAGCCTCGAGAAAGTGAATCCAGGAGACGACCCCGTTGAGGACAATCGCAGCACGGTAAATCACGGCGTGATTGCCTGGAGTCGACGATTGTCGTGTCCGCCGCCCCGGATGTGAGGCGGTGTTCCGGGCTGGCTCGGCGCTCGGCTGAGAGATCGCGACGCTGATCGGCTCGGTGGGCGGAGGACTGACGTCAGACGGACGCGGTTCGTACACCTGCGTGCTCCCACTGTCAGACACACCCTAGGCGCGGGCTGGCGGTGGGGCCGTAGGCTTTGCGGTTCGGGCGGGCTGGGCGCGAGCTTCCGGCGCGGACGCAGGGTGGTGCACCGCACGAGTAGGCGTGGGCGCGCGGCGCAAGTAGGCGTGGGCGCCGCGGGTGCGTGCGCGCGGGTCCCTGGCGGCCGTGCTCCAGGTCGGGTTGAGGGATGGTGCGCGGTCAACCGCCCCGCCGGGAGTTGGGTTAGAACGGGGCGTGGTCGTGGTCGGGTGGGGGTGGGTCGTCGGGGAGGAATCTCACGGCGGGTGAGTATGGGAGGGGTTCGTCGCGGTAGGTGCGGCCGGTGGGGCTGGTCCATTCGAGGATTCCGTCGGGGAGTTGTCTGACGCTCCAGCGGGTGAATTGCTT
>NZ_JBFBJJ010000010.1:0-164167 GCF_040686055.1 Microbacterium sp. NPDC086615
CTCCCCTCCGCTATCCCGATCCCCGGCGGGGGGTGGGGCTTAGCGGCGCGGGCGCGGCTGTTCTACTCGCCCCGGGTTTTCGGGGGGGCGCCGATCCGATATCGGATCGGCGCCCCCTTCATGCTCTCGTCAGTGCGCCGTCGCCCCCGGAGCGACCACCGCCTTGAAGGTTCGCGCCAGGATGACGATGTCGCCGACGAGCGACCAGTTCTCGACGTAGAACAAATCGAGTCGGATGGCGTCGTCCCACGCGAGTGCCGACCGACCGCTCACTTGCCACAGTCCGCTCATCCCCGGTCGGACGATGAGGCGCCGGCGAGCGTCGTCGTCGTAGAACGCGACTTCCGCATCGCGCTGCGGGCGGGGCCCGACCAGGCTCATGTGACCGCGGAGGACGTTGAACAACTGGGGCAGTTCGTCGAGGGAGTACTTACGCAGCCACCGTCCGATCGGTGTCACGCGCGGGTCGTTCTCGACTTTGAACAGGGGCGTCCCGTCTCTTCCCTGTTCGATCAGCAGCTCACGCAGGCGCGCGTCGGCACCGTCGACCATCGAGCGGAACTTGAGCATTCCGAAGTGCGCTCCGCCTTGGCCGACCCGCTGCTGGCGGAAGAGGACGCGCCCGGGGCCCGACATCCGCACGAGGGCGGCCACGGTGAGCAGGACGGGTGAGAGGAGCAGGATCAACGTCGCCGAGCCGACGATGTCGAACGCGCGTTTCAGGACTCGTTGCGCGACGGAGTACTGAGGTGTCTCGATGTGTACGAGAGGAAGACCGGCGATCGGTCGCGTGTGGATGCGCGGTCCTGCCACGTCGACCAGATTGAGGGCGACGATGAGGTGCTCGCGTCCCGGCTCCAGGCCCCACCCGATCCGACGGATGTCCTGCGGTTCGAGATGTGCGCTGCCGGTGATCAGGACGCTGTCGGCGTCGAGATCCTGGAGCCGTTCGCGCAGGAGGCGTGACTGATCCCCGTCCCACCCGCCGTCGGTCGCGTCGTCGGTGAGGGTGTGAACGCCGACGACGACGAACCCGACCTCCGGTCGACGTCGGAGTTCGGCGGCGACGCGGGAGTTCTCCTGCTGCCCGCCCACCAGAATCACTCGCGTCGTCATCGCGCCGTGTCGTCGCCGGCGTACGAGCCATGACCGGCAGGCCGTTCGCATACCGACCAGGACGGCCGTCCCGACCGGCAGGCTGAGGAGGAAGTACCCGCGCGACAGGTCAATACCTCCCAAGTAGACCCCGATCGCGATCAGGCCGAACAGCTGTAGCGACGCCCCGATGATCAGTCGATGCTCGGCGATGCCGTGTCCGACAACCCGACGATGCCTGCTCCCGCTCAGCGCGAGTGCGATGAGCCACGCTGCGGAGAGGAGAACGGAAACGGCCGTGTAGCTCACGGGTAGTGCGCTGACCTCGATCGGATGAGGTCCGAGCCAGAGCAGCTGTGCCCCGAAGACCGCGGCCAGCACGACGGCCGTGTCGACGAGGACGAGGATCGTGGCGTACCGGCGCTCCCACGACGTTCCCGGAGCACGCCGTGGGAGCGAGGGTGACGCGGGAGGTGGTGAAGTCACGGTTGAGACGGCGAAGTTCATGAACGCTCCACTGACGGCGGCCGAGGGCCGAGAAGGGGCCGCCGCGGGGTCGGGAGGAATGCGGCGGGCCTCGGAACTGTGCCATTCGCCGGGCGCGGTCTCGATCGGCTCGAACGGGCCCGAGTCCGGGTGAAGTCGCCGGTGTCGACGGATTCCCGGGGCCGACCGCGCGAACTCTCGCGTCCTGCTCAGCCCGCCGACGGCGCTCGACACTGATCCCCTGAACGCTCACCCGACTCTCGGGATCCTTCACCCGCGCCTCGCGTGACGACCCGTCGAGGCTGATGGTCGCTACAACATGTAAACATGTTCATGTGCGCGTAGCCTGCGGATCAAGCTGGGGAGATGAACGATGCGCCGGACCCGTGGAACGACTTCGCCCAGGAACTGGGAAAGCGACTTCTTCGCGCCCGCGCGACGCGCGGACTCTCCCAAGAGCACGTCGCCCACGCGGCGGGCCTTGCCACCTTCACGTACCGCAAGCTCGAGAAAGGCGAGTCCAATCCGGGGACTCCCGCCAATCCCCGTCTGAGGACGCTCGTCGTGCTGGCGGAAGTGCTCGATCTGTCTCTGGATGAGCTGATTCCCGAGCGGCCAGGAGGGGTTGCGCCCGGGCGTTGACCTCGATGTCGGAGGGTCGTGGTTCACTTTGTGCGTGCCCACCGATGATCGGGTCGTCGCGCAGCGACGACTCAGCGAGAGAGGTGTCAGGCATGAACTCAATCCCCGCGGCGCATTCTCCGGGATCGGAGAAGTGCGCCTTCGTGTGGTGCACGACAGAGCATGGTCACACCGTCCACCCGGACGATGAGGTGCATCGAAGCGCCGGTACGGGCTTTCCGGCGCGCGTTCGGGAGGGGTTCGTCGGCGGTGGCACGGTGACCGACATCGAAGTGGGCCTCGTCCGCGGCCCCGACGACCGCGAAACGTGGGTCGCCCTCGAATTCGGAGCCGGACGCACCGTTGCGATCGACGCCGCGGCGGCGCGTGTTCTCGGCAGGCTTCTGCGTGAGGATCGCGATATCGCCGCGGCGCTTCGGAATGACGCGGGGTGAGGGGGCACAGGGCAGTCGCGTGGCGTCGGGAAGGGCGCCGCTGTCGCGCTTCGACGATGCGCGCGCGAAGCGGTCGACGACGGGATGGTCACGCGTCACGCCGCACTGATTTCACCCCAGAATTCGTCCTTCGTGGGGAGGACGGCGGTGGCGGTCCGCCGTGAGCAACCTGCGTTTGACTGGGGGAGCGTGGAGGCGCCACGCGGAAGGAGACCCTCGATGTCCTCGCCACGTTCCTTGCTCGCGCCGCACGTGATCGTCGTCTGCACGGCGAATGCGATCCGGTCGCCGTTCATCGAGAACCTCCTACGTCAGCGGCTCGCGGAGAAGGGGTCCGGCAGGGTCGACCTCGAGAGCGCGGGAACCGCGGCCCGATCGGGTCTCCGCGCTGAGGCGGGCGCACGCAGCCTCGCGCTGGCGAAGGGCTTTTCGCTCGAGGAGCATCGCACGCGGCTCTTGAATGAGCAGATGCTCCGCCCGGGAACCACGGTGCTGTGTGCGGAGCGCACACACCGGCGGGTGGTCCTGGGAATGCGGCCCGACCTGATGGCGACGGTCTTCACCGTTCGCGAGTTCGCGCGACTCGTCGGCGCGGCACGCTCGACGGACGCTCCGGCCACATGGCCGGCGCTGCTCTCCGCCGTCGCCCGCGTTCGCGCCGTGGAGCGTCACGTCGATCGAAGCGAAGACGACATCGTCGACCCGATCGGACAGGGACCCGCGGTGTGGGCCGACTTCGAGAGAAGCGCCACGAGTGCCGTTGATGCGATCGCCGAGGCCGCGTCTGATCTGCTCGGCTCGGGCGGGACAGGCCATGGCCCCGTTCGGCCGCTGACACGCAGAGAGTATCGAGAATCGACCCGTACCCCCGGCTGAGCGCCGGCGGATCGACGGAGCGTCACGCCGCGGGGCTCGCGCTCGTTGTGTCGGCGGAATCGGCGGTCGCCGTCGTCGTCAGTCGGCGTTTCGAACGTTCTCGCCGCTGCCACCTGACGAGCGCCGTTGCTGCGTACCCCAGAGCCGCGCCGAGGGTGTTGGCCGCTACATCGATGGCGCTGGACGTGCGGCCGGGCAGGAAGAGCCCTTGCGCGATCTCGATGAGCAACGACGTCACCCAAGCGAGTCCGATCGCGCTGAGAGGGCGCCGTGGGAGAACGCTGTTCAAGAGGCCGCCGAACGGGAGGAATAGAATCACGTTGAGCGTGGCATCCACTCCGAATGGGAAGAGGGACGGCGCGGATCAGATCAGTTCGGGATACCACCTGGCCGCCCAGGCATCCACATGCTCGGGCCAGAACACGATCGTCGCCAGGGCGATGAGGTAGGCTGCCGCGGTCGTCATGGCTGTTCGGCGGCGACGAGCGACCGCACGGGCAATGGGCATGCCTCACGGTAGGCCCGAAGCCCGAGCCCCTCCTTCGTGGAGGGAGCGGGTGAGATCAGAGTCGCGCGGCGGTGGTGCCGGCCGTTCGACCGGCCAGGGGCGGCACGCGGCCGTCCTCCGTCTCGGCGCGCGCCATCATGCGGCCGAGGCCGATGCCGGCGCCGAGTGAGATGACGATCCACGCGAGCAGGGCGACCAGGAATGTGACGACCATGGGACTTCTCCTTTGGAGTCCGGGTGGTGCAACGACGAGGTGACTGCTGCTCACAGTAGCGGCGCCCGGTGTCCTGTGGGCGCATCGGCGCGACGAAAGATCGTCGATTCTTCAGCCGCGCCCGCCGAATGTCCGTCGCACGATGCGGAGCAGCCCGAGGAAGCCGAACAACCCGATCACGGCGCCGAGGACCGCGAAGAGGGTCACGGATCCGCCGAGGACCGGACCTCCGCCGGAAATGATGAGGACGACGGCGATCACCACCGCCGCGATGGAAACCAGAGTCGATGCGGCCTCGGCCGTGACCCGGTTCAGGATGCCGCCGGCATCCTTCCCCTCCTCGGAGCGGAGGGTGACGCCGATCGAGCCCTTCTCGATTCCCGTGAGGAGAGCCTCGAGGCGCCGAGGCATGCGCTGGATGCGCGCCATCGAGATCACGGTCGCAGCTTGGAGGTCCGTCGCCAGTCGCGTCACGGACAGGGTTCGCCGCAGCAGCGTCGGCATCAGCGGCAACGCGCGCCCCACCATGTCGAAGTCATCGACGATCACGCGCAGGCACCCCTCGAGGGTCGCGAAGCTGCGAAAGGCCGACGCGAGTTCGCCGGGCAGGGCGATGCGATGCTGACGGATGACGTCGACCATGCGCGTGAAGATCGACCCCTGGCCGCCCGTTCGCAGGTGTTCGGTTGTGAGCACGATTCCCACGTCGTGCCGGAATGCTTCGAGATCGACGTCGTCGGGGGCGTCGACGATGAGGAGCAGAGCATCGGTCGCCGCCACGTCGTTCTCGCTCAGCGCGGCCAGGAGCAGGGCCGTCATGTGCTCGCGTCGGCTGCGTTCGATGATCCCCACCGCGCCGAAGTCGATGAGTCCGAGGGTGCCGTCGCCCTTCAGGAGGACGTTGCCCGGGTGGAGGTCGGCGTGGAACACGCCGTACACGAGGATCTGCTCGATGACCGTGGACATGAGCACCTGGGCGAGCCGATCCCGTTGCTCCGGTCCCAGCGTCGCGAGAGCCTCGGCGGAATCACTCAACGCGGCGCCGTCGACCAGGTCCATCGTCAGAACCCGCGGCCCGCTCGCGTCGGGAAAGACCCGTGGCACCGAGACGAGACCCCGGCGATCGGGCTCCGCCTTGTCGATGCGCTCGAGGGTGGAACGGATCATGTCGGTGTTGCGCGCCTCGATGCGATAGTCGAGCTCCTCCAGGAGCGTCGCGGTGAAGCCCCGCGCGACCGACGCGATGTGAAGGTCTTTCCCCACCCGCGTGCGGACCTCGGCGCGATGCGCGAGTCTCCCGATGATGTCGGCATCCGCTTCCACCTGCGCACGCGCGGCGGGACGTTGCACTTTCACCACCACTTCCGTCCCGTCGAGCAGCCGTGCTCGGTGGACCTGAGCCACCGAGGCGGCCGCGAGCGGCGCACGATCGACTTCGGCGTAGACCTCGTCGATCGAGGTGCCGAGGTCGGTCTCGATCACCTCGCGCACCGTCTCCCAGGGCAGGGTCGTCGCCTTGGTCTGCAGGGTCGACAGTGCGCTGAGGTACGGCTCGGGGATGAGGTCGCGGCGAGTCGAGAGCACCTGACCGAGCTTGACGAAGCTGACGCCGGCGTCGTTGATGGTCGCGACGATCGCGTTGGCGCGCTCCTCCGCGGTGCTCAGCTCCTGTTCCACTCGTGCGTGACCGCCGTGGAACAGCCAGCCCACGCCGTGTCGGGAAGCGATCGCCAGGATCTCGAGATAGCGCCGCGTGCGCTTGCGTTGCCGCAGTGCGGCCCGGACGAGATCGACGGGGTTGGGAAGGGGACGTGTGGGGAAGATCGCTTCGCTCGCCACCAGTGCCGCCACGCCGATCGCGAAGGCCCAGGCGATGGCGAGGGCGATCAGGGCGAGCCACAGACCGACGTTTCCCGAGGCGTCCGGAGATGTGCCCGTCTGCCGGAGGGTCCATTCCGCGAAGGGGACGCCGACGAAGAAGACGAGCAGCCCGACGACGATGCTTCGCGGCCACCCGACGGCGGTTCCGAGGATGCGGCGGGCGACGAACCCCACGAGCACCGCCGAGACGACGGCGGCGACGGAGATGAGGAGGCTGACGACCACGGGGTCAGCGTAGCGGCAGCATCACGAGATGCGGATATGTCCGCAGTGCGCGCAGGACCAGTGCGCGAGGCGACCGGAACAGGTCTCGACCATGGCCGTGAGGCAGGACGGGCATCGAGGAGCGAATCCCCGGTCGCTGTCGTCGTCTGACGACGCCGACGGAACGGAGAGGCGAAGTGTCGGGAGCATGCGTGTCCTTTGTGGCGGGTATGCATTCTTACATGCGCATGCAGGGGGAGGAGTGTTGTCCACAGGATTCGTCCGTGGCCCGCGACAGGAGCCCCGAGGAGACGCCGAACGCCCCGGCCGAGGCCGAGGCGTTCGACGGGAGCGCTGAGATCAGGGGCGACCCATGCCGTGGTACGTCCAGCCCGCAGCCCGCCAGGCGGACGCGTCGAGGCAGTTGCGACCGTCGATCACGATGTGTCCCCGCGTGAGCGTGGCCGCGTGCGCCGGATCGAGCTGGTGACGGTACTCGTCCCATTCGGTGACGACGATGACGGCATCCGCGTCCTGAAGTGCCGCGTCGCGGTCGTGCACGTAGGTCAGCTGCGGGTGGATGCGCTGCGCGTTCTCGATGGCCGCGGGGTCGGTCAGAGTGACATCGGCGCCCAGACCGTGCAGGCGAACCGCGACGTCGAGGGCGGGGGAGTCCCGGATGTCGTCGCTGTGCGGCTTGAACGCGGCGCCGAGCACGGTGACCTTCTTCTGGTAGACCGAGCCGCCCAGTGCCTCGCTCGTCAGTTCGACCGCACGGTCGCGTCGACGCAGGTTGATGGCGTCGATCTCGCGCAGGAAGGCGACGGACTCGCCGCGGCCGAGTTCTTCGGCGCGCGCCGAGAAAGCACGGATGTCCTTCGGCAGGCAGCCGCCACCGAAACCGATGCCGGCCCCGAGGAAGCGGCGGCCAATACGGGCGTCGTGCCCGATCGCGTCGGCAAGGGTCGTCACGTCGGCACCGGTCACCTCGGCGATCTCGGCGATGGCGTTGATGAAGCTGATCTTCGTCGCCAGGAAGGCGTTGGCGGAGACCTTCACGAGCTCGGCGGTGGCGTAGTCCGTGACGATGAACGGCGTGCCCTTCGCGATCGAGGGGTGATAGACCTCGCGGAGGATCTGCGCGGCTCGCTCGCCCTCCGCGGTCGCGACGCCCTCTGAGAACGGGACGCCGGCCACCAGGCGGTCGGGGTCGATCGTGTCCTGAACGGCCCATCCCTCCCGGAGGAACTCCGGGTTCCACACCAGGGTCGCGCCCGTCTCGGTCACCCGCGGGGCGAGCGTCGCAGCGGTGCCGACCGGCACGGTCGACTTTCCGGCCACGAGATCGCCCTCGGACAGGTAGGGAAGCAGTCCGTCGACCGCGGCGTTCACGTAGGTGAGGTCGGCCGCGTACCCACCCGCCTGCTGCGGAGTGCCCACGCCGATGAAGTGCACCTTGGCCCCCTGCGCGGCGGACATGTCCGTCGTGAAGGAGAGTCGGCCCGACGCGATGCCTTCGGTCAGGATCTCTTGCAGCCCGGGCTCGAAGAAGGGCGCCTCGCCCTTGCTCAGCGCGGCGATCTTGCGCTCGTCGACATCGATGCCCACGACCTCATGGCCGATGGATGCCATCGCCGCCGCGTGCACCGCACCCAGGTAACCGCACCCCACTACAGACAAACGCACGATGAAAGCCTTTCAGATTCTTGTCGACGCGACGCGGAGGCATCCTGTCGCGGACCCGCGGACACGCGGGGATTTCACGCGGCGGTATCGCCCGGCGCCAGGGCGGCGCGAGCGGTCTTGCCGAGAATGACGAAGTCGCCGAGGAGCGTCCAGTTCTCAACGTACGACAGGTCGAGACGGACGGACTCTTCCCAGGAGAGCGACGAGCGGCCGCTGACCTGCCAGAGCCCGGTGATCCCGGGCTTCGCAAGGAAGCGACGGTGTACGTGGTCCGCGTACTGGGCCACCTCGGACGGCAGCGGCGGTCGGGGGCCCACCAGCGACATCGAGCCGCCGATCACGTTGAACAGCTGGGGCAGCTCATCGAGGCTGAACTTGCGCATCACCCGGCCGATCGGCGTCACGCGGGGGTCGTTCTTCATCTTGAACAGGACCTCGTTGCCGGAGTCGCGTTGTTGCGCGGCGAGATCGTGCAGAAGGTCCTCGGCGTTGACGACCATCGAGCGGAACTTGATCATCGTGAACTCGTTGCCGTGATACCCGACGCGCGTCTGGCGGAAGAACACCGGCCCTGTGCTGGAGAGGCGCACGGCAATGGCGAGGAAGGCGAGGACCGGGCTGAGCAGGATGACGCCCGTCACGCTCGCGACCAGGTCGACGGTCCGCTTGAGGAACACCTGCCCGCGCGAGAAGCGCGGGGTCTCCACGTGGATGAGGGGGAGACCCGCGACCGGTCGGGTGTGCAGGCGCGGACCGGCGATGTCGATGATGCTGGGGGCCAGCACGAGGTGCTGACGCCCGGCTTCCAGACTCCACGAGATCTGCTTCACCTTGTCGGCGGGGAGCTCGTCGGCGCTCGTGACGGCGACGGTATCGGCGCCCGTGACGGACAGAGCCCGTCCGATGTCACCGACGTGACCCATGACGGGGATGGTCGTCCCGGGGATCACGTCGGCGATCTTCCCGTTGGGCACGCACGCCCCGACGACGCGGTAACCGGCACTCGGGGTGCGCGCGAACTCGCGCGCCAGCTGGGTGACGGACGTCAACGATCCGACCAGGAGCACGTTGGCGGAGTACTTGCCCTGCGACCGCTGCACGATGAGCCACTGGCGCCAGAGCCACCGCGTGAAGATGAGGACGGCGATCCCGGCGGGGAGCGAGATGAGCAGGTAACCGCGAGCGACGTCGATCTGCGTCAGGAAGGCGAGGATCGCGACGGCGCCGAACACACGGAAGCTCGAGTCGATGATCCGCACGTATTCCTGGGAGCCGGTGCCGATGACGCGGTCGCTGCGCGAGTCGACGAACGACAACGCCCACATCCAGGCGACGATCAGGATCGCGGAGAAGATCCAGTACGACAGGTCGGTGATGCGACCGTCCTTGTTGGCGGCGACGGCGACGTTGCCGGTACCGAACCAGATCAGCTGGGTTCCGTAGACGACCCAGACCAGCGCGGCGAGGTCGGTGAGGAAGAGATTGCGGCGATAGCGCAGGCGCCAGCGATCTCGCGGGTGTGCGGCCACGGTCGTCGGCGCCGGGGCAACAGGGATCTGCTCATCGGCGTCGGCGATGCCGCCGTAGCTGTCCTGCGACGCCGATGTCGCGTCGACTCTCAGGTCAGACGTCACAGTGCTTAGGCCTTTCCCCCAGGGTGCCTGAAAATTCACTTTCTCCCCGCTGAACGATAACAGGCGGATCTCACCCAGTGAATCACCCTCGGGTGAATGCGATGTTTCGGGGACACGCGCGATCCGGTCACTTTCCGCCCGTGCGGGAGGCGTCCCGCGGCGCCGGGAAGCGGTGTCGTTACACTCGGGCGACGGATGATCGCCGGCCCTCGACCGATGCGCCGCGGCCGAAAGGACCATCGATGACGCGCACGCGAACGCGCTCCGCTCGCGCGAGAAGACGCCGCCGCGCCGCCCTCCTCGTCGCGGTCGCCGCGGTCGTCGCCGTCGCGGCGGCCGCCATCGCCGTGCCGATCGTGCTCGATCGCTTCGCATCTCCCGCCCCCGCGGCGGTCTCGACGCCCTCCTCTCGGGCCGAGTCGCCGCGCCCGACTGATTCTCCGACCCCGACTCCGACCCCGCCCCCTACCCCGACCCCGACCCCGACGTCGCCGGTCGCCCAGCCCTGTGTCGGTGAGGACACCCTTCTCACGATCTGGGCGCACCCGGATGACGACATCATCTTCGCCAACCCGACGATCTCCGAGGCGATCGCGGCGGGCGACTGCGTCCGCACGGTCTTCGTCACCGCGGGCGACGCCGGCCGTGGCATGGATTACACCCGATCGCGAGAGCTCGGCATCCTGCGCGCCTACAACGTGATGCGAGGAGAAGAGGGGCTCTGGGACGAGACCGAGATCACCCTGGACGCGGGAATGCGCGTCGATCGTCTGACGCCGCAGGGGGACCCCCGTGTGTCCGTCCTCTTCGTCCGTCTTCCCGACGGCAACATCACCGACGGAGGGTTCGCGGCGACCGGGTACGCGACGCTGAGCAAACTGCTTGACGGGTCGATCGCCTCGCTCGCTCCCATCGACGGCGGCCCCGCGCTGAGCAGCGCTCAGCTCACCGCGAGTCTCGCGGAGCTCGCCGAGGCGTTCCACCCCTCCCAGACGCTGACCCACATTCCGCGGGGGAGCGCGTTCGCGCCCGGCGATCATCCTGACCACTCGGTCGTCGGCACACTCGTGCGCGACGCGATCGGACCGATCGCGGATGCCGGCCCGGGGCTGCGCTACTTCGTCGGCTACCCGTCGGAAAACCTGCCCCGCAACATCGAGGGGGCGGCCCTCGACGCCAAGGTGGAGATCTACCGGGTCTATAGCCAACAGGACGACGTCATCCGGTGCGCCGACCGCGATGGGTGCCTCAAGACGCGCAAGTTCGGCGAGTGGCTCCGGCGGTCCTATCCCAAGACCGAGGCCGAACTGCAGATGCCCTGAGTCGGCCGGTACGGCTCAGTCCCGGATGCGGAGCAGAGACACCGCGACCTCGTGGCATCCGTCCGGCGTGGGCAGGCCGTAGTCGATCTCGACCACCGAACGCAGGTCGGCCGCGAGCTCTTCGGCGGTGGGCTCGGATGCCAGGGCCTCGAGGATCGGCACGATGAGGTCGTCGTACTCGTCGTCGGGCCACCCGTCGCCGATGTCGCGGACCCCGATCGGGTCCCACTCCCAGAGGACGGCGCGTACGCGCAGAGCAGCCGGCGACAGCGACCGCGGCGGTGAGGACGTCTGCATGGGGCGAGTGTGGCCGCGCTCCCTCGGTTTCGGCTGAGCGTTGTCGATGGACCGGATGAGTCGCCGTAGGTGCTCAACCCCGCCGAGTGGGGGAACTCTCGGGCGCTGACAGGGATACCCGGGGTCGCCGCGATAGCGTCGAGACGGAAGACGAAGAACCGAACCGGGGGTCACGCGGCCCGACCGGCGCGGTGCAGGAGAAGAGGACGGAACCGCCGTGCGCACTGACGACGATCCCTCGCCCGACACGGCACCCGACGATTCCGCTGTCGATCGCGCGCGCCGCGCCCGGTTGACCCGGCGCGGACTGCTCATCGGTGGGATCGCGGTCGTCGGACTCGGGGCGGGTGCGCTGGTCTACCGCAACGTCCGACGGAGTTCCGGCCCTGTCGGCACCTGGGTCTCGCTCGCGCCGATCCTGCCGGCATCCCTCCCCTCCCCGTTGCCGCCCTCTCCGGCCGCGCAGGCTGCCGGCACCGACACCGCGATGGCGATCTGGGCCCACGCGGACGACGACATCATCTTCGCCAACCCGGCGCTGTCGGAGGAGATCGCCTCGGGGCGTACCGTTCGTGCCGTGTTCGTCACAGCGGGTGACGCGGGCAAGGGCCTCGAGTACGCGGAACAGCGGGAGGCCGGTATCCGCGCCGCGTACGACGAGATGCGCGGCAGCACCGCGCCGTGGCAGGAGGAGAAGCTCACGCTGCTTTCGGGCGCACAGGTCATGCGGTTCACCCCCTCGGACGAGCCGCGCCTCTCACTCACGATGATGCGGCTGCCGGATGGAGGTCTGGATGCCGAGGGCTTCGTCGCGACGGGCAACGTGTGCCTGACGCGGCTCATCAACGGTTCCGCGGCGACGCTGACATCGGTGGACGGCTCGACCGTCTACGACCGCGCGCGCCTATCGGCGACGATCGTCGAGCTCCTGGCTGCGGCGCAGCCGACCCACGTGACCACAAACATCCCTCACGAGAGCGCTTTCGCGCGCGGCGATCACCCCGATCACTCGGCGGTGGGTTCGCTCGTGCGAGCCCTCGCGCCGCAGGCGGGCATCGGACCGGAGGCGATGTCCTATTACATCGGGTACCCCTCGCAGGACGAGCCCGCCAACGTCGACGGCGCGGTGCTCGACACGAAGGTGCGGATCTACGAGACGTACGCCGCGGACGACCCCGTCGTGACCTGCGCCGATGCCTCGGCATGCCTCTCGCAGCCGGGGTTCGGGGCGTGGTTGCGCCGCTCGTACCCGAAGGGCGAGTCCGAGCTCCGCGTGAGCTGAGGGCCCCCGGCCGTGGTCGGCGGCGGCAGCGGTGTCAGTGCTCGCTGTCACGCCGGGGGATCGTGACGCGCAGTCGATAGCCTCCGCCGCTGCGCGCCGCGGCGTCGAGGTGGCCGCCGAGCAGCTCGGCGCGCTCGCGAAGACCGAGCAGGCCCGTCCCGCTCGAGGGGAGGTGGATACCGTGCTCGGTCGCGGCGTCGTTCTCGATGACGACGTCGATCGCGGCGGTGTCCGCGGTCGCGGTGACCTGGACGCGCGCTCCGGGCGCGTGCTTGCGGGCGTTCGTCAGGCCTTCCTGGACGGTGCGGTAGACCGCGCGTTGGAGGGGAGGAGCGAGATCGGCGGGGAGAGAGATGTCCAGCTCCGCCTCGAGGCCGCTCTCGCGCACGAGTCGGGGGAGGTCGTCGACCGTGGGCTGCGGTTCGGCGGAATCGGTGCGCGCTCCGTCGGCGCGCAGGACCCCCACCATCTGGCGGAGCTCATCGAGCGTCCGGACCGCGAGGGAGCGGATGACCCCGGCGATCCGTCGCGACTCGGGATCGGGAGACGAGACCTGGAGGGCCCCGGCCTGGACGGCGACGAGGCTGACCTGATGAGAGACGACGTCGTGCATCTCGCGTGAGATGCGGACGCGCTCGCGCCGGAGGACGTCCTCCCTCTCTCTCTCGCGCCCCGCCTCGCGCGCGAGCGACAACTCTGCGACACGGTCGGAGAGTTCGCGGTGCGTGCGGACGAGGGCGCCGAGGGCGATGGGCGTCGCGGCGTACATCAGGGCGTAGAGCAAGGCGGGCGCGAGGAAGTCCATCTCGGGCAGCTGCCAGTCGGGCAGGAGGAAGCAGCCGAAGGTCACCGCTCCCGCAGCGACCAGGAGAGGGATGCGACGGGTCCGCACCGCGACCGAGTACAGCGCGATCGGGGCGGCGATCGTCATGGAATCCACGACGAGGCCGGGAAGCACGAGTGCGAACGACACCCAGGGCAGGCGGCGGCGCACGAGGAGCCCCGCCACCGCGACGAGAGCGAGAGCGGTCTCGATCGTCGACCACGAGGGAATCGAGACGGCGACGTCGATGAAGGCCGCCGCGGCGAGCGTGAGGTCGACGACGACGGCGAAGCCGCGCGTTCCGCTGAGTCGTTCGACGGCCCGCGGGACGAAGCGCGTCATGCGCGGCGCCGACGGGGGCGTGCCCGCTCCGAGATGAGAGCCGCTTCGAGCCGCGTCGACACGGACAGCTTCGACAGGATCGCGCTGACATGGTCCTTCACGGTCGCGCCGCTGAGGTGCAGTCTTCGGCCGATCTCGGCGTTGGATTCACCCGTGGGGAGGCAGGCCAGGACGTCGCGCTCGCGATCCGTCAGGAGGGCGATCCGCCGCACGGCGTCGTGGTCGGGTGCGCCGGTGTAGCCGTCGACCAGGGTGCGCGAGACCTGCGGTGACAGCACCACTCCGCCGGCGGCGAGTGTGCGCACCATGGCCGCGAGGTTCTCCGGCGCGGTGTCTTTGACGAGGAACCCCGCCGCACCGTCGTACAGTGCGCGAGCGATGTACTCGTCCGTGTCGAAGGTCGTCAGGATGCCGATGACCGGGCGGTGGGCGTCGTGTCGCAGGTCGCCCAGGATGTCGAGGCCGCTGCGTTCCGGCATTCGGATGTCGAGGAGGACGACGTCCGGGCGTTCGCGGCGGATGGTGTCGACGGCGACGTCTCCGTCTACGGCCGCGACGACCCGGATGTCGGGCGCAGCGCCCAGGATCAACTCGAAACCGGAGCGTACGAGGGCTTCATCATCGACGACTACGACCCGGATCACGACTCACACCCTACGACGCCCGCCGGGCGACGCGAAGGGCGGGGGCGTTGGTGACGAGCGCCCCCGCCCGTGGTCATCAGTCGTCCGAGACGGTGACGGTGACGTCGATATTGCCGCGCGTGGCGTTGGAGTACGGGCACACCTGGTGTGCCGCGTCGGCGAGCTGCTGAGCGAGTTCGTGCTCGATGCCGGGCAGAACGACCTCGAGGAGCACGGCGAGCTGGTAGCCGCCCTGGCCGTTGGGCCCGATCTGCACGCGGCCGCCGACCGAGGAGTCCTCGATCGTGACCTTCTGTGCGCGCGCGACGGAGTGCAGCGCGCTGTGGAAGCAGGCCGCGTAACCCGCGGCGAAGAGCTGCTCGGGGTTGGTGCCCTGGCCGGATCCGCCGAGCTCCTTGGGCGGTGCGACCTCGAGGTCGATGTACTCGCCGGCCGAGACGTGGCCGAGGCGGCCCTGACCGGTGGACAGCGCTTCTGCGGTGTAGAGAACGTCCATGAGTGTGTTCCTTTCTGGGGACGGGGTGTCGGGCGGTTCAGGAGGCGTCGCGCGTCGCGCGTTCGGCGGCGACGGCGTCATCCGGGTGGTCGCGCAGGTCGCGCATCGCGGCCGTCAGCTGGTGCAGTGCATCGATGAGGTCTCGAGCGCTGTCGGCGTCGGGGAGTCCCGAGCCCTGCGCGATGCACCGCGGCACGTGCGCGAGTTCGGTGCGCAGCTCGTGACCTCTCGGGGTGAGGGAGACGGTGACCACGCGCTCGTCGCGGCCGTCGCGCGTTCGCGTCACGTACCCGGCGGTCTGCAGGCGCGCGAGCATCGGCGACAGTGTTCCCGAGTCGAGCTGGAGCGCGTCGCCCAGGCTGCTCACGGTCTGGTCGCCGTCGTTCCAGAGGGTCACGAGCGCGATGTACTGCGGATACGTGAGGTTCCAGGGCTCGAGCAGAGCGCGGTAGGCCTGGGTCGTCGTGCGGTTCGCGGCGTAAAGCGCGAAGCAGACGAGGGCATCGACAGCGGGCATGCGATAAGGGTTGCACACAATTTAATTGTGCACAACTTAACCTACTCGTCACGGGGCGGACGGCACGACGCTCCCGTCCGCGAGCGAGATGGTGACGTCCGCACCCGTGTCGAAGGACACCCGCCATACCGAGCCGCCCTCGGCGCGTTCGATCCCGACCTCTTCGACGCTGCCGTCGCCGTGGGCCGCGACGGCGGTCCGCACGGCATCCGCCATCGTCGTCCCCGCGCTCTCGAGCGCGGCGCGATCCTCGGCGTCGAGGGTGTCCGCCTCGCCCCGCGAGAGCACCTGCCCTCCGTCCGCGCTGATCCGCAGATCCTCGGCTCGCCCGCTCATGGCCACGCGGACCTCCCACGAGCCGTCGTCCTCGCGCTCGAGATCGACGGCGCGCCCGCCGCTGTCCGACTCCGCGCGCACGACGGCCGCGACGACCGTCTCCGAGGTGCCCGCGCCCGTCGTGGAGGGGGCGCAGCCCGTCAGTGCCAGGGCGAGAGGCGCGGCCGTGAGGATCGCGAACGGGAGACGAAGAGAAGTCATGCCGGGAGGCTAGTGACAGGCTCGCCGCGCACGCCCGGCGTTGCGCTCGGGACGACGTTCGTGTTCATGCGCGGAGGTATCAACTCGTCGGCATGACGTCAACCGTCCCCGTCCGTCCAGATTCGAGTCGAACGATGGTCGGCATGAGCGAGATCACTGCACACCACGGACTCTTGACCGACATCGACCTCCACGTCGACGACACCGGCGGCACGGGTCGTCCCGTCGTCCTCATCCACGGCTGGCCCCTCTCGGGGGAGTCCTGGGCCCACCAGGTTCCGGCGCTCGAGGAGGCCGGCTACCGCGTCGTCACCTACGACCGCCGCGGCTTCGGTCGCAGCGACAAGCCCCGCACGGGATACGACTACGACACGTTCGCAGACGACCTCGAAGCGGTTCTGACCGCCCTGGATCTGCGCGACGCGACTCTCGTCGGTTTCTCGATGGGAGGTGGCGAGGTCGCCCGCTACCTCACGCGGCACGGCGCCGACCGCGTGCGCAGCGTCGTCTTCGCCGCGGCGGTGCCGCCGTATCTCGCGAAGACCGACGACAACCCCGAGGGTCCGCTCGACGACGAGACCGCCGACGGCATGAAGCAGGGCCTGAAGGACGACGAGAAGGCGTTCTACCACCAGTTCACGACCGACTTCTTCTCGGTCGACGGCACGCTCGTCGTCTCCGAGGCGGACCGCGCCGAGGCGGAGCGGCTCGCGAACCAGGCCGACCACCATGCGGCGCTGAAGGCGATGGAGGCGTTCGCGACAACCGACTTCCGCGAGGACCTGCCTAACGTCACCGTCCCGACGCTCGTCATCCACGGCGACAGTGACGCGACGGTTCCCTTCGAAGGGTCGGGTGCGCGCACGCACGCCGCGATCGCGGGCAGCGAGCTGCACGTCGTCGCCGGTGCTCCGCACGGCGTCAATGTCAGCCACGTCGACGAGTTCAACCGCGTGCTCATCGGCTTCCTGCAGCGCTGATCTCCTGCGCGGCCGGATGCGCGCCCGGCCGCGCAGGTGAATCCCTCACCTTCATCGGGTGACGCGGTGGGCGGGCACGACGCGAGACGCCCCGGCGGTGTCGGACGTTCCCGGGATGCCGCGGAATCACGCCTCTACGGTGGCGATCATGAGCGCCCGCGATGCCGAATCCCTCGACGGCGCCCCGATGCGACGACGACGTCGTCGTCCCCACCGCGCCTGGCGTGAGGGCGGGGCGACGACGGCGCCGTGGGGGCTGGAGCTGCTGGGGTGGGCGACGGCCGCCGCGGGTGCGGGTGCCCTGGTCGCGCGGGCTCTCGCACCCGTCCTGCCCGCTTTGAGCTCTGCGATCGTCTCGCAGGCGGTCATCTGGGTCAGCCTCGCTGTCCCCGTGGTCTGGGCGTGGAGCCGCTCTCGCCCTCGCGGTCTTCTCGCCTTCCGCGCCGTCGACGTCCTGTACGGGGCGGTCCTCGGGGTCACCCTGCGATTCGTCCAGGGAGCCCTGGCGCAAGCCGAGAGCGGACCGCTGCCGTGGCCGTCGACCCCCAGCGTCGATGGGGCCCTCCCCGACGGTTTCGTCGTCGACGCGATCTCCGCTGTCGTCGTCGCCCCCGTGCTCGAAGAACTCCTCTTCCGCGGTGTCGTGCTCGTGTGTGCCTACACGATTGTCCGCCGGTGGGCGGGGCGCGTCGCCGGAGGGATCGCGGCGACGGCGATATCCGCGGCGCTGTTCGTCTCCGCGCACCTTCTCGCGGCGACGCTGTCCGTTCCGGATGTGTGGGCTCTCGCGCTGGTCGGGGTCGTCACGGCCGTGCTCGTGCTCGGTACCGGCAGGCTGTGGGGGGCGGTCGCCACGCACATCGTGTTCAACGCCACCGGGATCGTCCTCGTCGCCGTCGGGACCCTCTGGGGGTGACGGATCGCCCGCGTTTGGTCTCGGCATCCGAATGTCGTAGTCTTGATCTTTGGTGCCTGCCTCTCTGCGAGCAGGTTGCCCGAACGTGAGCCCTCCACCGGCCCTGTTCCCCGGTCTTCGACACGGGAACGGACCACCGGAGCGGGATTCACGAACTCCTCCGTTCGATCAAGAAAGCAGCACTACTGTGACGCGCACTTTCACCCCCAAGGCCGCTGAGGTCACGCGCGAGTGGGTCGTTATCGACGCCACCGACGTCGTTCTCGGCCGCCTGGCCTCGCACGCGGCGGTCCTCCTCCGCGGCAAGCACAAGCCGACCTTCGCCAACCACATCGACTCCGGCGACTTCGTCATCGTGATCAACGCCGAGAAGGTGGCGCTCACGGGTCAGAAGCTCCAGAACAAGAAGGCGTACCGCCACTCGGGCTACCCGGGCGGTCTGAAGTCCGTCACCTACGACGAACTCCTCGAGAAGAACCCTGTCCGCGCGGTCGAGAAGGCCATCCGCGGCATGCTGCCCAAGAACAGCCTCGGCGCGGCGCAGCTCAAGAAGCTCAAGGTCTACCGCGGCGCGGAGCACCCCCACGGTGCCCAGCAGCCCACGGCATACACCTTCGACCAGGTCGCCCAGTAAGCGCCGCCGGATAAGGACGAAACAGTGTCGAACATCGACTCCAGCAACTACAGCACCGAGACGCCGGCCGAGCAGTCCGTCGTCGCCGCCGAGCGCCCCGTGCTCTCGGTCCCCGGCGCAGCCGTCGGCCGCCGCAAGCAGGCCATCGCCCGCGTGCGCCTGGTTCCCGGCTCGGGCACGATCACGGTCAACGGCCGCACGATCGAGGACTACTTCCCGAACAAGCTGCACCAGCAGCTGATCAACGACCCGTTCACGGTGCTCGAGCTCGCGGGCTCGTACGACGTGATCGCGCGCATCTCCGGCGGCGGCCCCTCGGGCCAGGCCGGCGCACTGCGCCTGGGTATCGCCCGTGCGCTCAACGAGATCGACGCCGAGAACAACCGCCCGACCCTGAAGAAGGCCGGCTTCCTCTCGCGCGACGCTCGCGTCAAGGAGCGCAAGAAGGCCGGTCTCAAGAAGGCCCGCAAGGCGCCTCAGTACTCCAAGCGCTGAGTTCGAAACTCCGTATGCCTCTTTTTGGCACGGACGGGGTGCGGGGGCTGGCCAACGGCCTCCTCACCGCCGAGCTCGCGTTGCACCTGGCCCAGGCGACTGCCGTCGTCCTGGGCCAGGGCCGTTCTGCGGAGGCGCGCAAGGCCGAGGGGCGTCGCCTCACGGCCGTCGTCGCGCGCGATCCTCGCGTCTCGGGGGAGTTCCTCGCAGCCGCGGTCTCCGCAGGGCTGGCTTCCTCCGGTGTCGACGTCCTCGACGCCGGCGTCATCCCGACCCCCGCTACCGCGTTCCTCATCGCCGACCGTGACGCCGACTTCGGCGTGATGGTCTCGGCCTCGCACAACCCCGCTCCCGACAACGGGATCAAGATCTTCGCCCGTGGCGGCACCAAGCTCCCCGACATCGTCGAGCAGCGCATCGAGCGCGCTCTCGAGGGGGAGCGTCTGCAGCCCACGGGCGCCGGTGTCGGCCGTATCCGTCGCTTCGCGGATGCCGAGGACAGGTATGTGCTGCACCTGCTGGGCTCGCTGCCGCACCCGCTCGACGGCATCCATGTCGTCCTCGACTGCGCGCACGGAGCAGCCGCCGGTGTCTCTCCCGAGACGTTCAAGGACGCCGGCGCGACGGTCACCGTGATCGGCGCCGACCCCGACGGACTGAACATCAACGACGGCGTCGGCTCGACGCACCTCGACGTGCTCGCCGAGACCGTCGTGCGCCTCGGCGCCGACGTCGGCATCGCCCACGACGGGGACGCCGACCGCTGCCTCGCCGTGGACGCGCAGGGCAACGTCGTCGACGGCGACCAGATCATGGCGATCCTCGCGGTCGCGATGAAGGAGCGTGGGACGCTCGTCGACGACACGCTCGTCGCAACCGTCATGAGCAACCTCGGTCTCCACCGGGCGATGGAGGCCCATGGCATCCGGGTCCTCCAGACCGGCGTCGGAGACCGCTACGTGCTCGAGGCCATGAACGAGGGCGGATACTCCCTCGGCGGCGAGCAGTCGGGGCACGTCATCATGAGCGACTTCGCCACGACCGGCGACGGACTGCTGACGGGTCTGCACGTCGTCGCCGAGATGGCGCGGCAGGGGAAGACCCTCGCCGAACTGGCGTCGCTGATGACGGTGTACCCGCAGGTGCTCGTGAACGTCCGCGGTGTCGACCGCGACGGTGTCGGCGATGAGGGCGTGCAAGCGGCGGTCGCCGCGTCGACGGCCGAGCTCGGCGACTCCGGGCGCGTGCTGCTGCGCGCCTCGGGGACCGAACCGCTGGTCCGCGTGATGGTGGAGGCGGCGTCGGAGGATGTCGCTCGGGCCCACGCCGACCGGCTCGCCGACGTCGTGCGGGAGCGCCTCGCGCTGTAGGCGCTCGTCCCCTCGACGAGTTCGAGAACCTCCGCGCGCGTCCGGTCCCTTCGACAGGCTCAGGGACCTCGATTCATCGGAGTCGCTGAGCCTTCGTCGTTCAGTACTCCAGCGACTCGATGTAGCGCAGCAGCACGCCCTCGCGCAGAGCCCAGGGTGAGACCTCGAGCTCTTCGACGTCCATGGCCTTCATCGCGCGCTCAACCACGATCGCGGCGGCGACGATCTGGAACGTCCGATCCGCGGTGATGCCGGGCAGTGCCTCGCGCGCGTCGGCGGGAATCTGCGCGAGACGCGGGATCCAGTCCTTCAGCTGCCGGCGGGGCAGGACCATGCGGTCGATCCCCGACCAGCCCGGCACCGGGTACCCCGCGAGCTTCGCGAGAGAGCGGATCGCCTTCGACGACCCCACCACGTGGTCGGGTCGGGGGAGCGCGGCGAAACGTTCGGCCACCGGTGCCAAGACCGACATGGCGTGCTGGCGCAGCGCGTCGATCTCGTCGGCGCTGGGCGGATCGTGGGGGAGGAACTGCACGGTCGAGCGTCCCGCGCCGAGCGGGACCGACTCCGCGAGATCGGGCAGCTCGTCGGCACCGCCGGCGATCTCGAGCGATCCGCCGCCGATGTCGAACAGCAGGATCTGTCCCGCCGACCACCCGAACCAGCGCCGCACCGCGAGATAGGTGAAGCGCGCCTCGGTCTCGCCGCCGAGCACCTGCAGCGGCTGGCCGAGGGCTTCCTCGATCCGCGCGATCACGGCATCGCCGTTGGTCGCCTCGCGGACCGCCGACGTCGCCGTCGCGAGGAGTTCGTCGACGCCCTCGGCCTCAGCCGTCGCGCGCGCCGCGGCGACGGCATCCACCAGCCCCTTCACGCCCTCGGGCGAGATCGACCCGTCGGGCTGCAGGTAGCGCATGAGGCGCAGTACCGAGCGATGGGACGTGGTGGCTGTGGGACGGCCCCCGGCGCGCGCGTTGGCGACGAGCAGGTGGACCGTGTTCGAGCCGATGTCGAGGACTCCGAGACGCACGGTCCGAGCGTAGTGGGAAGGCACCGATCGGCCCGCGAGTAGCATTGCCGCGTGTCCGAGACCGCCGCCGCACCGTCGCTGAGCCCCTATCGACAGATCGATCGAGCCGAGTGGGCCCGCATGGCCGGGGGGATCGAACAGCCGCTCACCGAGACCGAGGTCGTGCAGTTGCGCGGCATCGGCGACCGGCTCGACCAGCGTGAGGTCGCCGAGGTCTATCTGCCGCTGAGTCGCCTGCTGAGCCTCTACGCGCGCGCCACGCGGCGGCTGGGGGCCGACACGAGCGCCTTCCTGGGAGAACCGGATGCCACGACCCCGTTCGTCATCGGGGTCGCCGGATCCGTGGCGGTGGGCAAGTCCACCATCGCGCGCCTGCTGCGCGAGCTGATGAGTCGCTGGCCCGACACCCCGCGGGTCGAGTTGGTGACCACGGACGGCTTCCTCTACCCGAACGCCGAGCTCGAGCGGCGGGGCCTCATGGATCGGAAGGGATTCCCGGAGTCTTACGATCGGCGAGCTCTCGTCGAGTTCCTCAGCGAGGTGAAGTCGGGGGCCGAGGAGGCGCGCGCTCCGTTCTACTCCCACGTGCGGTACGACATCATGCCCGATGCGCACGTCACCGTGCACCGCCCGGACGTCGTCATCGTGGAGGGGCTCAACGTGCTGCAGCCGCCGCCCTCGCCGAACGAGGTCGCGGTCAGCGACCTGTTCGACTTCTCGATCTACGTCGACGCCGATGCCGCCCACATCGAGCGCTGGTACGTCGACCGCTTCCTGGCGCTGCGCGACAACGCCTTCACGAACCCGTCATCGTTCTTCCGCGTCTTCGCGGACATCAGCGACGAAGAGGCGGTCGAGCGGGCGCTCGGTTTCTGGCGCGAGATCAACCTCCCCAACCTCGAGGAGAACGTCCTGCCCACGCGGCACCGCGCGAAGCTCGTCCTGCAGAAGGGTGCCGACCACACGGTCGAGTCGGTGCTGCTGCGCAAGCTCTGACCCCTCCCGCCCGACGGGAGTTCGTTCAGGCGCGGCCCCGTAGACTCGGAAGCTATGTGCGGAATCATCGGTTACGTGGGTCCTCGGCAGAGCCAGGACATCCTTCTCGCGGGTCTGTCGCGGCTGGAATACCGGGGCTACGACTCCGCGGGCATCGCCGTGATCGACGGCGACGGGGGCCTCGGCATGCGCAAGCGCGCGGGAAAGCTCGCCGTGCTGCGCGACGACCTGGAAGCCTCGCCGATGCCGAATGGCACGACCGGTATCGGTCACACCCGCTGGGCCACCCACGGCGGCCCGACGGACGCAAACGCGCACCCGCACCTGGCCGACGATGACAAGCTCGCCGTCATCCACAACGGCATCATCGAGAACTTCGCCGAGCTCAAGAGCGAGCTCGTGGGCGACGGCTTCGCGTTTCGCAGCGAGACCGACACCGAGGTCGCCGCGGTCATGATCGGCCGGGAGTACGCCCGGACCAAGGACCTGGTACAGGCGTTCCGCTCCGTCGTGTCGCGCCTCGAGGGGGCGTACACGCTCCTCGCGATGCACGAGGACCACCCGGGTCTCGTCGTCGGCGCCCGGCGCAACTCGCCGCTCGTCATTGGCCTCGGCGAGGGCGAGAACTTCCTCGGCTCCGACGTCGCCGCCTTCGTCGAGCACACCCGCAACGCCCTCGCGATCGGGCAGGACGAGATCGTCGCCATCACCCCCGACGGCGTCGAGGTCACCGACTTCTCGGGCGCTCCCGTCGAGGTCGAGGCGTTCGAGGTCACCTGGGACGCGTCCGCGGCAGAGAAGGGCGGCTGGTCGTCGTTCATGGCCAAGGAGGTCTCGGAAGAGCCCGAGGCCGTCGCCAACACGCTGCGCGGTCGTATCCACGAGGGCCGTGTCGAGATCCCCGAGCTCGAGGGTATGGACGAGTTCCTCGCCGACATCGACCGGATCCTCGTCATCGCCTGCGGCACCGCCGCGTACGCCGGCATGGTCGGCAAGTACGCGCTCGAGACCTGGACGCGTGTTCCCGTCGACGTCGAGCTCGCGCACGAGTTCCGCTACCGCGATCCGGTGCTCTCCCCGCGCACCCTCGTCGTCTCGATCAGCCAGTCCGGCGAGACGATGGACACCCTCATGGCCGTGAAGTACGCGCGCTCGCGCGGCGCGAAGACCCTGTCGATCTGCAACACGCAGGGTGCCACCATCCCGCGCGAGTCGGATGCCATCGTCTACACGCACGCCGGCCCCGAGGTCGCCGTGGCCTCCACCAAGGCCTTCGTCGCGCAGATCACCGCGCTGTACCTGCTGGCCCTGCACGTCGGTCGGGTTCGCGGGGCGATCGACCCCATGGTCGCCGTCGAGGCCGTCACCGAGCTCGAGGCGGTGCCGGGCAAGATCGCCCGCGTGCTGGAGACCGAGCAGGCGCGCATCGAGCAGCTCGCCCACTGGATGGCCGACACCCGCTCGGTCCTCTTCCTCGGGCGGAACGTCGGATACCCCATCGCGCTCGAGGGTGCGCTGAAGCTCAAGGAGCTGGCGTACATCCACGCCGAGGGCTTCGCTGCCGGCGAGCTCAAGCACGGCCCCATCGCCCTGATCGAGCCCGGGCAGCCCGTGTTCGTCGTCGTGCCCTCGCCGCGTGGGTCGGGTGAGATGCACAAGAAGGTCGTCTCGAACATCGAGGAGATCCGCGCTCGCGGCGCTCGCGTGATCGCGATCGCGGAAGAGGGCGATGTGGCCGTTCTCCCCGCCGCCGACGAGGTCCTTCGCATCCCGCTCGCCGCTCCCCTCTTCGAGCCGCTGCTGGCCGTCGTGCCGCTGCACATCTTCGCGATGGGCCTGGCCGAGGCCAAGGGCCTCGACGTCGACCAGCCGCGCAACCTCGCGAAGTCCGTCACGGTCGAGTAAGCCGGATCGGGAAAGGGGTCGGATGCCGTGGCATCCGGCCCCTTCCTGCTCCGCGTCACCGGGCAGAATGGACAGGATGCCAGGAGGGGAGGACGCATGATCGTCGGAATCGGCGTCGACCTGGTCGACGTGCCGCGCTTCGAGGAGCACCTCGCGCGGACTCCGCGGCTGCTGCTCCGCCTGTTCGGTCCGGCGGAACGCCTGCTCAAGCCCCGCTCGCTGGCCGCGCGCTACGCGGCGAAGGAAGCGCTCATCAAGGCGCTCGGCGGGTCGGACGGCGTGCACTGGACCGACATCGAGGTGGCGTCCGAGCCTTCGGGTCGTCCGGTCTTCGCCCTGCGCGGCGAGACCGCGCGCACCGTCGCCGCGCGGGGGATCACCGCGCTGCACCTCTCGATGTCGCACGACGCGGGGCTCGCCACCGCCTACGTGATCGCCGAAGCCGGAACGCAGACCCCTCCAGGAGACACCGCATGAGAATGGCACCGGGAGTGCTCCGCGAAGCCCTCATCGACGTGGACGCGATCGCGGAGAACGTCCGACACCTCCGACGTCTCACCGGGGTCGAGGTCATCGCGGTCGTCAAAGCCGAGGGGTACGGGCACGGGGCGCACCGCGCGGCGGCGGCTGCCCTGCGCGGAGGAGCGACGCGGATCGGTGTGTCCGACATCGACGAGGCTCTCGCTCTGCGCCGGTCCGGGATCCACGCGCCGCTGTTCGCGTGGCTGCACGCGCCGGGGGCGTCGTTCGTCGAGGCGGTGCGCCACGACATCGAGCTCGGGATCTCCGACATCGACCAGTTGCTGCGTGCGGCCGAGTCGGCTCAGGGCGACCGCCCCGCGGCGGTGCACCTCAAGATCGAGACGGGCCTCTCGCGTAACGGCGTCGCGCCCGCCGACTGGCGAACCGTTTTCGCCGAGGCTGCGCGCCTCGAGCGCATCGGACGGCTGCGCGTGGTCGGGCTGTTCTCGCACCTGTCGAACACGAGCGAGGCGGACGATCTCGCCGCGCTCGCTCGCTTCGAGGAGGGCGTCGTTCTCGCGGCATCCGCGGGTCTGCATCCGCCGCTCCGGCACATCGCCGCGACGCACGCCGCCATCGCGCTCCCGCAGACGCGTCTGAACGCCGTGCGCATCGGCATCGGCATCTACGGCATCTCGCCGTTCCACGACCGCACGTCGGCGGATCTGGGCCTGCGCCCGGCCATGACCCTGCGCGGAGCGGTGTCGGCCGTTCGCCGCGTTCCAGCGGGGACAGGGGTGTCGTACGGCTACGCCTACCGCACGGAGCGCGACACGACCCTCGCGCTCGTGCCCCTCGGGTATGCGGACGGTGTGCCCCGACAGGCTTCGGACCGAGGTCCCGTCGTGATCGGAGGGCGCCGCTTCACGGTCGCCGGACGCATCGCGATGGACCAGTTCGTCGTCGACGTCGGCGACCACCCGGTGTCGGTCGGCGACGAGGTCGTGCTGTTCGGCGACCCGACGCTGGGCGTCCCGGCGGCTCGCGACTGGGCCGACGCCGCCGACACGATCGATTACGAGATCGTCACGCGCATCGGCGCCCGGGTGCCGCGCAGGGAGGTCGGCGCATGAGCGTGCCCGACGACCTGCTCGGGGAACGGCGGATCGACGGTCCGGGCGACATGGAGGAGCTCGGCCGCGCCCTCGGTCGCGCGCTGGAGCCGGGCGATGTCGTCGTGCTGACCGGACCGCTCGGCGCCGGGAAGACGACCCTGACCCGGGGGATCGGCGAGGGGCTCGGCATCCGGGGTCCCGTCCAGAGCCCGACCTTCGTGATCGCGCGCACGCACCCCTCGCTGGTCGGGGGGACGCCTCTCGTTCACGTCGACGCGTATCGCCTGGGAGCCGCGGTCGAACTCGACGACCTCGACATCGACGTGGCGGGGTCCGCGGTGATCGTCGAGTGGGGACGCGGCGTCGCCGAGCACCTCGCCGACTCCTGGTGGGAGATCGAGATCGACCGCGAGGTGGGCGGTCGCGGTGTCGACAACGCCTGCGGCGAGATCGCGCCGCACACGCTCGACCTCGACGCGGACGCTCCGCGGACGGTGACGATCTCGCGCCGCCCGTGAGCCGGCGGCGCGAAGGTTGTCGCGAAACCGCGACACCTCGGCGATACGCCTGCGACACCGGGTCAATACGGTGGATGCCATGAGTCCATCCCCCCGCTCTCTCTCGGCCCGGCGGGCCCTCGGCGTTTCCGCCGCTCTCGCCGCGCTGGCTCTCGTCGGGTGCAGCGCGGAGCCGGTGGCATCCGTCTCCGCCCCTTCGCCGTCGATCGATGCGGGGACACCGACGCCCGAGCCGGACGTCGCCCGGGTCGCCGGATACGACGTGGGCGAGTTCCCACCGGTGCCCCTGTTCACCCTGCCCGACCTGGCGTTGCTGGACGACTCGGCCTCGGCCTTCACGATCGAGGCGTCGTCGTCGCTCGCGTCGCTGCCCGGCGTGACGGTCGGTTCCGCGCCGTGCGACGCCGGGCAGAGCGTGAGCGCGGGAGCCGGCACGGCGGTGCTGTACGGCGACGGCTCTGGCGCCTACACCGCGGCCGACGGAACCGTGCGCAACTTCGGCGACGGGTCGGGCGCCACGACCATCGGGGGCGTCGAGATCCAGAACTTCGGCGACGGTTCGGGGTCGTACACCTCGGGTGACGTGGCGATCCAGAACTTCGGGGACGGCTCGGGAACGTATCGCGACGCGACCCGCGACGTGCAGATCTTCGGCGACGGGTCGGGCACGAGCACCCGCGGCGACGAGAGCATCCAGAACTTCGGCGACGGTTCGGGGACCTACCGCGCCGGAGCGGTCGAGATCCAGAACTCCGGCGACGGTTCCGGGTCGTACCGCGACGGCGTCGTGGAGATCCAGAACTTCGGCGACGGCACGGGCACGGTCGACGGGATGGCGGTTGCGGTCGACCCGCTGCCGCCCGTCCCGAAGCTGGGCGTGTTCCCGCCTCTCACGGCGCTCGCGCCGGTGGCCAGCTGCGGCACCACCCTGACCCTGTCCGACGCGGTGCTTTTCGACTTCGATTCGGCGGAGATCCGTCCCGACGCGGCATCCGTACTCGACGCGCTCGCGACCGTCCTCACCCGAGCGGCCGTCCCGGCGGCGACGGTTTCGGGACACACGGATGCCATCGGCACCGACGCCGAGAATCAGGTGCTGTCGGAGCGCCGGGCGCAGGCCGTCGTCGAGGCGTTCCGCCAACGGGGAACGCCCACCAGCTGGACGGCGGAAGGGTACGGAGAATCCCGGCCCGTCGCCGCGAACGAGATCGGCGGGGTCGACAACCCCGCCGGTCGCCAACTCAACCGCCGGGTCGAGATCCTCGTCCCCACTCTCGGAGGCTGACATGCGCAGAATCACAACATCCGCCCTGGCCTTGGGCCTCGCCCTGACCGCTCTCACCGGCTGCGCCGTGAGCATCACGGACAAGGATGCCGCCGGCCCCGTCGCCTCGCCCACCGACGCCTCGACTCTCGAAATGGCCACGGACGATCCGCGGCCCGAGGTGATCGCGCCGCCCGCCTCCGACGCGCCCGAGGCGCCGTCGAACCTCCGTACCCGCGACGAGGCGATCTCGCTCGCGGGCACCACCGTCGCCTGCACCCCCGGTCTCGTCATCGCCGACGACGGCAAGGTCGTCCGGGTCGAGGGAGCGTGCGACGACGTGACCGTGTCGGGATTCGCGACGGTGGTCGTGCTCGACGACGTCTCGACGCTCACCGTGAGTGGCGACGGCATCGTCGTGTACGCCCAGCAGGTGGGCGATCTCGTCGTCAGCGGTGACGTGAACACGATCCTCTGGCGGGGGAGCGCGCCGCGCCTCGACGACACGGGCGTGGCGACGACCTCCGTGCGGGACGAGCGATGAGCGCGCCGGTCCCCGCGTGGGCGCCGGCAGCGCCGCGGACGAACGGTCTCGCGATCGCCTCCCTCGTCCTGGGCCTGTGCGGATTCGGCATCCTGCCGGTGATCTTCGGGCACATCGCCCTCGGACAGATCCGTCGCACCGGCGACCGCGGCGCGACGCTCGCGATCGTCGGTCTCGTGCTGGGTTACCTCGCGCTCGCCGCGACGATCATCGGCGTGGGGCTCTTGATCGCCGTCGCGGTCGGCGTCCCCGTGTTCGCCACGTGGGTGTCGTCGTGAGCGACGAACGTCCCGGCATCCTGCTCGTCGACGACGACGAGACGATCCGCGCCGGCCTCGGCGCCTTCCTCGAACGCAGCGGCTATCGCATCGTCGTCGCCGCGGACGGGCAGGAGGCGCTCGATGTGCTGCCTACCGGAGATATCGCGCTCGCCGTGTGCGACGTCATCATGCCGCGCATCGACGGGCGCGAGTTCGTCCGGCGCGTGCGTGCTGAGGGGCGGTGGTTGCCCATCATCCTGCTGACCCAGGTGGGCGAGTCGTACGAGCGCAGCGCCGCCCTCGACGAGGGTGCCGACGACTACCTGAACAAACCGTTCGACCCGCAGGAGCTGCTCTCGCGCGTCCGGGCGGTGCTGCGGCGCAGCGTGCCGGGTGAGCGTCCGCTGAGCGCGGCACCGCGACTGCGGGCGGGATCCCTCGAGCTCGACCGGTCCGCTCGCCGCGTCTGGCGCGACGGCGCCGAGGTGACCCTGACGCCCAAGGCCGTGATGCTCCTGGACTACCTCATGGCCCATCCCGGGGAGGTGCACACGCGCGATCGGCTCTTGACGGCGCTGTGGGGCTTCGATTTCGTCACCTCGACCCGCGCGATCGATCACCGCATCGCGGAGCTGCGGCGCGTGCTCGGGGACGACCCCGGTGCGCCCCGCTACATCGAGACCGTGCAGAGCGCGGGATACCGCTTCGTGCACCCGGTCGGTGCCGCGTGAGCCGGCGGACGGCGGCGCTCGCGATTGCGCTGCCCGTGTCTCTCGCGGCGATCGCGGCGCTGGTGCTGTTCGTCGCCGGGGAGCGCAGAGCGCTGACGGTGAGCACGGCCCTGCCCCTCGTCGTGGTGTACGTCGGCGCGGGTCTCGCGATCGTCGCTGCGGTCATCGTGATCGGCGTGGCGCGGCGAGGCCGGGCAGAAGCAGCGCGCGCCATCGCGCGGGACGAGGGATACCGCGCGGGGCGCGATGAAGAGCGCGATGCGCATCGACGCTTCCTCGCGCGGCTGGATCACGAGCTGAAGAACCCGATCACGGCGATCCGGGCGACTCTGGCGGGAGTCGATCCCGCGGCCGCCCCCGCGCACGTCGAGGTCATCGACGCGCAGGCGCGGCGGCTCGCAGCCCTCGTCGGCGACCTCCGCAAGCTCTCCGAGATCGAGACGCGACCGCTCGAGACCGAGCCGGTCGACCTCGAGGCGCTCGCTCGCGACGCGGTGCACGCGATCGAACAGCAGCGCCCCGAGGCGCGCGGACGCATCAGCGTCATCGCCGAGCGGGTGCCGTGGTCGGTTCCCGTGCTGCCGGGAGACCCCGATCTGCTCGCTCTGGCGCTCGACAACGTCCTCGCCAACGCGGTCAAGTTCTCGGCATCCGGACCCATCGAGGTCCGCCTGCGCGAGGACGCCGGAGGCGCCGTCATCGAGGTCGCCGACACCGGACGCGGTGTTCCGGCCGACGCCCAGGGGCTCGTCTTCGACGACCTCGCGCGCGCGGCGAACGCCCGCGACGTGCCCGGTTCGGGGATCGGTCTCTCGCTGGTGCGGACGATCCTGCACCGCCACGGCGGGGGCGTGGAGCTCCGCTCGCGCGAGGGCGCGGGGACCGTCGTCACGCTGCGGTTGCCGACCGCCTGACCGGCGCCGGCACACGGTCGGCGACCCAGACCTCGCGGAGCGCCAGCAGCGTGAGGACCGGCTGCTCGACGTGTGCGAAATGACCGCTGTCGTCGAGGACGACCTCGTCGAGATCGCGGATCAGCCGCCGCCATCGCTGACCATCGCGCGCCGCGACGAACACGTCGTGGCGCCCTCTCACCACGCGGACCGGGCACGCGACACGTCTCCAGACGGCGTCGTCGTGAGTGCGCCCCCCGCGAGCGGCGGCGAGGAACGAGGCGGGGCGGATGTCGGACGCGAGGGCGTCGCTCACCGCACGGTTGACGCGCGTGGGATGCCGGAACAGCGGCCGCGCCAGCACGCGCAGCAGGCCCGTTCGCGCCAGCAGGGAGAGCAGCGGTCGCGACAGGGGCCCGAGGCCGCGGAGCACGCGCATCGCCAGGATCATGCCGCTGAGCCCGGGCAGGGTCAGGATGCCGCGGACCGGGTGCCGTGCCACGATCCGCGCCCCCCGTCCGCTCGGCGAGACCACGCCGACGGCGACCGTCGCCGCGGGGAAGCGCGCGGCGACATCCAGCGCGACCACCGCCCCGAGCGAGTGCCCGACCACGCGCCAGCGCGGGTACCCGAGTGCGCGCGCGACGGCCGCCATGGCCACGGCGAGGTCTCCCGCGTCGGGAACGGGTCCGGCCGACTCGCCCCAACCGGGCAGATCGATCGCCACGATGTCCGACAGGGGGCGCCGCATCTCGTCCGACGCCGCGATCAGCGGAATCCACGTCCGCCACGATCCGGCTGCGCCGTGCAGCAGCACGGTGGCGACCGGGCTCCCCGACGCTCGGCCCGCGTGGACGACGATCGGTCCCACCGCGGTGGGAACGACGAGCCTTCGCAGGCCGAGCTCGGTGGCATCCATGATCCTTCTTCGGAACACGGGGCCCGATCGGATGCCACGACCTGCGGCGGATACCCTGGAACGGTGATCCTCGGCATCGACACCTCGCTCGGCACCGCCGTCGCGGCGATCACGCGCGACGGTGAAGTGCTCGCGGACGAACAGAGCGCGAATCCCCTCGGTCACGCGGAGGTCATCGGTGATCTGTTGCGGCGCGCGACGTCCGCGGCCCCGGCCCCGACGCACGTGGCGATCGGGATGGGACCGGGCCCCTTCACGGGACTGCGGGTCGGGATCGCGACCGCGCGGGTGTACGCGCTGGGACGCGGTGTCCCGGTCGTGCCCGTGCCCAGCCACGACGGCATCGCGCTGGGGATCCTGCTCGCCGACGCGCTGATCGACGTCGAGACGCCGCGCTTCGCGGTCGTGACCGACGCACGCCGACGGGAGTTCGCCTACAGCCTCTACGACGGCATCGACGACGACGGCCTTCCCGTCCGCGTCTCGGATGCCGCGCTCAGCCCGCGCGACGACCTCGATGTCCGCCTGGCCGAGCTCGGTGCGGCCCGCGTCGACGCGACGAGCGTGTCGGCCGCGATGATCGCCCTCGCCGCAGCCCGAGCCCTCGACGCCGGGCGCACCCTCGCGGGTCCCGAACCGCTCTACCTTCGCAGCCCCGACGTCGTCGCCGCGCACGCCCCGAAGCGGGTGAGCGGATGACGACGCGCGCGGCCACCCTCGACGACCTCGACGCGATCATGGCGCTCGAGCACGCCTCGTTCCCGACCGACGCCTGGAGCGCGGCGATGATGCGCGAGGAGCTCGCCTCGCCCCACGGATGGTACGTCGTCGTCGAAGAAGCGGGCCGCGTGATCGGGTACGCGGGGCTGCGTGCAGTGCGCGGGGCTCGGGATGCCGACGTCCAGACCATCACGATCTCCGAGGCCGCGCGCGGTCGCGGGCGGGGGCGAGCGCTGCTCACGGCCCTGCTCGAGGAGGCCGGGCGTCGGGAAGTGCACGACGTGTTCCTCGAGGTCCGCGCCGACAACCCCGTCGCGCAGACGTTGTACGCGTCCGAGGGGTTCGTCGAGGTGGGGCGTCGCCCGCGGTACTACCAGCCCGACGACGTCGACGCGATCGTGATGCAGCTCGACCTGCGCGGCTGGGCGGCGCGGCGCGCCGAGACCTCTGCCCGGCCCGAGGTCCCTGCCCGGCTCGAGGTCCCTGCCCGGCCCGAGGTCCCTGCCCGGCCCGAGGTCCCTGCCCGCCCCGAGGTCCCTGCCCGCCCCGAGGTCCCTGCCCGCCCCGAGGTCCCTGCCCGCCCCGAGGTCCCTGCCCGCCCCGAGGTCCCTGAGCCTGTCGAAGGGACCGGTACCCCCACCGCTCCGACCGGAAAGGGCTGGTGCTGATGCACGCCCCCCTCGTACTCGGCATCGAGACCAGCTGCGACGAGACCGGCATCGGGATCGTCCGAGGTCGACAGCTCCTGAGCAACACGATCGCGTCGAGCATGGACGAGCACGCGCGCTACGGCGGCGTCGTCCCCGAGGTCGCGGCGCGCGCTCACCTCGAGGCGCTGCAGCCCTCGATCGATGCGGCGCTCGCCGAAGCCGGAGTGACGCTCGCCGACCTCGATGCCGTCGCCGTCACGAGCGGCCCCGGTCTCGCCGGGGCCCTGATGGTCGGTGTCGGCGCGGCCAAGGGTCTCGCGGTGGCCCTCGACAAGCCGCTCTACGCCGTCAACCATCTCGTCGGTCACATCGCCGCCGACATCCTCGACGCCGATGCCGGCGAGCTGGAGTACCCCACGGTCGCCCTCCTCGTGAGCGGCGGGCACACGTCGCTGCTCCTCGTCCGCGACCTCACGAGCGACGTCGAACTGCTCGGCGAGACGATGGACGACGCCGCGGGCGAGGCTTTCGACAAGGTCGCGCGCCTGCTGAAGCTGCCCTACCCCGGCGGTCCCGAGATCGATCGCGCTGCGGCTTCCGGCGATCCGACCGCCATCCGCTTCCCGCGCGGGCTCTCGCGCGCCTCCGACATGGCATCCCACCGCTACGACTTCTCGTTCTCGGGCCTCAAGACCGCCGTCGCCCGGTGGGTCGAGCAGCACGAGGCGGCGGGCGAGCCCGTCCCGGTCGCCGATGTCGCAGCCTCGTTCCGCGAAGCCGTGGTCGACGTGCTCGTCACCAAGGCCCTCGACGCCTGCGAGCGCTACGGCGTGCCGCGTCTGCTCCTCGGCGGCGGTGTGATCGCCAACAAGCGCCTGCGCGACGTCGCCCTCGAACGGGCCGCCGCCGCGGGCGTGGCCGTCCGGATCCCTCCCCTTCGGCTGTGCACCGACAACGGCGCGATGATCGCCGCCCTCGCCGCCGAGCTCATCGCCTCGGGCCGCCGTCCCTCGACCCTCGCCTTCGGCGCCGACTCCACGCTCCCCGTCACCGAGATCCAGGTGGCGGAGGATTCGGATGCCGAGCCTTCGGCATCCCGCTCCGGAGCGCCCGCGTGAGCGAGGCGTCGCCGCCGACCCGGCGCGCGCGCAAGGCGGTCGAGGGTCAGCCCGTCCTCCCCGAACCCGTCGTGACCGAGTCCGCCGAGGCCGAGTCCGTCGATTCGGGCGCGGAGGAGGGCCGCCTCGCCACGGCGCAACTCGAGATGGCGGCCTTCGGCGACCACGTCATCCCCTACGTTCTCCCGACACCGAAGCCGCCGCCCTCGCTCGCCCCGTGGGCCCTGCTGCTCGCGATCGCGTCGTTGGCGTCGTCGTTCTTCTGGGGGTGGCTGCTCCCGCTCAGCGCGGTGGCCGCGATCGTCGCGACGATGTCGTTGCGTCGCGCCCACGATGGTCGACGCGCGGCGACATGGGCGCTGGTGCTGTCGCTGGTGTCGGGGGTCTTCAGCGCCGGGTGGCTTGTCTGGGGCTTCTCGCAGCTCGCCGCGTGACGGGCTCAGACCCGATCGGCCAAGAGGGCCAGCCGCTTCGAGCCGATGCGCGTGAGGATGAGCGTCGCCGCCTCGTCGCCGCGCAGGGACAGCTTCTTGCGCAGCACCGCGGGATCAAGGTCGACGCCGCGCTTCTTGATCTCGAGCGTCCCGATGCCGCGCGTCCGCAGCGCCTGCGCGAGCTTCTTCGGGTCCGCCGGGAGCTGCTCGCGCACGCGGAACGATGACACGAACGGGCTCGTGAGCGGCGCGTCCGAGGTCAGGTAGGCGATGCCGGGAGCGAGCATTCCCGCCTCGAGCGCGCGGGCGACCTCGCCGATGAGCCGCGCGCGGATGACCGCTCCGTCGGGTTCGTGGACGAAGGCTCCCAGTTCGCGAGGCTCGACGTCGGGGGAGTCGGCCGGAGCCGTGAGCTCCCACGCATCGTCTCCGCGCACGACCAGCGCCGCGCGGCGCACGTTCTCGCGCGCGAGCGCTCCCGACCAGAGGACGAGCTCGATGGTCGAGCCGTCCGCGCTGATCCACTGTGCCTCGAGGTCGTCGGGGATCTGCGCCCGGTCGAACCCGGGTCCGAGCTTGACCCCGCCGGACCGTTCCTTCACCAGCGCGAAAACCCAATCGAGTGAAGGGGACCACTCGGCCGACGACACCCGTCGCGTCTCGGAATGCCCGGCGGTCCGTCGCGCGGGATCGAGCCACACGGCATCCGTTCCCTCGAGGTCGACGTCCTCGGCGCGCGCGTGCGCGACGGTCACGGCGTCGTCGAAGGGGGCGAGGTTGTACGCGGCGATCGCGGCCGTCACCTCATCGGCGTCGACGGCCCGGACCCGGATGCCGAGACCCGCCATCCCGAGAGCGTCCCCGCCGATGCCGCATCCCAGATCGGCGACGCGGGTGATCCCCGCGGCACGGAACCGACCGGCGTGGCGCGCGGCGATCGACAGGCGCGTGGCCTGTTCGAGGCCCGCCCGGGTGAACAGCATCCGCTCGGCGAAGGGTCCGAACTTCGTCGTCGCGCGCGCCCTCAGCCGCGCCTGACCGACGACCGCCGACACGAGGTCGGGGGAGTGGCCGGCGGCACGCAGTCGCGACACCGCCCGCGCCGCGTCGTCGGTGGACTCGATCCGGCCCACCTCGTCGAGCAGGCGCAGGCCTTCGGGCGTGAGGAGGGCGGTCAGCTCGCGGGTATCCACCGATTCAGCCTAGGTGTGCGATTGTGTTGGCACTCGCGTTGCGTGAGTGCCAGCGCTTCTCTACACTCGGATTAGCACTCTCCCCGCGTGAGTGCTGACAAGTCTTCTGTAACGAGAAAGAAGAGGTAGACCGTGTCGGTTTCCATCAAGCCGCTCGAGGACCGCATCGTCATCAAGCAGGTCGAGGCTGAGCAGACCACCGCGAGTGGTCTCGTCATCCCCGACACCGCCAAGGAGAAGCCGCAGGAGGGCGAAGTCGTCGCCGTCGGCCCCGGCCGCATCGACGACAACGGCAACCGCGTCCCCCTCGACGTCGCCGTCGGCGACCGCGTGCTCTACAGCAAGTACGGCGGCACCGAGGTCAAGTTCGGCGCTGAGGAGTACCTCGTGCTCTCGGCTCGCGACGTGCTGGCGGTCGTCGTCCGCTGATCCCGAGCGAGATCGTCTGAAGGTCCCGGATGCCACGGCATCCGGGACCTTCGTCGTTTCCGAGCACCGTCACACGATGGCGCTCGGCGCTTTTCGCGTCACTGATCTGCGATGCGCTGTCGGGGTATGGCCTGTCGACCCCCTGCATCGGGAAGACGTGCGCAAGCTCTACGCGGACGGATCGGCCGAGAACGAGGCGAGGCGCTCCACGAGCTCGTGCAGCGTGGCGTCGTCGACGACGAGACCGAGCCGCACATGCCCGCGTCCGCGCGGACCGAAGCCGTCGCCGGGTGCCACCGCGACGCGGGCCTCTTCCCGCAGGCGGCGGGCGAACGCGACGGCGTCGGTGCGCGCGGGAAGGCGCACCCACACGAAGAACGTCCCCCGCGGCTCGATGACGTCCCACCCGATCGCGCGCAGACCCGCGACGACGAGGTCGCGCCGACGACGATAGACCTCGACCAGGTCGGCGGCGGCCGACTGATCGCCGCGCAGCGCCGCGGCCGCGGCCTCCTGCGTCGCGCCGAACATCGTACTGAAGGCGTGGGCCTGGTAGCGGCGCATGGCCGCGATGATCGTGGCATTGCCGGCGGCGAAACCGACCCGCCATCCCGCCATACTGTAGGTCTTCGACAGCGTCTGCACCTCGACGGTGCGCCCGTCGGCGCCGTCGACTTCCAGCGCCGAGAGCGGCCGCGCCTCGAAGCCCAGCGACGAGTACGCGAAGTCGTGCACGAAGGCGGCTCCCACGCGGTCGGCGAAGGCGATCGCCGCCTCGAATGTCGCCGGGGTCGCCACCGCCCCGGTCGGGTTGTTCGGGTAGTTCAGCAGCAGCACGCGCGCACGGTCGAGGTGCGCGAGCGCCGCGAAGTCGGGCTGATGATCCGGCCCGACGAGCGGGAGCGTCGCCGCCCGCGCCTGAGCGAGGTCCACCGCCGACGTGTACATCGGATAGCCCGGGTCGGGAAGCACGACCGTCGACCCGGGATCGGCGAGTCCGAGCACCGCAGCCATGAGCGCCTCGTGCGAACCGTGGAAGACCGCCACCTGGGAGTCGGGGTCGAGATCGAGCCCGTGGTCCTCCCGGTACCGCTGCACCACGCCCTCCCGCAGCGACGGGCGCGCTGCGTACGACGGGTAGCGGTGGTTGACGGGATCGGCGACGAACCGTTGCATCGCCTCGACGATGCGCTCGGGCGTCGGCAGATCGGGGTTGCCCTTGGACACGTCGATGAACCGCGGCCCCGGGAGAGCCGCGATCCGGGCGTTCTCGGCATCCATCGCCCCCCAGAAGTTCGGAGGGAGGGCGTCGACCCGGGCTGCGGGTTCGAAGTCCACCACCGTCAGCGCCGCCGGTAGCGCCGAGCGAGCGCGGAGCCCAGCGCCTGGATGCCCTGGACGAGCACGATCAGGGTCACGCAGGTGATCACCATCGCGAATCCGTCGTACCGCTCGTAACCGTACGACAGCGCGAGGTCGCCGATGCCGCCGGCGCCGACGACGCCCGCCATCGCGGTGGCGTCGATGAGGCCGACGGTGGCGATGGTGATGGCGAGGATGAGGGAGCCGCGCGCCTCTGGGAGGAGGAACCGCCAGAAGATCTGCAGCGGAGAGGCGCCCATCGACCGCGCCGCCTCCACGACCCCCGCGGGAACCTCGAGCAGAGAGTTCTCGACCAGGCGTCCGATGTAGGGCGCGACCATCACGGTGAGAGGGACGATCGCGGCCCAGACGCCGATGCTCGTGCCCACCAGCAGCCGGGTGAACGGCAGGATCGCCACGAGCAGGATGATGAACGGCAGCGATCGGATGAGATTGACGACGGTCGCGAGAACCACGTTGACGGCGGTGTTCTGGAGAACCCCGCCTCGGCGTGTGAGCGCGAGGATCGCTCCGAGGACGACGCCCAGGATCGATCCGAGCACGAGCGAGACGCCCAGCATCTGCAGCGTCTCGCCGAGGGCACGGAAGTACATGTCGGGGGTGACGAGCGTCCACTTGTCGCCGTTCATCCGGCCACCTCCTCGAGCTCGACCACGCGCGCGGCGAGATAGCCGTGCGCTTCGCGGACCTTCTCCGGGGAGCCGGTGACCTTCACGATCAGCTGCCCGACGGTGTGATCCTGGATCTGCGTCATGTCGGCGTGCAGCATGTTGACGTCGACGCCGACATGGCGGATCAGGCCCGTGATGAGAGGCTGCTCGACCTCGGCATCCAGGAGCAGCATGCGCCAGAGTCCGTCGCCGCCCAGGTGCTCAACGACGCGCCGCGGGAGCCCGCGCGGGACGATGGTGTCCACGAAATCGCGCGTCGCGGCGGCGCGAGGACGGATGAAGGTGTCGAGCACGCTCCCGTGCTCGACGACTTCTCCCTCGGCCATCACGGCCACCTCGTGCGCGAGGTCTTTGATGACGTCCATTTCATGCGTGACGACGAGGATCGTCGTGCCGTATTCGCGGTTGATCCGGCGGAGGAGATCGAGGATCTGCGCGGTCGTGGAGGGGTCGAGCGCGCTCGTGGACTCGTCCGACAGCAGGATCTTCGGGTTGCGGGCGAGGGCGCGCGCGATGCCGACGCGCTGCTTCTGCCCGCCCGACAGGTCGCCGGGGTGGTTTCCGGCTTTGCCGCCCAGCCCGACGAAGGCGAGCACCTCGTCGGCGCGTCGGCGGGCTTCGGCGGGGGAGACTCCGTCGAGGCGCAGGGGGAGCGCGACGTTGTCGCGCGCCGACAGGGTCTCCAGCAGGTTGAACTGCTGGAAGATCATGCCGGTGTTCTTCTGTGCCGCGCGCAGGTCACGCCCCCGCAGAGACGAGATGTCGACGCCGTCGACCAGCACCCGGCCCGAGGTGGGCTTCTCGAGTCCGTTGACGGTGCGGATCAGGGTGGACTTCCCCGCGCCGCTGTATCCGATGACGCCGAAGATCGTCCCCGGGGCGACCTCGAGCGAGACGTCCCGGAGGGCCGTCGTGGTGACGGCCCTCCGGGTGTAGCTCTTGGTCACCGCGTCGAAGACGACGCCTCCGCCCGCGGTGCCGCTCACTGGAACCAGGCCGGGAGCTGGTAGCCGGAGTACTGCGGGTTCGCCTTGATGTAGTCGATGAACTCCTGCGATTCGTAGGCCGACTTGATCGCCTGGGCCCACGGAGTGTCGACGTCGACCGAACGGACCGCGACGACGTTGGAGAACTGCACCGGCTGGTTCTCGACCGCGAGGGCATCGTCGTAGTTCAGGCCGCCCGAGACGATGAAGTTGCCCTGGATGGTGGCGAAGTCGACGTCCTGCAGGGCCGGAACCTGCTGGGCGTTGTCGATCGGCGTGATGTTCAGGTTCTTCGGGTTCGACGTGATGATCGACAGGTCGGCGGTGTTGGGGTCGTCGACGTCGGCGAAGTCGATCCACCCCACGTCGCGAAGGATCAACAGACCGCGGTAGAGGTTCGACGGCGAGTTCGGCACGGTGACGGTCGAGCCGTCCGCGACCTCGGCGAGGCTCTTCTTCTTCCCGCCGAACAGCCCCATGCGCGGCGTCGGGATCTGTACGAGCGGGGCGTTGTCGATCCCTTCCTTCGCGTTGACGAAGGAGAGGTAGACGGGGTGCTGCATGATGTTCGCGTCGATCTCGCCCGTGTTCACCGCGACATTGACGACGATGCCGTCGGTGAAGTCGACCGGCTCGACCGTGTAGCCCTCGGACTCGAGGATGGGCTGGATGCCACCCTGGAACATCTCCTTGTACGGGCCGGGGTTGAAGCCGATCTTGATGTCGGTCTTGTCGGTGGACGCCTCGGTCGATGCCGGGGACGACGATGCGCCGCACGCGGTCAGTGAGACGGCGAGGGCGGTGGCGGCCAGGACGGCGGCGGCGGTACGTGCGAAACTCATGGACTCTCCGGGTGCTCGGATGGTGCGTGGCAGTGGATCGCGTGCTGTGCGAGGGGCCGGCTGTCAGGCGCCGAGCCCCTCGGGGACGGTAGCGAGAGGTCTTCGTCGATCACGAAACGCTGTGTCACACGCGGCAACAGTTCACCCGCTGGACGGTGAGGCAGCGGCGGTGGCACCCGGAGCTCGAGTTCCGTCTCGGGGACGACCGTCGTCCTCCCCGACTCCGCGTGGCAGGCAACGGACGGCGTTCGGCCGTCCGGTGTACGACGGCACGCGTAGGCTGGGTCGGTGACTGCCGCTCCTTCCGCCCCGACCGGGGGGAGCACCCGCGGTGCCGTGTACGCCCTAAGCGCCTACCTGCTCTGGGGCGTCCTGCCGATCTACTTCCTGCAGCTCAAGCCCACCGGCCCGTTCGAGGTCGTCGCGTGGCGGATCATCCTCGCCTTCCTCTTCTGCCTGATCCTGCTGACCGTCCTCCGCGCGTGGCGGCCGTTCCTCGCGATCGTCCGGCAGCCCCGCCTGATGGGCCTCACCGCTGTCGCGGGCGTGCTCATCTACATCAACTGGCAGACGTACCTGTACGGCGCCCTGACGAACCACGTCATCGAGACCAGTCTCGGGTACTTCATCAACCCGATCGTGACGGTGCTGCTCGGCGTCATCGTGCTGCGCGAGCGCCTGCGGCTCGTGCCGTGGATCGCGATCGGCCTCGCGGTCGTCGCCGTCGCGGTGATCGTCATCGGTTACGGGGCGTTCCCGTGGATCGCCCTGACGCTCGCGTTCTCGTTCGGCTTCTACGGGCTCGTGAAGAAGCAGATCGGCCCGGCCGTGGATGCCGTGAGCGGTCTGACCCTCGAATCGCTCTGGCTCCTCCCGGTCGCGGCGGTCCAGCTGGTGTTCGTCGCGAACCTGACCGGCATCACGCTCGGTACGGCGGGCGCGCTGCACACCGTCCTCCTGCTGCTCGCGGGAGCGGTCACCGCGATTCCCCTGCTGCTGTTCGCCTCGGGTGCCCGGCGCGTCCCGCTCACGGTGATCGGCCTGCTGCAGTTCGTGGCACCCATCATCCAGTTCGCCATCGGCGTGTGGGTGCTGGGGGAGCCGATGACGCTCGAGCGGTGGATCGGCTTCGGTCTCGTCTGGGTCGCGCTCATCGTGCTGAGCGTGGACTCGATCGTGATGTCGCGTCGCCACCGTCGCTCGGTCTCCGACGTCGCAGAACCGGTCTGACCGGCCACTTTCTGCGCTATCCGGCCCGACCGCACGAGGCGCCTACGCCATCGCGGATGAGAGCGCCAGGGTCGTTATGGGGCTGTGACCGCGACGACGCACATCGTTAACGAACGGCAACACGACGAAAACGTGCGTCCGGTTAGGTTTGGGTCACCAGGCGACCTCTTGTGTCGCCCAACGTTCATTCACAGCAAGGAGCACTATGAACGTCTTCACGCGTAGCCGCGCAGGCAAGGTCCTGGGCGGTATCGCCCTGGTTGGTGCCAGTGCGCTCGTCCTCGCCGGTTGTTCGGGTGGCGGCGGCAACGACGCCGCGGCGCCCAGCGCCTCCTCCGGCGGCGGCGCCGTGTCCACGGCCGACGGCACGTTCCACGTCGGAACCATCCTCCCCGCCACGGGTAACCTCGCGTTCCTCGGCCCGCCCGAGGTCGCCGGTGTCAAGCTCGCGATCAAGGACATCGAGGCCACGGGCTCCGAGTTCCCCTTCAAGGTCGAGCTCACCGAGCGCGACTCGGGTGACACCACGACCGACATCGCGACCCAGTCCGCCACCGAGCTCGTCGACGCCGGTGCGGACGTGGTCATCGGTGCGGCATCCTCGGGTGTCTCGTTCACTTTCATCGACCAGCTCGTCAACGCAGGCATCGTCCAGATCTCGCCGGCCAACACGTCGCCCGACTTCACGACCTACGCGGACGACGGCTACTACTGGCGTACCGCTCCCTCCGACGTGCTGCAGGGCCGCGTGCTCGGCAACCTGATGACCGGTGACGGCGCCGCCAACGTCGGCATCATCTACATCAACGACCCCTACGGCATCGGCCTCAAGGACAACGCGACCAAGGCCGTCGAGGCCGCCGGTGGCGAGGTCTCGGTCGCGGTCCCCTACAACCCGGGTGACACGGTCTTCACCTCGCAGGTCGACCAGCTGCTGCAGGCCAAGCCCGACGCTGTCGCGGTCATCGCCTTCGAAGAGACGTCGTCGATCATCCCGCAGCTCGTCAGCACCCAGGGCTACCCGGCGTCGAAGGTCTACTTCGTCGACGGCAACCTGTCGAATTCGTACGAGTTCCCGGCGGGCACTCTGCAGGGCGCCAAGGGAACCCTCCCCGGCAACCCGGCCGACACCGACTTCCAGGCTCGCCTGAAGGAGGTCGACCCCGCCCTCACCGACTTCAGCTACGCGCCGGAGTCCTACGACGCGGTCATCGTCGCGGCTCTCGCTGCGGCACAGGCCAAGGACGACTCGGGCACGGCGATCCGTGACAACCTGCAGTCGGTCTCCGAGGATGGCGAGAAGTGCACGACCTTCGCCGACTGCCTGAAGCTCATCAACGAGGGCAAGGACATCGACTACGACGGTGTTTCCGGCCCGATCACGTTCGACGCGAACGGTGACCCGACCGAGGCGTACATCGGCATCTACCAGTACGGTGCCGACAACAAGTACACCCTGCTGAACACGGAGTTCGGCTCGCTCAACGAGTGACCTGACACCACGCGAGGGGCTCGGATCCGAAAGGATCCGGGCCCTTTCGCATGTCGTGACTACGGGGTGAGGCCGCAGACGGCGGCTGTGGCCGACAGGATCGCGGCGGCGACCGACGGCGATCGTTCGAGCGGGATGACCACGTCGCGATCCTCGACCCGGACCACGAGGTCGAACAGGGTGCCGACCTTGTCTTCGGCGATCGCGTGCGCATCGCAGCGCTGCGGCGTCAGAGCGATCGTCACCGTCGAGGGAGGGTCGTCCGGGCGCACGGTCACGTCCAGCGGCGTCTCGGTGCCGGCGGGGAAGCGCAGCAGGGGAGTGCCTCGCAGGGCGCGGAGTTCGGCGGTCCCCGCCCCGGCATCGCCGGTCGGCTCGATCGAGACCTCGAGATCGATGGTTCCGCCTTCACCCACTGCCGCCGACGCGGCCGAGATCCGGGCGACGGATGCCACGGCCTCCTGGCCGCATTCGGTCTCAGCCAGACGAGTGAGCACTCCGAGCTCGTCCGTGACGTCCAGCGTCGCGTCACGGCTTTCCCCGTCTTCTTCGAGGCGCAGTACCGCCCGGACGGACGGATCTTCCGTGACGCACCGCAGAGCGGGCAGCGCCACCGGGAGGTCCACCGTCCGGCCCGGGGAGAGCGGCACAGGTCGCTTCGTCTCGCCGCCGCCCGCCTCCGCGAGGACGGGGGAGGTGAGCGTCGCAGACGTCACGACGACAGGGGAGTCGCCGTCGTTCGTCACGCGCAGCTGCACGCGCCCCGGAGCGATATCGCCGCGTTGCTGTACGAGGGCGACCGAGACGGGTGTCGGCGGGGCACTGCTCGCGCATGACGAGAGCGCGACGCCCACGAGGGTGAGCGCCGCGCTCGCGGCATATCGGCGTCGGATCAGGCGGGAGACTCCCGGTTGTCGCGCTTCGCATCCTCATCGGCGGCGAGGGTGCCCAGGTACAGCTCGATGACACGGGGGTCGGTGAGCAGCTCGCGGCCGGTACCGGTGTACGCGTCCTTGCCCTGGTCGAGCACGTAGGCGCGGTGGCAGATCTGCAGGCAGCGGCGAGCGTTCTGCTCGACCATGATGATCGTCACTCCGGCACGGTTGATCTCGGCGACCCGGAGGAACGTCTCGTCCTGGCGCACGGGCGACAGACCCGCAGACGGCTCGTCGAGCAAGAGCACCGACGGGTCCATCATCAGTGCGCGACCCATGGCGACCATCTGCCGCTCGCCGCCCGAGAGCGAGCCCGCACGCTGACGGCGCCGCTTCGCGAGCTCGGGGAACAGGCCGCTGACGAACTCGAACCTCTCCGCGAAGACCTTGGGCCGTTGGAAGAGTCCCATCTGCAGGTTCTCTTCGATCGACAGGCTCGGGAACACGTTGTTGTTCTGCGGGACCATGCCGACGCCCTTGCCGACGAGCTTGTCGGCCTTGAGCGAGGTGATGTCCTCGCCGTTGAGCAGCACGGCGCCGCCGCGGATCTTCACCTGGCCGAAGATGGCCTTCAGCAGCGTCGACTTGCCGGCGCCGTTCGGGCCGATGATCCCGATGAGATCGCCCTGGTACGCGTCGACCGTGCACCCGTTCAGGATGTTCACGCCCGGCAGGTAGCCGGCCACGAGGTCGTCGGTGCGCAGCACCGCGGTGCGGGTGGTGGTGGCGGTGTCGGTCATCAGAGCTTCCCGTCCTTTTCGTCGGCGATGAGCTCCGCTTCCGCCTCGGCGGCGGCCTCGGCCTGGATGGTCTCGAGCTGCGACGTGGTCATGTCGCCGAGATCGGTGTCGTGGTGGGCGCCGAGGTAGGCGTCGATCACGGCCTGGTCGCTCATGACGGTCTCGGGCGGCCCCTCCGCCACGACGCGGCCCTCGGCCATGACGACGACCCAGTCGGAGATGTGACGGACCATGTGCATGTCGTGCTCGACGAACAGCACGCTCATCCCCTCCTTCTTCAGGTCGAGGATGTGCCCGAGCAGGCTCTGCGTGAGCGCCGGGTTGACGCCCGCCATGGGCTCGTCGAGCATGACGAGCTTCGGGTCGCTCATGAGCGCGCGCGCCATCTCGAGGAGCTTTCGCTGGCCGCCCGAGAGCGATGCGGCGAAGTCCTCGCGCTTGGCGTCGAGCTTGAACCGACGCAGCAGGTCGTCGGCTCGCGTGGTGTTCTCGGACTCCTGCGAGCGCCAGATCCCCGGGATCAGGGCGCGGAAGATGTTCTCGCCCTTCTGCCCGCGGGCGCCGAGCAGCATGTTCTGCAGCACCGAGAGGCGCCCGAGCGACTTGGTGAGCTGGAACGTGCGCACCATGCCCTTACGAGACACCTTGAACGCCGGCACACCGGCGAGGTTCGACCCCTCGAAGCTCCAGCTGCCCGTGTTGGGCTTGTCGAAGCCCGTGAGCAGATTGAACAGCGTCGTCTTCCCGGCCCCGTTCGGGCCGATGAGGGCGGTGATCTGTCCGCGCGGGATCTCGAGGTGGTCGACGTCGACGGCCTTCAGGCCGCCGAACTGACGAGTGACGTTGTCGGCGACGACGATCGGGTCGACCTTGGCGCAGCCGGGTCCGACCTCGCCCTTGACGAGCGGGTGGGTGACGGTCGTGTCAGACATTGAACGACAGCTCCTTCTTGTTGCCGAAGATGCCCTGTGGCCGGAAGATCACGAGGAGCATCAGTCCGATGCCGACGAGGATGAAGCGCACCTGGCCCGTCTGGGTGCTGGACATGAACCCCAGGATGCCGACGTCGCGCAGTCCCACGATGATGCCGTTGGACAGCGACAGCAGAACCCAGAACAGCATCGCGCCGACGATCGGCCCGAGCAGGGTGGCCGCGCCTCCGAGGAGGAGAGCGGTCCAGATGAAGAACGTCAGCGCCGTGCCGTAGTTACCGGGCTGCACTGCGCGGGGGAGGATGAACACCACGCCCGCGAGGCCGCCCATGACGCCGCCGAGCACGAGCGCCTGCATCTTGTAGGCGTAGACGTTCTTGCCGAGGCTGCGCACGGCATCCTCGTCTTCACGGATGCCCTTCACGACGCGACCCCACGGGCTGCGCATGAGCAGGAAGACGAGGAGCGTCGCGACGATGACGAGGCCCCAGCCGAACAGACGCACCCACCAGTCGTTCGCCGAGTAGGTCCACGGCCCGATGCCGTAGGTGCCGCCCGGCAGGGGGTTGAGCGCCTGGAACTCGCGGTTGTAGCCGTTCAGACCCTGCGATCCGCCGGTGATGTCGGTCAGACCGACCGTCGAGACGACGTAGCGCACGATCTCGGCCGCCGCGATCGTGACGATCGCGAGGTAGTCGGCGCGCAGTCGCAGCGTCGGGATGCCGAGGATGAAGGCGAACAGCACCGATGCGGCGATCGCGATGAGGATCGCGAGCCACACGGGGGCCGAGAGCGAGAGGGTCGCGATGGCGAAGGCATAGGCACCGACGGCCATGAAGCCCGCCTGACCGAAGTTGAGCAGTCCGGCATAGCCGAAGTGCACGCTGAGGCCGATGGCGGCGAGGGCGTAGGCCGCGGTGGTCGGGCTGATGAGCTCGCCCGCGGCGTTGTTGAAGATCGAAAGCCAGTCCATGTCGTCTTTCCTCAGCCGATCCGCTCTTTACGACCGAGCACACCTTGCGGCCGGAAGAGCAGCACGCCGATGAGCACGATCAGGGCCACCGCGTACCGCAGGTCGGGTGGGATGACGATGGTGGACAGTTCCGTGATGATGCCGATGATCAGCGATCCCACGAGGGCTCCGAAAGCACTGCCGAGACCGCCGAGGGTCACCGCGGCGAACAGGAGCAGCAGGATCGCGAAGCCCATGTCCCACGTGACGCCGCGGTAGAGGCCGTAGAGCACGCCCGACAGGCCCGTGAGAGCACCCGCCATGACCCAGACGATGCGGATCACGCGGTCGACGTTGATGCCGGAGGCTGCGGCGAGCGAGGCGTTGTCGCTCACGGCGCGCGTGGCCTTGCCGATTCGCGTGCGGGTGAGGAAGTACCCCACAGCGGCGAGCATCACGATGCTGACACCCATGCTGATGATCGAGGTCAGGGTCACGGTGACGGGGCCGATCGTGACGTTGTCGGTGATGCCGGTCGTGATGTTCCGGGTGCCGCCGTCGAAGAAGTAGAGGTACAGGTAGCGCAGGACGATCGAGAGACCGATCGTCACGATCAGCACCTGGACCAGGCCGACCCCGCGTTTGCGCAGGGGTTTGAAGAGCACGGCATCCTGTGTCCAGCCGAGCGCGGCCGAGAGGGCGACGGTCAGCACCACCGCCAGCAGGAGGTTCCAGCCCATCGCGGTGAAGACGTAGAAGATGATCGCGCCGAAGGTGAGCATCTCACCGTGGGCGAAGTTGTTGACGCCCGTCGTCCCGAAGATCAGGGAGATGCCGATCGCGGCCAGGGCCAGCAGGAGGCCGAAGTTGAGGCCGTAGAAGAAGCGCGAGAACAGCGTGTCCCAGATCGATCCGGATGCCGCCGTCCCCTCGCCCGTCGGGAATAGGACGTTGACCGTGTTGGTCGTGCCGATCGTCACGTCGCGGGTGACGTTGTCGGGGTCGCGCGGGACGACGCCGTCCGGGAGCGTGTCGACCTTGAGCTCGGCGGTGTAAGTGCCGGGCCCGGGGACCGAGACCGACCAGCGGCCGTCGGCGCCGGTGGTGCCCACCTCGGAGAAGCCCGAGCCCTCGACGGCCACCTCGACGCCTTCGAGGGGGTCGTCGCCGGCACGGATGATGCCGCCGATCGTGTACTGAGTCGAAACGTCGCCGGTTCCGGTCGAAGCGACCGGGGTCGGGGCGGTCGTCGTCTGGGCGCTCGCGGGTGACGCGAGGAACATGCTCAGGACGGCGACGGCGCTCGCGAGGAACGCCACGAGGATGGCCATGCGGGATATGGTGCGCGATCGTGTCGCGGTGGGGGAGGGATAACCCACGGAGTCTCCAGTTCGGCAACGCTGACGAAGTCGTCCCGTCAGCTTCGACGGTCGACGCTACGAGCGTAATGTGTCGAGGGTGTTTCCCCGACTGCCTCGTTAGCGAACCGTGTCATCACGAGTGCGCACGGCGGCCAGAGCGCTCGGGAACAATTCCCAGGCTCCCGACGCTTAGAATTCCATCGGACGTCCCTTTCACACAGGCGCTACGGCGCAGGAGGATCCATGGAGCAGCACGACCCCTTCGGTTTCATCGGACTGACGTATGACGACGTGTTGCTCCTTCCCGGGCACACCGATGTCATCCCGAGCGAAGCGGACACGTCGTCGCGCCTCACCCGTCGCATCACCGTCGCCACGCCTCTTCTTTCGTCCGCCATGGACACCGTGACCGAGGCGCGCATGGCGATCGCGATCGCTCGCCAGGGCGGCATCGGAATCGTGCACCGCAACCTCTCGATCGAAGACCAGGCGGGCATCGTCGATCAGGTCAAGCGCAGCGAGTCGGGAATGGTGTCGAACCCCATCACGACGACTCCGGATGCCACCGTGGCCGAAGTCGACGCGATGTGCGCGCAGTACCGCATCTCGGGTCTGCCCGTCGTCGACCCCGACGGCGTGCTGGTCGGCATCATCACCAACCGCGACATGCGCTTCGTCTCGGGCTTCGAGCGCCAGACGACCCTCGTCAAAGACGTGATGACGAAAGAGGGCCTCATCACCGGCCCCGTCGGCATCCACGCCAACGACGTCATCGCGACGTTCGCCAAGCACCGCGTCGAGAAGCTGCCGCTCGTCGACGACGAGGGCAAGCTCGCCGGCCTCATCACCATCAAGGACTTCGACAAGAGCGAGAAGTACCCCCTCGCGACCAAGGACGACCACGGTCGCCTGCGCGTCGGTGCCGCCATCGGCTTCTTCGGCGACGCGTGGCAGCGTGCCGAGGCGCTCCGCGATGCCGGCGTCGACGTTCTCGTGGTCGACACCGCTAACGGGCAGTCCGCGGGTGTCATCGACATCGTGACGCGCCTCAAGGCCGACGAGTCGTTCGCGCACATCGACGTCATCGGCGGCAACGTCGCGACCCGCGAAGGCGCTCAGGCGCTCATCGACGCGGGCGTGGATGCCGTCAAGGTCGGCGTCGGACCGGGCTCGATCTGCACGACCCGCGTCGTCGCCGGTGTCGGTGTGCCGCAGGTCACCGCGATCTACGAGGCCGCGCAGGTCGCGATCCCCGCGGGAGTGCCGGTCATCGCCGACGGCGGGCTGCAGTACTCGGGCGACATCGCCAAGGCGCTCGTCGCCGGTGCCGACACCGTCATGCTCGGCTCGCTGCTCGCGGGCACCGACGAGTCGCCAGGCGAGATCGTCTTCCAGGGTGGCAAGCAGTTCAAGCAGTACCGCGGCATGGGCTCGCTCGGTGCGCTGCAGACGCGCGGCAAGAAGACGTCGTACTCGAAGGACCGCTACTTCCAGGCCGACGTCCCCAGCGACGACAAGCTCATCCCCGAGGGCATCGAGGGCCAGGTGCCCTACCGCGGCCCCGTGTCGGCGGTCGCCTACCAGCTCATCGGTGGTCTGCGTCAGTCGATGTTCTACGTCGGCGCGCGCACCGTCGAAGAGCTCAAGACCAAGGGCAAGTTCGTCCGCATCACCTCGGCTGGCCTGAAGGAGTCGCACCCGCACGACGTGCAGATCGTCGTCGAGGCGCCGAACTACAAGAAGTAACGTGTCGTTTCGAGGGGGGCCGGGCAGGTGACTGCCCGGCCCTTTCTCGTGCGCGGGTGAGAGAGAAGATGAGAATGATCATGTAGACATTTGAATCCGCTCGTCGATCCATAGCATCCCTGAAGAAGCATGTACACATGCGCATCGAGACAGGGAGAGATCATGAAACGTCTGCTGACCGGCGTCGTCGCCGTCGCGCTCATCGCGATCGGCGGGGTGACACCCGCCTTTGCGGAGGCACCCGAGCCAGACGTCCTGGAGCAGATTCTCGACGATACGGCGCCCGCGCGCCTCGAGGGTGACGATGTGGTCGCCCGGACAGGCGACGTCACCGCTGTGCTGCCCGCAGATGTCGAGCAACCCGTGACGTTGTCGACACCCGGAGGGCAGGAGGTGAGCGTGACGCTGCCGTCGGATGGAGGGACCACAGCGACGAAGCGGGTCGGAGACGGGGCCGTCGAGCACGAACTCGGAGACGGGTCGAGCATCATCCCCGCTGTGCGCAGCAACGGCGTGCTACAGGTGATGTCCGTGACGAGCGATGCGGCGGCGCCGACGACCTTCACCTACGAGGTAGCCGCGGGGGACGGAGGCTCGCTCGTCGCTCAGCCCGACGGTGGAGCGAGTGTCCTCGATCGCGACGGGCAGGAAGCGGCGACGGTCGCTCCGCCGTGGGCGTTGGACGCCGACGGGCGGAGTGTCCCGACGCACTATGAGATCGACGGCGATCGACTCACGCAGGTCATCGATACCGCGGCCGCGGCGAAGGTGACGTATCCGGTCGTGGCCGATCCCGGGGTATCGGTCACCTACTACCGGTATGACGTCATCGACGTGCGTCGCACGATGAACTGGACGAACCGCGGTGTTCAGCTCGCGATCTGCAAAGTGCATAATGGTGCGGCCCGCGGGAAATGCGCGATGTCGGCGAGCTACGAGGTGGAGTCCGCGATCGACGCGACGTTGGGCGCGAGCAAAAGCGGCATCGGCGCCACGATTGGGGTCCACGAGTCGCGGACCGTGAAGGGGAGCGTGAGTTGGACGTCGCCCTCAGCCCCCGCCGGGAGCTCCTACAAGGCGTGGGCGGTCGGAACTTTGGTGACGTATAAGATCCAGAAATGGGTGGGTCGTAAGACCCTCGGGATGAGGTACCCGGTATGGACTCTCGAGGCGACATCGCGAACGCTGTCGGCTTTCGACCCTCGAGTCGGGTTCGCCGTTGGGCAGTGAGCCGGTAGTCAACGCGGCGACGTGGGCGTGGCGCGTGATCCCGGCGATTGTCGCGGCGGCCTGCGTCATGGCGGGAGTCGTGCTGCTCGTGCTCAACTCGGTCTTGGTCTACGACCCGGGTCCGTTCTCCGGTGAGCCTCGTGACCGGCTAGCCGTATGGCCGGCGGGACTCGTCCTGCTCGGAACGGGATCGCTCGGCATGATCGCAGCGGCTTTCGTCGCGGTTCCCAGGCCGCGTCGTCATTGACGGGCGGAGTTGCCGCTAAGCTGGTCGGCTCGCTTGTCGGCGAGCCGACCGGCGAACGGCGCACGCGCGTTCGAAGGTCGACGCCACCGCCACGAGCGGTCGACCGGAATCTCCCCATGGGCTACCTCGACCTCACCGCCATCTCGTTCACCCTCCCCGACGGGCGGCCCCTCCTCGACGAGGTGACTTTCCGCGTGGGGGAAGGGGTGACGACCGCGCTCGTCGGCCCGAACGGGGCGGGCAAGTCGACGCTGCTTCGCATCGTGCGCGGCGACGAGAAGGCTCACGGCGGTGCGATCGCGATCGGTGGGTCCCTCGGGGTGATGGATCAGTTCATCGGCCACGGGAAGGTCGGCGAGACCGTCCACGACCTCCTCGTCGCGGTGTCGCCCGCGCACATCCGTCACGCGGCGCTCGAGCTCGAGGCATCCGAGAACGCCCTCATCGAACGCGACGATCTCGACACGCAGATGCGGTACGCGGCGGCGCTCGCCGACTACGCCGACGCGGGCGGGTACGAGCACGAGACGGTGTGGGACACCTGCACGATCGCCGCGCTCGGAGTGCCGTATGAGCGCGCGCGGTTCCGCGAGCTCTCCACACTGTCGGGCGGGGAGCAGAAGAGACTCGCTCTCGAGGCGCTGCTGCGCGGCCCCGACGACGTGCTGCTGCTCGACGAGCCCGACAACTACCTCGACGTCCCCGGCAAGCGCTGGCTCGAGGACCAGTTGCGCGCCACCGCGAAGACCGTTCTCCTCGTCTCTCACGATCGCGAGCTCCTCGCTCGCGCGGCCGACCGCATCGTGACCCTCGAGATGGGCAGCGCCGGCAGCACCGCGTGGGTGCACGGTGGCAGCTTCGCGACGTACGCGGAGGCCCGCGAGGACCGCATGGCGCGGCTCGACGAGCTGCGCCGCCGATGGGATGAGGAGCACGAGAAGCTCCGAGCCCTCGTCGCGCGCATGAAGATCGCCGCCGCCGCCAACGACGGTTTCGCTTCGCGCTACCACGCCGCGGTGACCCGACTGACGAAATTCGAGACGGCCGGTCCGCCCCAGGAGCGCCCGCCCGAGCAGGATCTGCAGCTGCGCCTGCGGGGCGCACGCACGGGTAAGCGCGCTGTCATCGCCGAGAAGCTCGAACTGATCGGGCTCATGAAGCCGTTCGACCTGGAGGTCTGGTTCGGTGATCGCGTCGCGGTCCTCGGATCCAACGGCTCGGGCAAGTCGCACTTCCTCCGGCTCTTGGCCGGCGGCGGCACCGATCCCGACACGCGTCTGGGGCACGTGACCACCGTCGGATCCGGACTCGACCGGGTCGCCCACACCGGCAGAGCGATCCTCGGGGCGCGCGTCGTGCCCGGATGGTTCGCCCAGACCCATCGGCATCCGGAGTTCATCGGGCGAACGCTCCTCGATCTGCTTCACCGCGGTGATGACAACAGAAGGGGGATGCCACGGGATGCCGCGAGCTCGGCCCTCGACCGGTACGGTCTCGTCGCGCAGGCGGAACAGGCCTTCGACACGCTGAGCGGTGGGCAGCAGGCTCGGTTCCAGGTGCTGCTCCTCGAACTGTCGGGAACGACCCTGCTGCTGCTCGACGAACCGACGGACAACCTCGACCTCGCGTCAGCCGAGGCCCTCGAAGACGCCCTCGCGCGATTCGAGGGGACGGTGCTCGCGGTGACTCACGACCGGTGGTTCGCGCGGTCCTTCGACCGATTCCTCGTGTTCGGATCGGACGGCGAGGTGTACGAGTCGCCCGAGCCGGTGTGGGACGAGCAGCGCGTGGTGCGGGCGCGATGACCGTTGCACCGGTGGTCGGCACGGCTACGCTGTGCGAATGATCCGGCGGAGGATTCACCCGGAGACGTCCGTCTCGGCCCGGCGCACCGAGGCGTTCACCGACGGGGTGTTCGCGATCGCGGCGACCCTCCTCGTCCTGGGTCTCACCGACCAGTCCCTCGGCACGGTGCGCACCAACGACGACCTCGCGCAGAGTCTCCTCGCGCTCTCGCATCCGGTGTTCTCGTTCGTCATCAGCTTCCTCATCCTGTGCGTGATGTGGATGACGCACGTGCGGCAGTTCGAGTGGATCGTCCGGATCGACGACACGGGGATGTGGCTGAACAACATCCGCCTCCTCCTGATCGTGCTGGTCCCCTTCACCTCGTCGCTGAACACGTCCTACGAAGACCTCCTGCTCGGTCGGATCCTGCTGCCCGTCAACTTCTTCCTCGCGATCGTGGTCGGCTGGCTGCAGTGGGCCTGGGCCGTGCGGTCGGGGGCTGTCGCCGATCTGTCGGAGGACGACGCGCGGCGACTGGGCAGGGCCGGCCTCAGCGCGGTGATCATCAGTGCCGCGGCCGTGGCGCTCAGCCCCTGGATCGGATCGCTCGCCTTCCTCCTCTTCGCCGTCGACGGACTGTTGACGCGCCTCCTGCGCGGAGCCGATGCCCCGCTTTCGGCCGACGGTCCACCGGCGACCGGCGGCGAGGTCGGAGGTCGCGGGTAGGCTGGGCGGGTGACCATGGAGATCGACCTCGGCCGCGCCAAGCGCGCCCGCCGCGCCTACACCTTCGACGACATCGCCGTCGTGCCGTCGCGACGGACGCGCAACCCCGAAGACGTGTCCACGGCGTGGACGATCGACGCCTTCTCGTTCGAGATCCCGGTGCTCGGCGCCCCCATGGACTCGGTCGTCAGCCCCCGCACGGCCATCGAGCTCGGTCGTCTGGGCGGTCTGGGCGTGCTCGACCTCGAGGGTCTCTGGACGCGGTACGACGACCCCGAGCCGCTCCTCGCCGAGATCGCCGGGCTGCCGGATGCCGATGCCACCCGCCGCATGCAGCAGCTCTACTCCGAGCCGATCAAACCCGAACTCGTGCGCGATCGTCTCGCCGAGATCCGCGCCGCGGGCGTGACCGTGGCCGGAGCCCTGACGCCGCAGCGTACCCACGACCTGTACGAGACGGTCGTGGCCGCCGGCGTCGACCTCTTCGTCATCCGTGGGACCACGGTGTCGGCCGAGCACGTATCGAGCGTGGCCGAGCCGCTCAATCTGAAGAAGTTCATCTACGACCTCGACGTTCCCGTCATCGTCGGCGGCGCCGCCACCTACACCGCGGCCCTGCACCTCATGCGCACGGGAGCGGCCGGCGTGCTCGTCGGCTTCGGTGGGGGAGCGGCGTCCACGACGCGCGCCACGCTCGGCCTGCACGCGCCGATGGCGACCGCCGTCGCCGATGTCGCCGGCGCTCGCCGCGACTACCTCGATGAGTCGGGAGGACGCTACGTGCACGTCATCGCCGACGGCGGTGTCGGCACCTCCGGTGACATCGTGAAGGCCCTCGCCATGGGCGCGGATGCCGTCATGCTCGGCGTCGCCCTGGCGCGCGCCACGGACGCTCCCGGCCGCGGTTTCCACTGGGGGCCCGAGGCGCACCACGCCAAGCTGCCCCGCGGGCGTCGCGTCGCGGTCGACCGCGTCGGCCCGCTCGAGCAGGTGCTCTACGGGCCGGCGCCCGTCGCGGACGGCACCGCGAACCTGATCGGCGCTCTGAAGAAGTCGATGGCCACGACCGGCTACTCCGACCTCAAGGAGTTCCAGCGCGTCGAGGTCGTCGTGGCCCCGTACGGACACTGATGCCGGAGTCTGCGTGACCTCGTCGCCCGCCATTGCTCCGGAGATCCCCGAGGTCTTCCCGCCGACGCTGCGCGAGGTGATGCTGCGTCCGCGATGGCTCGCGCTGCTGGCGTTCTCGCTGGTGGTCGCCGGGGTCCTCGCATGGCTCGGACAGTGGCAGCTGGGGCGCGCGGTCGACACCGCGCCCTCCGAGCCCGGGATGACCGAGGTGGTGCGCCCCCTCGACGAGGTCGTGCAGCCGGGCGCCTATCTCGCCGAGCCCCTCGTCGGCCAACGCGTCGAGACGAGCGGGCGGTGGATCCCCTCGGACTTCATCGTCGTCTCGTCGCGTTTCAACGACGACGTCGAAGGGTACTGGGTCACGGGTCAGCTGCGGGTCGACGGCGCAGGGAAGCCGGCATCCCTCGCCGTCGCTCTCGGTTGGGCTCCGACGCTCGAGGCGGCCCAGGCCGCCGCAGACGACCTGCGCACCGGGGTTGAGGCGGATCCCACCGCCGAGGTCGAGGTCACGGGGCGCCTGATCTCCGACGAGGGGCCGGCGCGTCCCTCCGCCGGGGTCGATCCTCAGACGCTCACGCGGATGTCGCCCGCGATGCTGCTCGGGCGCTGGCACGACGTCGACGGCGTCGCGGTGTACCGCCAGTACGTCGCCTCGCAGACGGCGATCGGGCCGCTCGAAGCGATCTCGTCGCCGGCTCCGGACGAGCGTTCCCGCGTGAACTGGTTGAACATCTTCTACGCGGCCGAGTGGGCGATCTTCGCGGGCTTCGCGCTGTACCTCTGGTACCGCCTGGCCCGCGACGCGTGGGAGAAAGAGGTCGAAGACCTCGAAGACGCCCAGGAAGAGGCGCAGGCGGCGGGGCCGCCGGTTCCTCGCGACTAGACTTGGCGCATGCCGCGTCCCCCGAAACTCGCCTCTTTCCCGGCGATCCGCGGAGCCCTGACCTTCTACCAGATCTGCTCGATCATCACCGGTATCGGCCTTCTGCTGCTGGTCACCGAGATGATCCTGAAGTACACGCCCATCCACGTGGAGCTGTTCCTGGGCGGATCCGGGGGGTTCCTGTGGTTCGCGGATGCCATCGCCGGCCCCGGATGCCAGTGGTTCTCCCTCTTCATCCCCGGCGGCGACGGGTGCGAGATGATCTCCACGGGTGATGGCGTCAACATCTCGTTGGCGATCCTGGTGGTGCACGGCTGGTTCTACGTCGTGTACCTCATCTCGTGCTTCCGCGTGTGGAGCCTGATGCGCTGGCCGTTCCGTCGGTTCGTCTTCCTGGCCCTCGGTGGCGTCGTCCCGTTCCTCTCCTTCATCCTCGAGGTGCGTACCGCTCGCGGCGTACGCGCCTACCTCGCCGAGCGCGAAGCCGCCCTGGCATCCGCTCCCGTTCCCGCCCCGGAAGGCAACCGGTGACCGAACAGACCGAAACGTCCCAGCGCCCCGTCCTCGTCGTCGACTTCGGCGCCCAGTACGCGCAGCTGATCGCCCGCCGCGTCCGCGAAGCGGGCGTCTACAGCGAGATCGTGCCGCACACCGCCTCGGCGGAAGAGATCGCGGCCAAGAACCCCGTGGGCATCATCCTCTCGGGCGGGCCCTCGTCGGTGTACGAAGAGGGAGCCCCGAGCCTCGACGCCGGAGTCTTCGATCTCGACGTGCCGACGCTCGGCATCTGCTACGGCTTCCAGGTCATGGCCAAGGCCCTCGGCGGCGAGGTCGCGAACACCGGCCTGCGCGAGTACGGGGCGACGGACGCCACGATCGTGACCGAGGGCACCCTGCTCGAGGGGCAGCCGGTCGAGCAGAACGTGTGGATGAGCCACGGTGACCAGGTGTCGCGGGCTCCCGAGGGCTTCGAAGTGCTCGCTCGCACCGCGCACACGCCCGTCGCCGCCTTCGCGAGCGACGCACGTCGTATGTACGGAGTGCAGTGGCATCCCGAGGTCAAGCACTCCGACCACGGCCAGCACGTGCTCGAGAACTTCCTGCACAAGGCTGCGGGTCTCCCCGCCGACTGGAACAGCGGCAACGTGATCGCCGAGCAGGTCGAGCGCATCCGCCAGCAGGTCGGATCATCGCGCGTCATCTCGGCACTGTCGGGCGGCGTCGACTCCGCCGTGTCGACCGCCCTCGTGCACGAGGCCGTCGGCGACCAGCTCATCGCCGTGTTCGTCGACCACGGGCTGCTCCGCCAGGGCGAGCGCGAACAGGTCGAGAACGACTACGTCGCCTCCACCGGGGTGAAGCTCATCACGGTCGACGCGCGCGAGACCTTCCTGAACGCCCTCGCAGGCGTGAGCGACCCCGAGCAGAAGCGCAAGATCATCGGTCGCGAGTTCATCCGCGCGTTCGAGAAGGTGCAGGCCGACCTCGTCGCCGAGGCCAAGGCCGAGGGCGAGCAGGTGCGCTTCCTCGTGCAGGGCACGCTCTACCCCGACGTGGTCGAGTCCGGCGGCGGCACGGGCACCGCGAACATCAAGAGCCACCACAACGTGGGCGGGCTCCCCGAGGATCTGCAGTTCGAGCTCGTCGAGCCGCTGCGCACCCTCTTCAAGGACGAGGTCCGCGCGATCGGTCGTGAACTGGGCCTTCCCGAGGCGATCGTCGGCCGCCAGCCCTTTCCGGGGCCCGGTCTTGGCATCCGCATCGTGGGCGAGGTCACCGCTGACCGTCTCGAGATCCTGCGTGCGGCCGACGCCATCGCCCGCGCCGAGCTGACCAAGGCCGGCCTCGACGACGAGATCTGGCAGTGCCCCGTCGTGCTTCTCGCCGATGTGCGCTCGGTCGGCGTGCAGGGCGACGGTCGCACCTACGGCCACCCCATCGTGCTGCGTCCCGTGTCGTCGGAAGACGCCATGACCGCCGACTGGACCCGCCTGCCCTACGACGTGCTGTCGAGAATCTCGAACCGCATCACCAACGAGGTGAAGGACGTCAACCGCGTGGTGCTCGACGTGACGTCGAAGCCGCCGGGGACCATCGAGTGGGAGTGAGCCCTCGGCCACTCGCGCGGCAAGACGCCGTCGTCCTCCGGGCGGCGGCGTTTTTGCTGCGAGCGTTGGTCGTGGTGCCCGGTTTGGGGCGCGAATCGGCGGTCGGGGCGGGGAATGGCGCGCCCCGAACGGACGAACACGCCCCAAGCGTGGGTACGCGGGTACCGGGATGCCAGGGGAGGATGGAGGCGTGATGCCGTTCCCCGACGCCTGGTACCTGATCCTGTCGAGCAGGCTCATCCCCGACCTCGACGGCGGGTACACGATCTCGACGCTCGCCCGCGCGCGTCAGATGGCGGATGCCGGTGCGCAACCGCTACTTCTCACGGTCGATCCGGGAACGCCCGACGCCCATGCCCAGCACCGCGCGACGTTCGTGGAGCGCGGGGCGGCGGCGGCATCCGAGGTCTTCCGTAATCTCTTCGATGAAGCGGTGGACGTCGAGGGAGGGGCCGCGGAGTGGCTGCGAGGGGCGGCCATGCCCGGCGAAGCCGATCCAACCCTGGAGTACCGCGACGTCGCGGGCGGCGCCGTCTCCCTGCCCAACGTCATCGACCCCGATTGGCACCTGACGACGGCGCCGATCGTGATCCGGGATGCCGCGGGCGAGCCTGTCGGCGTCGTCGCCGGGTTCGGTGCGCTCTACCGCGCGTGGCTCGCGCACCTCACCGGACAGCTCCGCGCGGAGAATCCGCGTCCCGTCGTCGTCATCTGCGAGTCGCGGCAGCTCGGGGAACTGATCGTCGGCTGGGGAGACGATGAGGTCCGGATCGTGCACACCGTCCACACGATCCACCTCGAAGCCCCTTACCGTGCTGACTCCGACCTCAACGCGCTCTGGACGCGATGGTTCGAGATCGCTCCGCGCTTCGACGCGGTGCTGTGGCCCACCGCGCAGCAGCGGGACGACGTGCGCGAACGTTTCGGGACCGCGGCGAACGACCTCGTCGCGCCGCACGCCGTCCGCGCGCCGGAGAGGGTCGTCCCCGCGGCGGACCGCGACGCCGGTCGTGTCGTGGTGCTCGGGCGCCTCGCTCCCGGCAAACGTCTTCCCGCGGCCGTCCGTGCGTTCGCCCGGGTCGTCGCAGAGGTCCCCACGGCGCGGCTGGAGCTGTGGGGAGCCGGCGCCCAGCGAGAGGCGCTCGAAGCTCTGGTCGCCGAGCTCGGCCTGGCGGGAAGTATCTCGCTGCCCGGGCTCACGAACGACCCCGGTGCCGTCCTCGACGGCGCGGCCGTGTACCTCACCACCTCGGCTTTCGAGGGGCAGGGGCTCGCCCTCGCCGAAGCCCTCGCGCACGGTACCCCCGTGGTGGCCTACGACATCCGCTACGGCCCGCGCGACATGCTTGCCGGGGGAGGTGGCATCCTGGTTCCGGATGGCGACGAGGGCGCCCTCGTCGCGGCCCTCGTTCGTGTGCTGACGGATGCCGAGGTGCGCGAGCGGCTGTCGACCGAGGCCGTGGACGCGGCGGCGACCCTGAGTCCGGCGCGCGCGATGCAGACGCTGGCCGCGGCGTGCGGTGAGGCCTTGACGCGCCCGCGGCGCCGCTGACTCCGCCCGGGTGCGAGGCGCGAGGTGTCGTTCATATGCAGGACCGGTGGGGCTGATGTGCACGCTGCGCCTCGTTCGGCTCCTGTTGCGATGAACGCTCCTACATCTGGACCACGACCCGACCGGTCGACGGCCTCACTTCCGGCCGGCCCAGGGGTCGTAGTCGGCGATCAGGTCCTCTTGCGCGGGACGTTCGGCATCCGGGACATGCTGCAGGTTCACCCGCACGCGGTACCAGAGCGAGCTCGAACCGCGCATGCCGTCGACGAGGATGTCGGCCGGGTGGAGGGCGTCCGCGGCTTCCGGATGCCGTGACTTCCACGTCTCGAGGGCATCGAGAGCTTCGGGCTTGGTCTTCGTGCGCGCGACCTCGATGAGAGGCATGGTCGAGGCGCGGCGACCGGAGCCGTCGGAGCCGCGCGGAGGCTTCTCGGCGGGCCCCAGCTCTTTCGCGAGAGCCAGGAGGGCGTCGAGGGATCCTGCCGCGTCGTCGATCCCGGCGTGCGGATCGCCGATCGCGCGGAAGCGCTCGGGCACGGTGAGGACGGTGAACTCTTCGGGGCGGCGGTCGCGGACCTCGTCCCACGTCAGCGGAGTCGACACGCGCGCGTCGGGGAGCGCCCGGATCGAGTACGCCGAGGCGACCGTGCGGTCCTTTGCGTTCTGGTTGAAGTCGACGAAGACGCTTTCGCCGCGTTCCTCCTTCCACCAGCGAGCGGTCGCGAGCCCGGGCGCGCGGTTCTCGACCTCGCGGGCGAGCGTCTCGGCGGCGAGGCGCACGTCGGCGTAGTCCCACTCGGGACGGATGCGCACGAGGATGTGGAGCCCCCGCGAGCCCGAGGTCTTCGGCCATCCGACGAGCCCGTGGTCTTCGAGGACCTCGCGGGCGATGAAGGCGACATCGACGATCTGTGCCCAGTCGACCCCGGGCATGGGGTCGAGATCGACGCGCAGCTCGTCGGGGTGGTCGAGGTCCTCGGCCCGAACGGGGTGAGGGTTGAGGTCGAGGCAGCCGAGGTTGACGACCCACGCCAGGCCCGCGGCATCCCGGATCACCGTCTCCTCGGCGGAGGTGCCGGAGGCGTAGTGGAGGGTTGCGGTGTCGATGAAGGCGGGGTGCTTGTCGGGCACACGCTTCTGGAAGAACGGCTCCTGGTCGAGGCCCTTCGAGAAGCGCTTGAGCACCATCGGTCGGCCTCCTGCTCCCCGCAGGGCGCCCTCGGCGACGTCGAGGTAGTAGCGCACGAGGTCGAGCTTCGTCAGGCCTGGGGTGGGGAAGACGACGCGGTCGGGACTCGTGACGCGCACCTCATGGCCGTCGATGTCGAGGATCTCGGGGGGAGTCTTCGCGGGGCTCATGGCGCGAGGCTAGCGCCGGGTGGCGCGTGCGCCGCACCCCTTGCGGAGCGTGGCGCGCGGGGCTCGCAGAGAACGTCGAGTGTCCAAAACACGCCGTTACGAACGACGCCGTTGCGGCGTGTCTTGGACACTCGACAGGCGGGCGGGCGGGCGAGCTAGCGAGCGGGTGAGCAGGCGGGCGGGGCGCGCCGGGAACGACGAAGGGCCGCCCCGGAACGGGACGGCCCTTCGAGCGGAACGTTCAGTTGTTGCCGCGCAGGATCGCGATCAGGCGCAGGATCTCGACGTACAGCCACACGACGGTGACCATGATGCCGAAGGCGCCGACCCAGCCGTAGACACGAGCCGCTCCGTTACGCACGCCGCGCTGAATCTGGTCGAAGTCGAGCACGAGCGAGTACGCGGCCATGATGACCACGACGACACCGATGATCACACCGAGCGGGATGCCGAGGATCTTGACGGTGCTGTACATGCCGAACGCGCCACCGGCGATCGGGGCGTTGAACAGCATCAGGACGATGTTGAGGAGGCCGAACACCATGTAGCCGACCATGGCGATCAGGAAGATCTTCGTGGCGCGGGCCGAGGCGCGCACCTTGCCGCTCGCGAACAGCGCGAGGGTCACACCGACGACGGAGAGCGTCGCGAGCGTCGCCTGGATGACGATGCCCGGGTAGATGAACTCGAAGAACGCCGAGATGCCACCGACGAACAGACCCTCGAACGCCGCGTAGGCGAGGAAGACGGGGACGGACGGCTTCTTCTTGAAGATCGCGACCATCGCGAGCACGAAGCCGACGAGGCCACCGACGATCATCGGGGCGGCGCTGGGGCTGGGGTTCGCGACGCTGACGCCGGCCATCGACCAGATCCAGCCGACGACGGCGCCGACGACGAGCACGCCGAACAGCGCGAGCGTCTTGAAGACGGTGTCTTCGATCGTCATGCGATCGGTTTCGACGGCACCCGCCGCGGGGGCGGTGTACATGCCCTCGAGGTTGGCCGCTTCAGCAGCGGCTGCCGCGCTCGCGGCGGGGGCCGCGGGAGGGCTGTAACGGGTCTGGGCGCCGGCACGAGGGTCCTGGAACGCCGGGGTATTGAATGCCGGGTTATTGAGGGCCACGGGGACTCACACTCCAAATGATGGTCATCACAGCACCGTGCTGTCAGACAACACTAGCCGAGCAGGGTGCGAGATTCCTTGTGTTGACTGGGATTCCGCTATGAGCAAGGGAGTCGTTCACCCGCCGTCGCTACCGTGGGCGGGTGCCGCTCAACCGCCCGCTGATCATCGGCCACCGAGGCGCTCCCGGGTACCGCCCCGAGCACTCGCCGAGCTCGTACGCGCTGGCGATCGCCGCGGGAGCGGATGCCGTCGAACCCGACGTCGTCCCCTCGAAGGACGGCATGCTGGTCGTCCGCCACGAGAACGAGATCGGCGCCACGACCGACGTCGCGACGAGGCCGGAGTTCGGGGACCGTCGCACCTCGAAGGTCGTGGACGGGGAGCGGCTGACCGGGTGGTTCGTCGAGGACTTCACATGGGACGAACTCCGCACACTCCGCTGCCGTGAGCGGATTCCGGCCCTGCGACCGGGCAGCGCGGCTTTCGACGACACCGAGTTCGTGCTGTGTCTGCGAGACGTCCTCGACCTCGCGCGGTCGGGTGGTGTGGGGGTCGTCCTCGAGATCAAGCACGCGGCGGCGTTCGCCGCCCAGGGCTTCGATATGGCGGCGCTCGTTCGCGACGAGTTGCGCGAGGCGGACTGGCTCGACGACCCGACGCTGGTGATCGAGTCGTTCGAGCCCCTCGTGCTGGCGCGACTGCGAGAGCTCGGCATCCGGTCGCCGCTCGTGCAGCTCATCGAAGCGGGCGGGGCGCCGTGGGATCTGCGCGAGCGCGATGGGGCGGAGGCCGCGACGTACGCGTCGATGTTGACGCCCTCCGGGCTGGACGCGCTCGCTCGCGAGGTCGATGGCATCAGCCCCGACAAACGGCTCATTCTGGACCCCGGGCGGCTCGGGCGGGCGCGCGGCCCCGCCCGGTTCGTCGCCGAGGCGCAGGGCCGGGGTCTCCGTGTCTTCACGTGGACATGCCGCCCCGAGAATATGTTTCTCCTGCCGGGGTATCGTCGGCACGGAGGTCGGGCCGCATTCGGTGATTTCCGGACCGAGTGGGCCGTTCTTCGCGATGCACGGCTCGACGGGGTGTTCGTCGATCATCCCGACCTCGGCGTCGAGGTGTTCCGCGGCTGACGGCCGACCGCAACCCCTGCCGATCGGTGGGTCGGCCGCGTGAGGATGGCCGCATGACGGTTGACGTGACGGTGGTCGGCGGTGGCATCTCGGGCCTCGCGTGCGCGCGGGCGGTTCAGGATGCCGGGAAGACGGCGCGCGTGCTCGATCGCGGGCGCCGCGTCGGCGGGCGTCTGTCGAGCCGCACGTTCGAGGGGCGTCCGGTCGACCTCGGGGCGTCGTACTTCGTCGTCGGCGAGGCGGACCGATTCGGGCACGTCGTCGCGGACTGGGAGGAGCGTGACCTCGCGCGCCCCTGGACCGACACGTTCGTCGTCGTCGACGCGGACGGGAACCAGACGCCGAAGCCGGGGCCCATGCGATGGGCTGCTCCGCTCGGGCTCCGCTCACTCGCTCTCGATCTCGCGCAGGGGCTCGACGTCGTGTCGGAGCGGGTGGTCGAGAGCGTGGAGCTGTACCTCGTCGACGGGGAACCGTCGGGCGAGGTCGTGCTCGCGATGCCGGAACCGCAGGCGGCGCGCCTCACCGACGTCCGTCTCGGCTCGGCGGCCGCGTGGGAGCCCGTCATCGCCGTGGTGCTGCGGTGGGAGGAGCGACACTGGCCGGCCGATCTGCACGGCGCCTTCGTTGACGGCGATCCGGACGTGTCGTTCATCGCCGACGACGGGGATCGCCGCGGCGACGGTGCACCCGTGCTCGTCGTGCACACGACCGCTGACCGCGCGCGGCTGCATCTCGACGATCCGGACGGGGCGATCGCGCCTGTCCTCGCCGCCACCCGCCGGCTCCTGCGGATCGCCGTCGACCCCGTCTCGGCCTTCGCGCACAGGTGGACGTTCGCGCGTCCGACGGCGACGACCGGTCAGCCCTTCTTCCGGTCGCCCGGTCTGTCCGCGTGCGGGGACGCGTGGGGCGAGAGCGCTGCGGTGCGCACCGCGTGGTCGTCGGGCGATGCTCTCGGCCGCGCGCTCGCGGCATCCTGAATCCGTTCTCCCGAGGCGATGTCGGAGGGCCCCTCTAGGGTGGGGCCATGGATGTGGGGATCGACGCGGCGGGGGTGCGGCGCTCGTTCGGGACCGTTCACGCGGTGCAGGACGTGACGTTCGCGGCGGCACCGGGCCGGGTGACGGGGCTCGTCGGCCCCAACGGCTCGGGCAAGACGACGCTCATGCTGATGCTCGCCTCGTTGCTTCAGCCCGACGCCGGTGAGGTGCGGATCGGCGGCGTCGACCCGATCGCCGACCCCACGGGTGCGCGCCGTCTTCTGGGGTGGATGCCGGACTCTCTGGGCGCGTGGCCGAGCCTGACGGCGCGCGAGGTCCTCGTCGCGACGGCGCAGCTCTACGACCTTCCGCGCGCGGCGGCGCGCACGCGTGCCGACGAACTCCTGGCGCTCGTCGACCTCGCCCCGCTCGCGACGTCCGCGGCGCGGGTGCTCTCTCGCGGGCAGAAGCAGCGTCTCGCGCTCGCGCGGGCTCTCGTGCACGACCCGAAGGTGTTGCTGCTCGACGAACCGGCGTCGGGGCTCGACCCGCAGGCGCGCATCGCGCTGCGCGTGCTGCTGCGGCGCCTGGCCGCCGAGGGGCGCACGATCCTCATCTCGAGCCACGTGCTGTCCGAGCTCGAGGAGGTCGTCGACGACGCGGTCTTCATGATGGACGGCCGCACGGTCGGAACCGACCGGGTCGCCGCGGCGGCGACGCGCACACGGTCGTGGCGGGTGCGGCTGCTCACCGATCCGTCGCGCGGGGCGCAGGCGGGTCGCGCCGAGGTCGCGGCGGCGCTCGGGCGTGCCCCCGACGAGGTCGGGGTCGATCGCCGAGACCTGCTCGTGCCGTTCGCCGACGAGGCGGGGGCCGTCGCCGGGCTTCGCGCGCTGGTCGGTGCCGGCGTCCCGGTGGTCGAGTTCGCTCCGGCGGTGGGAGATCTCGAACACGCCTTCCTCGACCTCAGAGTCGGCCCCGGCGGCGAGGGGAGCCCCGCATGAACCTCCACCGTCTCAGGACCGTGATCGGCATCGAGCTGCGTCAGCGCGTGCGCTCGGTCGGGTGGTACGTGCTGCTCGGGGTGTTCTTCGTCATCCTGATGGCTGTCCTCGCGCTGTCGTTCGCGTCGTTCGCGCTCGCCAGCGGGGGCAACGAATGGTTCTTCTCCCTCGTCATCATGCTCGTGCTCCTGCTCGTGCTGCTCGTGTCCCCGACCCTCAGCGGCAGTGCCGTGAACGGGGATCGGGACGCCGCAACCCTCGCGCCCGTCCAAGTGACGCTCGTCACGACGGCCGAGATCGTCATCGGCAAGTTCCTCGCCGCGTGGATCTCGGGGCTCGCCTTCCTCGTCGTGGCCGCGCCGTTCCTCGTCGTCGCCACCGCGGCGGGCGGCCTGAACCCGGGCGTGATCCTCGCCTCGCTCGGCATCCTGGTCCTCGAGGTCGGGGTCGTGGCCGCCGTCGGTGTCGGCTTCAGCGCCGTGGTCGCGCGGCCGATCTTCTCGGTCGCGAGCACGTATCTCGTCATCGCCGCGCTGTCGATCGGAACGCTGATCGCCTTCGGTCTCGGCGGACTCGCCCTGCGGTCCGAGCAGGTGTCGATCACGCGCGACTTCGACTGGAGCGCTGCACCTGAGGGCTGTGATCCCGGCGTGCGGCCCCGGGACACCGGGTGCCCGTCGTACGAGGAGCTCCCGTGCATCGAGAACCGCTACACCTCGGAGGTGCCGCGCTTCGATCGCGTGTGGTGGGCGCTGGCCGCGAACCCGTTCGTGATCCTGGCGGATGCCACGCCGCCGACCTACGTCGACGGGTATCCCCGCGACCTGTTCTCGCAGATCGCCTATAGCGTCCGCCTCGCTCAGAAGGCGCCCGAAACCGAGACGCGGTTCGACGGGTGCGTGGCACCCGACGTCCCGTCGTACGAGACGCCGGAGGAGCAGCTCGAGGGCACGGTTCCCAGCTGGTTCGTGGGGCTGATCGTGCAACTGCTGATCGCGGCCGGGTTGCTGATCTGGGGAATCGGCCGGACCCGTACACCGGCGAAGCGCCTGCCGCCGGGGACGCGTATCGCCTGAGGTCGCGGCCGACGTCGGGGCGGAGTGCCCGGGCTGACGACTCGGGATCGAGGGTCTCGAGACTGGGGGTCGGGGGAGGGCGGCGGCGTCAGCGCTCGAGGCTGGAGGGGTGGAGTCGTGTGCGTCGCCCTCAGCGCAGCCGATCGGCCAGTGCCACCGCATCATGCGGAGCGCGGCCACGCGCGTCGTTGTCGAAGTAGGCATAGACATCGCGCGGCACGCCGTCCGTCGAAGCGGTGCCGTCGAGCCAGCCGCGGATGCGATCGGCCCAGGCATCGAGCTCCTGGCCGGCGTAGCCGCTCGCGTAGAGCTCGGTGGAGCCGTGGAGTCGCACGTAGACGTGGTCGGCGGTGAGGGCGTCGAAGACGGGCCAGCGGCCCGCGGTATCGGCGAGGACGAGGGCGACCCCGTGTGCGCGAAGGATCTCGGCCGCCCGCGGATCGGAGAAAGATGCCGAGCGCGGTTCGAGCGCGTGGCGGAGGGGCATATCGGCCTCGACCTCGAGCCAGTCGCGGCCGTCCACTCGCTGATCGTGCTGCCGTGCGAGTTCGAGGGCGGCGCCGGTCGTCCGCGGGAGCTGCGAAAGGAAGCCGTCGAGCACGTCGGGATCGAAATCCACCCGTTCGGGCAACTGCCAGAGGAACGGGCCGAGGGTCGGGCCGAGCGCGAGCACCCCCGACGCGAAGAAGTTCGCGAGCGCCGTCTGCACACCGACGAGGCGCAGCATGTGCGTGACGTAGCGCGATCCTTTGACCGCGAAGACGAAGTTCGCCGGCACCTCTTCGCGCCAGCGCCGGTAGCTCTCAGGACGCTGCAGCGAGTAGAACGAGCCGTTCAGCTCGACGCTGCGGAGACACTCGCCGACGTACGCGAGCTCACGCCGTTGCGCGAGCCCGCGCGGGTAGAAGTCTCCCCGCCAGCGCGGATAGCGCCAACCGGAGATCCCGATGAAGGCTGTCGCGCTCAGGCGTGGCCCTCCGCGGCCGGGAAGCCGGGGTCGACGGCGTTGCCCGTGTCGTCGGCGAGATCGACGTGCTCTTCGGCCTCGGCGGCGTCTTCGCGCACTTCGTCGGTTACGGCGTCGGTGGGGGCGGCCGAGTCGGCGTGGGCGTCGTCGGCGTGGCGGGAGGGGATGTCAGGAGTGCTCATGCGTCCACGGTGCGCCCTCGCCCCGTCGTGGTCGACAGGCTTGCGCTCGAGGGCGAGAGGTGCGAGGGGCCGGGGGAGGACAGGGGGCCAGGGCAGGACTCTTCCGCCCGGATCGTCCTCCGCCCGTCCCCTCTCCTCCCGCCGTCACGGTGCCGCGCCGTCGGGCAGCGCGTGTCGTCGCGAGATCGGGGCGCGTGCCGCGCCGTCGGGCAGCGTGTGCCGTCGGGGAACCGCGGCCCGTGCCGTCGCAGCGCGCGTCAGTCCGTGGCATCCGGGATCGACGACTCGACCGCGGGCCAGGCGGGGAGCGGGTCGTCGAACGAGGTCCACGCTGCGGGACCGGCGGCGAGCTCGGCGTCGGTCAACGCGGCGTCGTCGAGGATGTGCGCGAGCCGTGGAACGGAGAGATCGAGTCCCGTGAACGCGATCTCCTGACCGAGGCCCATGCGGCCGTCGTCGGCCCCGATCGGTTCGATCCACATCGCCGAGCCCACGTGCTCCCACCGGGCCAGGATGCCGGGACGGCTGGCGAGGCGGCAGAATCCCGCCGAGCGGACGAGGCGTCCCGCAGCCCCGTCATCGAGCCGGTCGAGGGCGGCGGAGAGACGCGCAGGGTGGAACGGGCGGACCTGCTCGTAGCGAAGCGTCATGACGCGGTTGTCGCGCATGTAGGGGTCGTGCTCGTCGTTCAGGGCGTGGACCCATCCGGCGCGCTCGAGGATCTCGCCCTCGTGCGACGCCTCGGACGCGAGGTCGTTGAGCGGGTCGCGCGTCAGCCGGACCACCGCGCCCGGGTTCAGGTGCGACGCCAGAGCCATCTGCACGGCGAGGGCGGGTGTCGGCACCTGCTCCCAGTTGATCCAGACGATGCGGGTCGCCAGCTCGAGAGCGAGAGCGGCCTGGCGCGCGCGGGCACCGACGTCTCCACGCGTGTCGCCGGGGGCGGCGGATGCCACGAGCGCGGTGTCGTCGAGGAGGTCGCCGATCATGTGCCGCGCGTCCACGACGCAGACGGCCTCGACCTCGGAACCCCCACGCGCGGCGATCGAGTGGATGAGGTCGACGTCGGCGGCCATGTCGACGACCACGTGCTCTTCGTCGGTTCGTGGCCGAGGCAGGGGCAGCGCGTGCGCGGCGCGGAGGTCGGCGAAGCGCAGCAGGTGGAGCGGTCTCCCCAGGGCGATGGCGGTTCGTTCGGCGTAGGACCGGCGTTCGGGGGCGCAGACGCCCATGATGGCGATCGTTCGGCGCATGGCATCCACCTCTCATTTGTCAGGGAGCTCTCGACACCTTACCTTGTTAATGAGAACGGTTATCAAAAAGGAGAACGCCATGAAGGTTCGCGCCTCGATCAAATCCCTGAAGAAGCAGCCCGGCGCGCAGGTCGTGCGTCGACGCGGCAAGGTCTTCGTGATCAACAAGCTCAATCCGCGCTTCAAGGGGCGACAGGGGTGAGTCGTTCGTAGACTCGCGGCGTGGAGTGGTGGGGTCTGATCGCCGGTGTCGCGATCGGTCTCGCGCTCGCGGGGCTCGGGGCGTCGCGGGGTCGCGCGATGCTGCGGCGCCGCCAGGCGGAGGAGATTCAGGATGCCGCGACGTTCGGGTGGATGAAGCTCGAGCCGCCGCGCGGCGACGACCCCGGCGATAACGCGAACGAGAACCGTTCTTGATTGCCTAAACGTATTGCAAAGCGTTTATGTGTGTGGTCTTCTTGAGATGTGGACAAGATCGCGGGGCTCGCTGACGCCGCCGAGCTGTTCAAGGTCCTCGGCAACGACTCGCGTCTCGCGCTCGTGTGGCTGCTGAGCCGCGAACCGCTCACGGTCGGCGCGCTCGCCGAGCAGGCCGGCCTGTCGCAACCGTTGGTGTCGCAACACCTGCGCACGCTGCGGCAGGCGGGATTGGTCGAATCCGAGCGCGAGGGAAAAGAGATCCGATACGCCCTCGCCGATCAGCACGTCGCGCACGTCGTGCTCGATGCGATCGCCCACGTCCAGGAAACGACCGACCAGGGGAACGAACATGAGCACCACTGAGACCCACGCCGAGCACACCGTCGACGAGCACGCGCACGGCGACAACTGCGGCCACGAGGCCGTCGAGCACGGCGACCACGTCGACTACGTGCACGGCACGCACCACCACGCGCTGCACGGCGATCACTACGACGAGCACGAGGCCCAGGCTGAGCACACCGTCGACGAGCACGCCCACGGCGACGACTGCGGCCACGAGGCCGTCGAGCACGACGACCACGTCGACTACGTGCACGACGGTCACCGTCACGCGGCCCACGCCGATCACTACGACGAGCATTGAGGTGTGACGGCATCCGGGCCCGAACCTCGGATGCCGTGAGGCCCGTCTCCCGATGAGGGGGCGGGCCTTCGCGTTTCCGCTCTCGTTCAGTTCGGTAGTCAACCCTGCCGATGACGGGCGCTAGGGGTGAGGCTGCACCCTTCGTATTCGTCCCCCCGCATCCTTCGCGTAGATGGTGGGTGGGCCGTCGCCAGGAGCCACGTGCTCGAGAGTCGAGAGGATCTCCGAGATATCTTGGCCCCACTGAGAGCCGCTGCGGTGCTGCGAGTACGCGCCGACCCCCCATCTCTGGAAGGCGTAGAAGTAGGCGAAATCCTGCAGTGCCAAGACATCAGGGGGTGTGCGGTATTGCCAGGTTGTCAGTTCGCCGACGACGTCGAGCCAGTCCTGGTAGACGAGCATGAACCGCAGTGAAGGAGACGGGTGAGTGTCCGAGCGCGCTGATTTGTCGGTGTGCCAGCCGTTCCACACGAGCGCCTCGAGAGCAAGCAGTGATCCGCAGGCCTGGGTGAGAAGGTCGTCAGACGAGAACGCAGAATCGAGTACGAACTGATTGGCGAGAAGATCGCACGCGATCTCGTCGCGGTACTTGTAGAGAATCCCCCCGAATGGTTCCAATTCTCCTCGGAGCGAGTCCCATTCATCCTCTTGGAGAGAGGGCCACAGCTGGTGGACCTTTTCGTACGCAGCATGTCTCTGTGTGGCCGTCGTGCGGAGATGCGCCATCTCGTGGGCGATCGCCCAACGTACCGCAGCCGAAGTCACCCGAGTAGTGAATATCTCATCGGCGGTGTTGTGAATGAGGTCTTCCGTCGTCGCGGGCGTCGCCGTGTTCGGATCGGTGTACTCGAACAACGCTCTTCGTGCTTCGCCGACCTGCTGCCATGTCAAGCCTGACCGCGTGACGGTTGCGAAAAGAGGGAAGACGTCAGCGATTCGCGAACAGAGTTCTATGTATCGGATCGGGATGCTCACTGTGGGTCGGTCTCTGGCGGCCGAGGACGACGGCATGTCATCGTCGTCCGTGATCGCCACAAAGACCGACGACGACGTCTTGATCCGACCGGCTCCACTCGTTGGGCTCCCGGATCGGGAGGGCATTTCCCAACCCCGCATCCATTCCTCGATCAATTCCGACGAGGCGAAAGGGTAATCTCCCGTTTTCCCCACGGCGGCGATGACGCGCGCTTCTGGTTGAGAGGGGGGCTTCTTTCGCCCGAGGTGCTTCTGGCGTGAGGCCTCGAGCTCGCTGGTGTCGTTGACTGTACGCTCGATCTGCGTGAGGGACGGGTACTCGGCGGTGAGATCCAGTAGGGGTTGTGCGGCACCCCACGGGTAGGTCGCGTGCCGCGCGAGCGCCGCTTCTGATCGAAGCCGTCGTAGTCGGCTGCCTTTGCCCATGGAATCGCAGTGTAGGGTGTTGCGGCGCGCGGGGATGGATAGGCCGAGTAGAAGCAGCGCGTCACGTCTTAGTTGACGGCAATGTGCCTGCGGGGTCAGGGCTGAACGCGGAACGCGCGCTCCTCGAATCCGACCACGTCGCCGAGCTGCAACTGCCGCCCGCGTCGCCGTTCGACCTCGCCGTTCACCGTCACGTAGCCGTCGATGATCGCCTCCTTGGCGTCTCCGCCGGAGTCCAGGATGCCGGCGAACTTCAGGAACGCGCTGAGGCGGATGCTCTCGCTGCCGACGGGGACGTCCTGGGGTGCGGGGCGGGTCATGGTTTCAGCATGGCAGGGTCTGCGCGCGATCCCCTCTTGAGTGTCCAGAACACCCGGACGATTCTCCGGCGGTCTCAGGGTGTGTTGGACACTCACGGGGAGGCGCCGCGGCCGGGAGGTCGAAGCGAAGGGCTCGGCGGGAACCGAGACGTGGACGCGACGGCGGGAGTCGAACCCGCCACGCCTTCGGTTATGAGCCGAGGCCCGGGACCGCCCGGATCGCCGCGATGTGCCCCCACGCTAACCCGGGCCCGACGGGCCTCCTACGGGCGTTGCGGATCGTGACCGGATGTGTCGTCGCGTGGCGAAGAAGCTCGCCGACTCTCCAGGATCGCCCGCGTCGAGTGCTCCAGATGGGCGCGCACGGCCCGTTGCGGATCCGCCCACGCCTCCTCGACGTACGCGCGATGCTCCTCGGTCAGAGCCCCGGGCGCGTACGCCGGGCGCACATGCGTCAGCAGCAGGTGCATCTCGGAATCGAGGCGCCGATACTCCTCCGCGATCCGCGGGCTGCCGGCCGCATCGACGAGCGCGAGATGCACGCGCGCGTGCGCGTCGAGCGTGGCGGGCCAGTCTCCGGATGCCTCGGCGGCGGCGAGGGCATCGAGGGCGGCGTCGACCTCGGCCGGACGGATGCCGCGATCCCGCGCGATCCGCACCGCTTCGGTCTCGAGGGCGCAGCGCAACTGCTGCAGGGCGACGAGCGCGTCGTCGTCGAGGAGAGAAACGCGGACGCCGCGATAAGGCTCCGCGGTGACGAGGCGCTCGGCGGTGAGCCGGGTGAGCGCCGTGCGGGCGGTGTGCCGCGAGACGCCGTGCGTCGCGCTCAGCTCCTCCTCCCGAAGGGGCGTGCCGGGCGCCAGTTCGCCGGAGAGGATGCCGGCACGCACCGCGTCCGCGACGAGGTCGGCCGCGCGAGGGCCGGGTACGTAGGCTGCTGTCGCGGCGGAGGCGGGGGAGTCACGCGGGGGCCGTGGCATCCGGAACCTCCTGACGTCGACGAGACGGAACCGACACGACGGCGAGGCCGACGGCGATGAGCGCGAGGCCGAACGCGCTAACGGGTGTGAGCTGCTCGTGCAGCACGAAGAGGCCGAGAAGGGTCGCCGCGAGGGGCTCGGCGAGGGTGAGCGTCGAGACCGTGACGGCCGTCAGGCGCGCCAGACCCCAGCCGAACAGCAGGTACGCGACCGTCGTCGTGACGACTCCGAGCCAGAGGGCGAGCGCCAGCCCGTTGGGGGTTGCGAGCCACGACCCTCCCGCGATCAGCAGAACCGGCAGGCTCGCGACGGCGGCCACGCCGAACACCGTTCCCATCACGCGCGTGGAGTCCCACCCCCTCTCGATCAGCGCCTTTCCGCACACCGTATAGAGGGCGTACGACATTCCCGCGCCGGCCGAGGCGAGCAGTCCGCCCGGCGCGAGCGCCACCGCCCCGCCGGTCACGCCCGACACGAGCACGACGCCGGTGAGCGCGATGGCGGTGGCGAGCATCCACCGGGGGGAGGGGAGACGGCGCGAGCGCACGGCATCCACGATCCCCGTCGCGATGGGGGCCGATCCGAGGGCGACGACCGTGCCGATCGCGACGCCGTTCTCGCGCGTCCCAAGAAAGAAGAGAGGTTGATAGGCGAGGACGCCGATCGCTCCCACCGCGATCAGTCCCGCGGTCGAGAAGCGCGATCCTGTCGGCGTCGGCGTGCGCGGGCGGCGCGCGAGGGCGAGCAGACCCAGGATGCCGCCGCCCACGACGATCCGCGCCGCCCCGACCGCCAGAGGCGAGGCGTCGACGCCGGCGAGCGCCTGCGCGGTTCCGGTCGTGGAGAAGCACAGCGCCGCAGCGAGGATCGCGAGAGCGGAAAGCATGAGTGGATTGTTACACAATCTGGCCGCGCGTGTGGCCGCGCCGGCGAGCTGCCGTGCCGTCGGGCGGAGGTCGTCGGGAACACGCCGGTTCCGGATGCCGTGTGGCGGCGTGTCGGTGATGAACTCCGCGCGACGGTACGCGGGGCGGGGCGCGAGCGGCGGCGCTTGACCCCGTCCTCTGCCGGACGGACGCTCAGGAACCGCTGTGTAACGTAGGTGCATGGCGACGACGGCGGGGCGAGGCATCCTGGCCCTGATCGTCGCCGGCGGACTGCTGGTGTCCGGCGGCATCCTGGCGATGCTGGTCGATCCGTTCGCGCGGACGCCCATCGAAGTCGATTCCACGACCGAGTGGCTCGCCCGCATTCTGCTGCTGTTCGGGGTGGTCTGGATCGTCGTCGGCATGGTCGCGGCCCGCACGCGTCTCGTTCGCCGTCCCGGTGCCGCCGCCGCTCGCGCGAGCTGGATCGCCTCGACGCGGCCGTGGCGGGCGGCGGAATCGAGCCTCGGCCTGCTGCCCCTCGACCGCTGGCTCATGATCGTCGTCCCCGCGGGTGTCCTCGTCGCCACGCGCGTCGTGCAGACTCCGCGCGACGGGCTCTGGGGTGCCGCCCTCGCCGTGCTCGGGTGGCTCTTCTTCGCCATCGTCGTGCGACTCCTGCTCGGGAAGCGCTCGCCGTGGCCGATCATCGCCGCCGTCGGAGGAGCGCTCGTCCTGCGGTGCGTCGTCGCGCTCGCGGTGATCTCGCTCTCGGGTCCCGAGGGGATCTGGCCTGCGCTGTGGGCGATGCCGATGGTCCGCGTGCTCTATCTCGCGCTGGCGTTCGCGCTCCTGGCATGGGTGTTCGTCGTCGCCGGCTGGTCGCTGCGCCCGCAGCTGGGGCGCCGGCGCGCGACCGGTGTCGCCCTGGCCGGGATGGGGATCGCGTACGCCCTGCCCGCGGTGACGATCGCCGTCGTGGGGGCCGGCGACGCCCTGCGCTCGTGGAACGAGCAGATCGGGGTGCTGCCCTGGGACCTCGTCCGGCTCACAGGCGGGCGCGACGGTGACATCCCCGCCGAGCTCGTCATCGGCGCGGCCGTGACGGGTGCGGTCGTGACGGTCGTCGGCATCCTGCTCGCTCTTCCGCAGCGCTCTCGCGAACGCTCGACGCTCTAGTCAGCTCCCCAGGGTGCGGTCGAACGGACCGCCCCGACGAATGTCGCGCACCTCCTTACCCAGCGGCATGAGCGACACCGGCACGAGCTTGAAGTTCGCGATGCCCAGCGGGATGCCGATGATCGTGATGCACAGCGCGATGCCGGTCAGGATGTGCTCGAGGGCGAGCCACCACCCGGCGAGGATGACCCACACCACGTTGCCGAGGAACGAACCGACTCCCGCGGTCGGCTTGGCCACGATCTCGCGCCCGAAGGGCCAGAGCGCGTAAAGCCCGATGCGGAACGCCGCGATGCCCCACGGAATCGTCACGATGAGGATGCACAGCACGATCCCCGCCAGCATGTAGCTGACGAAGAGCCAGAAGCCCGACAGGACGAGCCACAGGATGTTGAGGATGAGGCGCATGCCTCCATCATGGCGGGAGGACTCCGGATGCCAAGGGGGCGAGGCCCATGTCGGAGCCCCCGCCTAGACTTGGACGCGCCATGACCGACGCCTCCACGCCCCTGATCGTCGGCGGTCCCGCACCGTCGGATGCCCGCCCCGACGCCGACCTCCTCCAGGGTCTCAACGGCCCCCAGCGCGAGGCCGTGACCTACCGCGGGCAGGCGCTGCTCATCGTGGCCGGTGCCGGCTCGGGAAAGACGAGTGTGCTCACCCGGCGCATCGCCTCGCTGCTGCGCACGCGCGAGGCGTACCCCAGCCAGATCCTCGCGATCACCTTCACGAACAAAGCCGCGGGCGAGATGCGCGAGCGCGTGCATCAGCTGATCGGTCAGAAGGCCGATGGCATGTGGATCTCGACGTTCCACTCCGCGTGCGTGCGGATCCTGCGGCGCGAGGCCGAGCAGTTCGGTTTCACCAAGGCCTTCACGATCTACGACTCGGGCGACTCGCGGGCGCTCATCAAGCGTCTCGTGAAAGAGCACGAGGGCGATTCGTTCGGACTCACCCCCGCCGGCACGCAGAGCCGCATCTCGAAGCTCAAGAACGAGCTCGCCGACGCGGAATCGTATGCGCGATCGGCCAACATGAGCGACCCCGCCGAGCGCATCTTCGTCGAGATCTTCTCGTCGTACCAGCGCGAGCTGCAGCGGGCCAACGCCTTCGACTTCGACGACCTGATCGCCCAGACCGTCTATCTCTTCCGTGCCTTCCCGCAGGTGGCCGACCGCTACCGCAAGCGCTTCCGCCACATCCTGGTCGACGAGTACCAGGACACCAACCACGCGCAGTACGCGCTGATCCACGAGCTCACCCGGCCCGTGGGGTCCGACGCCGAGCCGTTCTCCTCCGGCGGCATGATGATCTTCGACGCCGACCCTTCGACAGGCTCAGGGACCGACGGGGGCGCCGCGTCGCTCACCGTCGTCGGCGACTCCGACCAGTCGATCTACGCCTTCCGCGGCGCCGACATCCGCAACATCAGCGAGTTCGAGCGCGACTACCCGGGCGCGAAGGTCGTGCTGCTCGAGCAGAACTACCGCTCGACGCAGAACATCCTGTCGGCGGCCAACGCCGTCATCGCGAACAACTTCGACCGCAAAGACAAGAAGCTCTGGACCGACGTCGGGGCGGGCGACCCGATCATCGGCTTCACCGGCTACTCGCAGCACGACGAGGCGCAGTTCGTCGCCGACGAGATCGAGGCGCTGCACAAGAAGGGCGTCGACTACTCCGGCATCGCGGTCTTCTACCGCACCAACTCGCAGTCGCGTGCGCTCGAAGAGATCTTCATCCGCTCGGCCGTGCCCTACAAGATCATGGGCGGCACGAAGTTCTACGAGCGCGCCGAGATCAAAGACGCGCTCGCCTACCTCGTCGCCGTGGCGAACCCCGCCGACGGCATGGCGGTCCGCCGCATCCTGAACCGCCCGCGACGCGGTATCGGCGACGTGACCGAGACGGCCATCGCGCGCTACGCCGCCGAACACGACATCACCTTCCGTGACGCCCTGGCCAACTCCGCGCAGATCGGCGTCGGGCCTAAGCTCCAGAAGGCGATCGACCAGCTCGACGCGGTGCTCACCGAGGCCACAGCGATCATGCTCCCGGCATCCGGGGAACTCGCTCCCTCCACCTCGGTCACCGAGGGACTCACCCTGCTGCTCAACAAGAGCGGATACTTCGACGCCCTGCGCGCGAGCAAAGACCCGCAAGACGAGGCCCGCCTCGAGAACCTCGACGAGCTCATCGCGGTCACTCGTGAGTTCGCGCGGAACAACCCCGAGGGAACGGTGATCGACTTCCTCACCGAGGTGACGCTGGTGGCGGATGCCGACGACCTCGACGACGCGTCCGGCTCGGTCTCCCTCATGACCCTGCACACCGCGAAGGGTCTCGAGTACGACGCCGTCTTCCTGACCGGTGTCGAGGAGGACCTGCTCCCGCACCGAATCTCGGCGAACGAGCCCGGTGGTCCTCAGGAGGAGCGGCGACTCTTCTACGTCGGCATCACGCGCGCGCGTAAGCGTCTGCACGTGTCGCTCGCGATGACCCGCGCGCAGTTCGGCGAGGTCACGGTGGCGATGCCGAGCCGTTTCCTGCAAGAGATCCCGGCCGACCTCATCGACTGGCGCCAGTCGCCGGGCGACGTCAACGGTCGAGGCGGGTCGCAGTCGCGCGCGCTGAATGCGCGCGGCCGCCGCCCGGGTCAGAGCGGGGGCGGAAGCCGCTACGGAGACGACCTCGTCCCGCTGCCGAAGCGCGCGCCGGCCGACCCGAGCAAGTTCCCCAACCGCATTCCCGCGAAGGTTCGCGACAACGGCGACATGGTCCTGGCATCGGGTGATCGCATCCGTCACGACGACTTCGGTGAAGGTCGTGTGGATGCCGTGACGGGCGAGGGAGCGAAACGCGTCGCGCACGTGCGCTTCGACACCGTCGGCCCGAAGAAGCTGCTGATCAAGATCGCGCCGATCACCAAGCTCTAGCCGGAGGGTCACCTCCGAGTTCACCCGGGGGCGACGCGAGAAGAAGGCACGCGGCTAGGCTGGCCCAATGGCTCTTTTCTCGCGCCGAAACAAGTCCGACGACCGCGCCGACACCACGATCGAACCGGGCGAGCAGCCCGTCGACCCGGCCGGTCCAAGCGACGCCACCGATTCCGCGGACGCCGGCACCGAAGCCGCCGCCGCACCCACCCCGAACGTCACCATCTCGACCTCTTCGTTCCGCGGGGTCGGTGCCGCTCCCGAGACCCCCTCGACGCCGCCGGTCGCGGCACGTCCGTCGGCGCGGCAGCCGGGCCCGATGGAGGCGCCCGAGGGCTTCGAGTCGATCCCCGGCCTGCGCGACAACGCGCTTCTCGCGACGGCGCTGGCCGAGATCAAGGGCCAGCCGGAGCCTCCTCAGCTGCTGAACGTCGCTCGCCAGTTGCTGCAGGGACACGTCTTCCTGCGCGTGAAGGGTGACGCACGCGCTCTTCTCGCCGAGGGCAAGGACCTGCCCCTCGCGATCGCGACCCGCGGAGACGAACAGCTCGTCCTCGCCTACAGCAGTGGCCAGGCGCTCAGCAAGAGCGTCGAGGCCGACGGCGACCGCGACACCTCCGCGATGGGGCAGCCGATCATGGCGCTCCTGCGGCACGTCCTCGACGGTCCGTACGCCGGAATCGTCCTCGACCCGGCGTCCGACGACGCGCGTGCCGTGCTGCCGTCGGCGCTGCTGGAGCGAATGGTCGGCGAGGCCGATGAGCAGCTGCGCGTCAAGACCGCGCTCAGCGAGAAGCGCACCGACGACACGGCATCCGCGATCGTCTCGGCGATCGTCGACGGTGTCCCGCTCTGGATCGCGGTGAACCAGACCGAAGAGGGCGGAGCGGTCGGCGTCGCCGAGTCGCGCTCCGCCACGGGCGAGCGCTTCCTCGAGGTGTTCTCGCACCCGCTCGAGCTCCTCGCGCTCGGTCGCGGCGACCAGCCCGTGCCGCTCAAGGCGGAACAGCTGGCCAAGGCCCTCGCGAGCGACGAGGGGCTCACCGGCCTGCTCGTCGATCCCGCCGGCCCGTGGATCCGTCTGTCGCGCGCCGACCTCGCTCCGGTTCTGGCGCTCGCGGAGTAATTCGTCGCGGGGCTAGTCCTCGCGCGGTGTGCGCGGGACCGACTGCGGGCTGTGCGTCAGGGCTCGGACCGGCGCGTCCCGTGCCGTTCGAGCCTCGCGCGCCCGAGCGCCGCGTGCGAAACTCCTGAGCTTCCGCGCACTAGCGGTTTCGGCGTGCGGTTTCATCCGCGCGAGGGCCCATTCCTCAGGAGTTTCGCCCGCGTGCGGATGCCGCGGGCTCGGGCGTCGGAGCCGTCAGACCCCGTACAGCTCGCCGACGGGGACGGCGACCGGCAGGACGTTGCCCGCCGGCGCGAGCGGGCACGCCCACATCGGGTCGTACGCGCACGAGGGGTTGTACGCGAAGTTGAAGTCGATCACGAGCGTCTCCGGGGTCGCGCCCCGGCCGAGGTCGGCGCCCTTGATTGTGTCGATGAGGTAGCGGCCACCGCCGTAGGTGCCGCTAGGGCGTCCGGCGGCGGCATCGCGAACGGGGATGAACAAGCCCCCGCCGTACGAGGTCAGCCGCCACACGTCGAGAGATCCCGTGTCCGGTAGTTCGACGCGGCCGATGCGTTCGAAGCCGACTTCGCCGTCGGTTCCGGTCGTGGCGACGAACGACGCTTCGTCGGCGTCGAGCAGCGGTACGTCGAACCGCCACGCCGTGTCGTAGGGCGCGAGCGGGAGACCCGTGAACGCCTCACGCTGCTCGGGGAGCAGAGGCGTCGCGGGATGCCCGGCGAAGAGTGCGTCGCGCTCGATACGCCAGAGCTCGTGCGCCTCCTCGGGGTCATCCGCCTCGCGCACGGCGTCGTAGAGGGCGAACACGCGGCGACGCCAGTCGGCGATCTCGAGGGCGGTGCGGGCGGCAGCGGAGGTCATCGTTCGAGCGTACGGGCGGCCGGATGCCACGGCTCGGGGTGGACAGCGGGCGGCTGCCGTGATGCTCGGGGCCTCCCTGCCCCGGGGCCCGGCTGCACCTCGAGCGCGAAAGCAGGAGTGCGCATGGTCCGCGCCTCGGCTCGAGCGAGGGAACGCGACGACCACGCACCGCAACGGGGCAGACACGAGCCCTGCCCGCGCACTAGCGTCGGGGCATGGCATCCCCTCGCATCACCCTGACCGCGCCGGGCCCGCACGGGGACCGGGAGATCGGGCTGTCGAGTCCCGACCGGGTGCTGTGGCCCGAAGTGGGCATCACCAAGCGCGAGTTGGCCGAGTACTTCCTCGCCGTCGCCGATCCGTTCCTCGCGGCCAACGGGAATCGCCCTGTCTCGCTCGAACGCTTTCCCGAGGGCATCGGCGGTGAGAGTTTCTTCTCGAAGAACCCGCCGAAGGGGGCCCCCGATTTCGTGGAGGCGGTCACCGTCACGTACAACAGCGGGCGGCGGCATCCGCAGCTCATCGTCACCGAGATCGGCACCGCCGTCTGGGCGGCGCAGATGAACACGATCGTCTTCCATCCGTGGGCGTCGCTCGCGAGCGACCCCGATCACCCCGTCGAACTCCGCATCGACCTCGATCCGCAGCCGGGCACCGGCATCTCCGAGGCCGTGACCGCCGCGCTTGAGCTGCGCGCCGTGCTGCGCGAGGCGGGTCTCGAGGCCTGGATCAAGACGAGCGGCAACCGCGGCCTGCACGTGTTCTGCCCGATCGAGCCGACGCACGAGTTCCTCGACGTTCGGCACGCGGTGATCGCCGCGGCCCGGGAGCTGGAGCGGCGGATGCCGGATGCCGTGACCACCAATTGGTGGAAAGAGGAGCGGGGGCAACGCATCTTCGTCGACTTCAACCAGGCGAACCGCGACCGCACGATGGCGGGGGCGTACTCGCCGCGCGCCCTGCCCGCCGCGACCGTGTCGACTCCGATCGGATGGGACGAGCTCGACGGTCTCGACCCGAGCGCATTCACGGTGCGGACAATTCCCGACCGGTTGGCATCCGTCGGCGACCCGTGGGCTGACTTCGCGGCGAATCCCGGCCGCATCGACACGCTGTTGGAGTGGTGGGAGCGCGATCTCGACAACGGCTTGGGCGAGCTGCCGTTCCCTCCGGAGTTCCCGAAGATGCCTGGCGAGCCGCCGCGTGTGCAGCCGTCGCGCGCGAAGGCACCCGAGGCGTGATCCTCGACCGGTGACCTCCCGGGGTGGCGCCGGCCGAGACCTCTCCGGCGGCACCCGCACCGCAGCCCCGGGCCGCGACCGGTCCGGCCGTGACCCCCTCAGCGTGCCCCGCCCCCCGCGGGGCTTTGAAGCCCTCCCTGGTCACAACGAGGGCCCGTGAACTGCGCCGAATGCACGCTGGCGGGCGCTCGGCGCATGCATTCGGCGCACGTCAGCGTTCGTCGGCGACGTGCGGGGACCCATGCCAAGGGGCGGGGCGGCGGGGCGACGGTTGCCGCGCGGCGGGCTCAGTCGAGCACGCCGCCCAGGTCGTACGCGCTCACGGTTTCGAGCTGCGCGAACGTGCACGATTGCGCGTCGCGGTCGGGGCGCCACCGCTCGAACTGCACGGTGTGGCGAAAGCGCATGCCCTCGAGCTGGTCGTAGCGCACCTCGAGCACGCGCTCGGGGCGTAACCGGACGAACGACACATCTCTGGATGCCGAGAACCGCGAGCGATCGGTCTCTCCGACGACCGCTTCGCCGTCGGCATCCCGCTCGACCAAGGGGGCGAGCTCGTCGATCAGCTCGAGACGACGCTTGTCGGTCCAGGCGGATACGCCGCCGACGCCATGGAGTCGACCCTCGTCGTCGTAGAGCCCGACGAGGAGCGAGCCGACGCCCTGACCCGACTTGTGGATGCGATACCCCAGCGCGACCACGTCAGCCGTGCGGGCGTGCTTGATCTTGAACATCGTGCGCTTGTTCGGGGCGTATGGCTGGGCGAGGGGCTTGGCGACGACACCGTCGAGCCCGGCGCCCTCGAACTCCGCCAGCCAGCGACGGGCGAGGTCGGGGTCGTCGGTCGTCCGCGTGACGTGAACCGGGTGAGGAACCGCGCCGAGCAGATCTTCGAGCTGGGCCCGCCGCTCGGAGAAGGGCTCGGACTGTAGATCGCGGTCGCCGCGCGCGAGCAGGTCGAACGCGATGAACATGGCCGGGGTCTCTTGCGAGAGCATCGTCACGCGGGACGCGGCGGGGTGGATGCGCTGCGACAGTGCCTCCCAGTCGAGGCGCTGCGCGCCGGGCTCGCCGCGCGCGACGACCACCTCGCCGTCGATCAGGCAGGGCTCGGGCAGGATCTCGGCGAAGGCCGCGACGAGCTCGGGGAAGTACCGTGTGAGAGGCTTCGCGCCGCGGCTGCCGATCTCGACGTCGGTGCCGTCCCACGACACGAGCGCCCGGAAGCCGTCCCATTTGGGCTCGTAGCTGAACCCGCCCTCGACCTTGCTGTGGTCGGGGATCGCCGGTACGGCCTTCGCCAGCATCGGCGCCGGGATCTCGTACGGCATGGTGTCAGTCCGAGCTCTCGTCACCGGCCAGGGGGACCGGGTTCCGGCGCTTCTTGCGGCGCGCCCACTCGGCAGGTTCGTCGGGGCCGTTCCAGACGGTGATGATGCCCCACGCGACGGCGGTGAGCGGCACCGCGAGAAGGGTGCCCAGGATGCCGCCGATCGCGGTTCCACCGGCGAGCACGACCAGCACGACGAAGGAGTGCAGCTTCATCGTGCGCCCCATGAGGACGGGCTGGAGGAAGTTGCCCTCGAGCTGGTTCACGAGCACGACCACGCCGACGACGATCAGCGCGACGATCGGACCGTTCGTGACGAGAGCGACGAGCGCGGCGAGGATGCCCGCGGTCACCGCACCGACGATCGGGATGAACGCGAGCAGGAAGACGAGAACGGCGAGGGGAAGGGCCAGCGGTACCTGCAGGATCAACAGACCGATGTAGATCCCGATCGCGTCGACGGCGGCGACGGAGGCCGTGCCGCGGACGTAAGAGCCGAGAACCGTGACGGTCTTGTCGCCGATACGGCGCGCGCGGTCGTAGTGGCTACCGTGGAACGGCCGCAGGACGAACTCCCACATGCGCGGACCGTCCTTCAGGAAGAAGAACAGGATGACGACCATCAGCACGAAACCGGTGACGAACGACGCGATCGCGCTCACACCGGCCAGGGCGCCCGTACCGAACTGCGAGCTCGTGACGAAGTCTTGGATGCCCTGAACGACCTGGTTGACCTGGTCGGGCGAGACCGCGAACGGCAGGGTGTGGTACCAGTCCTGAGCCTGCTCGAAACCCTTCGTCGCCTGCGACGACAGGTAATCCCACTGGTTGATGACCGCGTTGACGACGAGCCAGCCGAGCGCGGTGAGGACGACGACGACGGCGAGGAGGGTCAGCAGCGTCGCGAGGACCGAGGGCACGCCTTTCTTGCGCATCCACATCGTCACGGGCCCGAACGCGGAGGCGAAGATGAGGGCAAGGATCAGGGGGATGATGACGAGCGTCACCTGCTGGATGCCCCAGATCAGCCCCGCCACGAGGATTGCCACGACGATGATCTGCACCGCCCGCACGGCGAGGCGTCCGAAGCCGTCGGCCCACAGGCTCTTCGGCGGCGGCTCGACCGCTGCCGCAGCGGAGGCGATGGCGTCGCGAGGCGCGGGATGACGAGAGAACAGGCCCATGCGACGACGTTAGCGGGAGCCACCGACATGGCCCGCGCGGCTTGCGCGGGTCGCGATCGCGGATTAGGCGCCGGGCGCCCGGCATCCGGGGTCAGACGAACGCGCTCATCCCGGTGATGTCGCGACCGAGGAGGAGCGCCTGGACGCTCTCGGTGCCCTCGTACGTGTGGATGGCCTCGATATCGGCCATGTGCTGCATGACCCCGTTCTCGAGCAGGATGCCATTGCCGCCGAGCAGGTCGCGAGCGATCGCCGCCACGCGGCGGGCGGCTCGCGTGTTGTGGTACTTCGCGAGCGATGCCTGCGTAGGGCGCAGGCCGCCCGAGGCTTCGAGGTCGGCGAGGCGGCGGCAGTACAGCTGCATCGCGGTGAGTTCGTCGAGCATCTGCGTGAGGCGTTCCTGCACCATCTGGAACTTCGCGAGGGGCTTCCCGAACTGCATGCGTTCGGTGGCATACGTTCGTGCGATCTCGTAGCACGCTGTCGCGTGACCCAGGGCCGACCACGCGACCCCTGACCGTGTGGCGAACAGCACGGTCGACGCGTCCTTGAAGGTGTGAGTGCCGGGGAGGACGGCATCCGGAGCCAGGCGCACGTCGTCCATGGCGATGTGGGCCTGATGGATGCCACGGAGCGACACCTTGCCGGTGATGACGGTGCCCGTGTATCCCGGGGTGTCCTGCTCCACGAGGAAGCAGCGCACCTTGCCGTGATCTTCGTCACCCTCGGCGTCGACGCGGGCCCAGACGAACGTGATGCCGCCGGACGCGCCGTTTCCGATCCACTTCTTCGTGCCGCTGAGCGACCACCCACCGGTCCCTGAGCCTGTCGAAGGGACGCGGGTTGCGGTGGTCTCGAGCGAGACCGAGTCGGAGCCGTGGTCGGGCTCGGTCAGCGCGAACGCGCCGAGCACCGTGCCGTCGGCGAGGGGCTTCAGCCAGCGTTCCTGCTGCTCGGGGGACCCGAAGAGGGCGAGGGTGCGGAGCGCTAAACCGCCCTGCACCGCGAGGGCCGTGGCGAGCGAGCCGTCGTGGCGTGACACCTCCATGTTCACCAGGCCGGCGGCGAGGGGCGAGGAGTCCGGCAGGTCGGGGTGCTCGATGCCGTCGGTGAACAGCTCGAGTTCGCCCATGCGCCGGAGAAGCTCGACGGGGTAGGTCGCGGCATCCCACTCGCCCTGCATGCGCGTGCCGACCTCGTCGCAGAAGGCCTTCGCGCGATCCCAGACCGCGCGGTCGGCCTCGGGGATGTCGGCGAACACGCCGTAGTAGTCGGTGTCGCGGCGGCCGAGCAGATCGTAGTGCGAGACGCGCTCGCCGGGGAGCGTACGGGCATCGGCATCGATGGTCATGGTTCCCAGTATCGTTCATGTTGGTACTGAGTGTCACGCGCGGGATGTTGTGCCGCGTGGCGAGGATCTCGCCCCATCGGGCTGCGGAGGTCGCTGAGTGTCCAGAACACCCGGACGCCCTCGCGCCCGGCTCCGGGTGTTTCGGACATTCACATGCCTCGGAGTGCGGCGAGGGCGGCATCACGCGGGGAAGAGAGGGCGTTCCGGGTAGGGTCGCGAGGGTGAGCGCGCTGACCTTCCTCCCTGCGACAGAGCATCCTGATCTGCTGGCCGCGCCCGTCGCCGTCGCGATCGCGGCGATGGATGCCACGACCGCCGCGCGCATCGACGTGGCGGCCGTCGACCCGGCGCTGGCCGACACCGCCGCGTTCTGCGAGTCCTACGGTCAGAGCCTGGACATCTCGGCGAACTGCCTGGTCGTGCAGGGGACCCGCGGCGGCGTCACCTCGACGGCGGCCTGTCTCGCCCTGGCGACGACCCGCCTCGACGTCAACGGCGCGGTGCGGCGCCTGCTCGACGCGCGCAAGGCGACATTCGCCCCGATGGACGACGCCGTCGCGCAGACCGGCATGGAGTACGGCGGCATCACGCCGCTCGGCATCCCTTCCGAGTGGCGCCTGCTGCTCGACGCGCGCGTGGCGGCGCTGCCGCGGGCGATCGTCGGCGCCGGGATCCGCGGCGCAAAGTTGTTCCTCCCCGGTGAGGTCTTGGCATCCCTCCCCGGCGCCGAGGTGATCGAGGACCTCGCGAAGCCCCTCGCCTGACATCGCGGCCCTGCCGCCCGTGCCGCGGCGGGGTTCCTCCGGCGCGTGCGGAGTTGAGTGTCCAGGACACGCCGCAACATACGCGTCCCTTACGGCGTGTTTTGGACACTCAACGCCAGGGGAACGAGCGCGCTACTCGCCGAGCGAGGCGCGGAGGCGCCGCGTCACCTCGGCCGCGGGCATGCGGCGGGGGAAGGCCGCGACGATGAGGTCGTCGCCGGCCGCGTCGTCGCCGGCGGGGTGCACCCCGTAGCGGCGGAGCACGTCGTCGAGAGCGCGACGGAGAACGGATGCCGGCACCCGAGCGCCCCGCATGAGCCGGCGCAGCACGTGGTTGTGCACCGCGGTGACCAGGGCCGCGAAGCCGACGGCATCCAGGGGGTCGAGCCCGGGGAGCGCTTCGCGCAGGTACTCGTCGAAGAGGCGCTCGTAGCGGAACACCGTGATGATCTCGCGGTCGCGCAGTCCCGGAACCTGACGCACGATCGCGTAGCGGCGCCGCGCGAGCTCGGGGTCGGCCGCGAAGTGCCGGAACACCCGCACCGACGCTTCGCACACCGCCGCCCACGGGTCGTCATGCGGCTGGGCGAGGTACGCCCGTGTCTCGGCGAGCAGAACTTCGTGATCAGCGAAGACGACGTCTTCTTTGCCGCCGAACTGCCGGAAGAACGTCGAGCGCGACACCCCCGCGGCCTGCGCGATCTGCTCGACCGAGGTCTGGTCGTACCCGCGCTCGGCGAACAGGTCGATGGCCGCGGCCACCACGGCCGTGCGGCTCGAGGGGGCAGCGGCGTCACTCACCCTCGAAGCCTAACGGCGCGGGGTCTCAGCGTCGCCGCGACCGCACGCGCACGACCATGACCACCACAGCTCCCACGATGAGGAGCAGGATCGCCCCGATGGCGAGCGGCAGTCATGCCGAGGCATCCATTCCGCTGTTGGCGAGGCGCGACGGACCGGCGGCGACGGGCGTCGTCGCGGATGCCGACGGCGACGGGGAGTTCGTCGGGGAGGCAGTGGGGGTCGGGGTGGGGCTCGGGCTCGGGGTCGGCACGGGAGGAAGCGCCGCAAGAGCCGCTTCCGCGTTGATGAGTCCCGCGCCGACCGAGTTCTCGACGGAGACGAAGTCGTTCGGTGCGTCCATCGGCGTGGCCGTCGAGGTGAGGAGGGCGCGCAGGCCCTCCTGGCCGACGTCCGGCGTCTTCGACAGCACCAGCGCGGCGACGCCGGCGGCGGTGGGGGCTGCGGCCGAGGTTCCGACGAACGTCTTCACGGCTGGATCGTCGGTGGGGATTCCCAGGACCGAGTTGCGCGCGCGGTCGACCGAGATCACGTCGGGTCGGCTCACCACGGGCCGCGGCTCGAGGATCGCCGACGGCGGGTCGGCGGTGGCCGATCCGAACGCCCAGACGACGGGGCCGTAGCTCGAGAAGTACTCCACCTCGGTGGGATCGTCTACCGGGGACGCGCCGATGGAGAGAGCCGCGGGGTCGCCGTTGTGCCCGGTGTTGGTCCGCCCGATGATGTCGTCGCCCGCCGAGCGCCAATACTCGGCCGACCGGAGGGAAGCGCCCTGGCCGAAGATGACCGAGATGGGTGGGAGGGGCAGGGAGGTGTCGGCATCCGGAATCACGATGCGCGCGACCGAGATCTCGACCTCCGTCGGGGTCGCGGACGCGGGGAGCGTGACGGTGAAGCCGGGAGTGCCGTCGAGCATCCGGGTCGCGGGAGTCGCGAGGATCTCGCCGTCGACCGTCACGATCGGGACCAGCAGGCCGCTGACTCGGCCGAGCGGCTCTCCCCACTGCACGTCGACGGGGGTGCTGTCACCGGCGCCGACGGTGTAGCAGAGGGTGGCATCCGTGCCCTCGCCGGGGTCGACGTCGAGGCAGTCGACGGGGGTGTCCCAGCCCTGTGCCTCGGCGCCCGTCACGATGTCGTCGGGGCAGGCCATCGGGCGGTAGGTGGGGGTTTCCCAGCCGTTGATGGGGGATGTTTCTTGACCCGGGCGGGGATCCCGAGCGAGCGCCGTCGAGTTTCCGGCGGCCGAGAAGTACGCCACGCCCGCTTCGTTCGCCCGCGCGATCGCCTCGCCGACGGGGGAGCGCTGGAAGACGGGCTCGTTCTTGGGTTCGACGTCGTCCACGATGATGTCCGCCCCGTCGGCCACGAGCATCTCGATCGCTTCGATGACGGATGCCGCGTGCCCCTCGTCAACGGAGGCGAAAGCGAGCTCGGCACCCGGTGCGATGCCGTGCACGAGCTGGACCATCGCGCGACCTTCGTCCGTGCCCTCGGCGGCTTCACGCACGACGTGGACGGGGGTCTCGTGTCCGCAGGGGTTCCCCGGGCCGGGGAGGAGTCCGTTCGCGATGTCGTCGGCGACGGTCGCGCCGAGAGCCGAGGTGCGGCCGAAGGAGTCGGAGATGACGCCGACCTTCACGCCCGTACCGTCGACACCGAAGGCTTCGCGCGCGATGTCGGCGCGTAGGGGCGCGTCGGCATCGACGGGGATGGTGCGGCAGGATTCCGGCGCGGCGGGTGGGGCGGCGAGAGCCGCGGGGGCGACCCCGCCGGTGATGAGGATGAGAGCGAGGGCGAAACCGACGGACGTACGCAAGGCGGGGGACTCCTGGTCGATGACGCCGTCGGCCGGGTGGCTCGGCGGTGGCTCGAGGAGCCGACGAGCCTCATCCTATGGTCTGCACTCAGCTAACGCACAGGTTTCTCGCGAGCTCGAGACCGCGGACTCGTTCAGCTCTTCGCGCCCGTGAAGGCGAGAGCCCCGCCGAGGCCGATCATCATCACGCCGCCCGTTCCCGACAGCGTCGAGATCCGCTTCGGAGACCGGGCGAACCAGGTGCGCGCCGTGCCCGCGGCGAGGGCCCACACGCTGTCGCACGTCAGGGCCATCAGCTGGAACATCAGCCCGAGGATGAGCAACTGCAACCACACCGCACCGGCGTGCGGGGCGACGAACTGGGGCAGCACGGCGACGAAGAAGGCGATCGTCTTGGGGTTGGTGAGGCCCACGACGAATCCCTGGCGCAGCAGCGTCCACGACGAGGTGGGGCCGCGGGTGGCGCCGGCGACGTGGGCGTGGCGGTGGCGGATGGCCTGGATGCCGAGCCACACGAGGTAGATCGCCCCGACGATCTTCAGCACGGTGAACGCGACGATCGAGGAGGCCACGATCGCGCCGACACCGAAAGCGACGGCGAGTACCGCGGGAACCGTGCCGAGGGCATTGCCGACGACGCTGAGGACACCCGCACGGCGGCCGAGGGCGATGGAACGTCCGATGACGAACAGCACGCTGGGCCCCGGGATGACGATGATGACGACGGATGCCGCCACGAAGGCCAGCATGTTCTCGATCGGAGGCATGCGTGCAGCGTACTGCTTTCGCGTTTCGCGGACGTCCGTTCGGGGCGTCGGCGGGCGTGAGTTGCCCGTCTTTGTCGCTCTGTGGGCGCTCGAGCGGCAAAGTGCGGCAAGTCATGCGGTGTCGCGCGGGTGGGGGAGGCGTCGTTTGCCGCTATTTGTCGCTTCGGGGGCGGCTCGGGCGGCAAAGTGCGGCACGTCACGCCGGGCACGCTCTACGCCGGCACCGACTCCCGCGCCAGCAGCTCGCTGATCCGCCCCACGCAGCCGCCGCAGCCGGTGCCCGCGCGGGTCGCGGCCTTCACGCACGCGACCGTCGGCTCTCCGGCAGCGACGGCCTCGCGGATCGCCCCGGCGCTCACGCCGTTGCACCAGCACACGGTGGCATCCGCGGCGAAGGGGTCGGCGACGACGGCCATCCCGGCGTCGGGGGCGTCGAGGCGGAGCAGCGACGAGCGGTCGGCCGGAAGCTCCGAGCCACGCTCGAACAGCAGGGTCAGTTCGGCGCCGGTGCGCGGCATCCCGACCGCGACGAAGCCGGTGAGCACGCCCTCGACGGTGACGAGTTTGACGTAGGCGCCGCGCGCGGGGTCGGCCCAGAGGGTGACTTGGGGGCCGTGGCATCCGGGAGCGTGCGAGAAGGGGTCGGCGTCGACCGCGCCGCCGGCCACCACATCGACCCCTTCGGCCTTGAGCATGACGACACCGGGGCGTTCGACGGGCGCCGGTTCGGCGACCCCCGATGACAGCAGCGCAGCGAGGCGGTCGGCCTGGCGCCAGCCCGGTCCGACGAGTCCGCTCGGGCCGCCCGGGACGCGGCCGTGGGCGTCGGCATCAGCGGGGTCGGCGACGTGCGCGCAGTCGCCGATCGCGAAGACGTTCGGGTCGGTCCACGAGCGTGACGAGCCGTCGACGAGGATGCCGGTCGAGGTGGCGAGGCCGGCGAGGGATGCCACTTCCGTCCGCGCCGCAACCCCGCACGACAGCACGAGCAGGTCTCCCGCGAGCACCTTGCCGTCGGCGCAGACGAGGCCGTCGAACCACGCGTGCCCGTGGTCGTCGTATCGGAGGAGGATGCTCTCGGCGCGCGCGTGGTGCGCCATCTCGACGCCGACGGCGGTGGCTGCGGCGGCCAGGACTCGTCCGCCGTTCTCATCGAGCGTGCGGTTCATGGGAGCTGCGGAGTGGTACGCCACGACGACGTCCGCCCCGGCCTCGGCCGCCGCGAGGGCGAGCTCCATGCCGAGCACTCCCGCGCCGAGGACGACGATCCGCTGCCCGGCGGAGACGGCCGCGCGCACGTGTTCCGCGTCGGCGAGGTCGCGCAATGCGACGACACCGCGCGGGAGCGGCGCGCCGCCGAAGTCGAGTTCCGCGGGGGAGGCTGAAACGGAAGCCCGATCGCGCCGCGCGCGCTCCATACCGGCGAGCGTCGGGACGTTCGCGCGGGCGCCGGTCGCGAGCACGAGCCGGTCGTAATCGAAACGGATGCCATCGTGCAGGCGCACCGAACGGCGGTGACGGTCGACGCCCACCACCGTGGCGCCGAGCACGAACCGCACGCCGGCCTCTTCGGCGACGCGCCGGTCGTCCATGTCGAGGCCGGCTCGGTCGGTGCGGCCGACTGCGTACTCGGCGAGCAGGACGCGGTTGTAGACGTCGTGGGGTTCGGCGCCGACGACCGTGAGGTCGATGCGCCCGTCGCGCACCGCGGGCAGCAGCCCGTCGATCAGCCGCGCCCCGACGGGGCCGTAGCCCACCAGCACCACACGCTCAGACATGGGTTCCCTCCTCGGTGCGGGTGGACGCCCCGTCGCGGCCCGGCACGTGCTCGCTCGGCCCGCCCGCAGCGGAGACCCCTGCCCGCTCGACGCCCGGATGCTCCGACACCACCACGGGCCCGTGCTCGAGCGCCGGCACGGGCATAGCGGCATCCGGAGCCACCCGCACCTGCGTGCGCTTGAACTCCGGCATCGCCGAGGTCGGGTCGACGAGCGCCTCGGTCAGGCGGTTCGCGCACTCCTCGCCGGCGTAGTGGAACGGCAGGAAGACGGTGTCGTGACGGATGTCGGTCGTCACCGTCGCGCGCGCCCGCACCGTGCCGCGCTCGTTCGAGACGGCGACGAGCGCGTCTTCCCGGATGCCGAGCCGCGACGCCGTCGCCGGATGGATCTCGAGCCGCGCCTCGGGGCGGGCGCCGTTCAGCTCGGCCACGCGCCGGGTCTGCGTGCCCGACTGGTACTGCTGCAGGTAGCGGCCGGTGACGAGGGTCAGCTCGCCGCCGCGGTCGGTGGGCGCCGGGGGAGTGGCATCCACCGGCACGAGACGAGCGCGGCCGTCGGCGTGCGCGAAACGCTCGGTGAACGGACGCGGGGTGCCCTCGGCGCGGTACGGCCAGTACGCCTCGATGCCCGTGTCGAGCAGGGCGTGCGACAGGCCCGAGTAGTCGGCGACGCCGCCCTCGGAGGCGCGGGCGAGTTCGTCGAACACCTCGGACGGAACCGTCGACCAGGTGGATGCCGCGCCCAGCCGCCGCGCGATCTCGGCCATGATCCAGAGCTCGCTGCGGGCGCCCTCGGGCCCGGGCAGCGCTTGGCGACGGCGGATCACCCGACCCTCGAGCGAGGTCATCGTGCCCTCCTCCTCGGCCCACTGCAGCACGGGGAGCACGATGTCGGCGAGCTCCGCCGTCTCGCTGAGGAAGAAGTCGCAGACGATGAGGGTGTCGAGGGCGTTGAGTCCCTTGCGGACGGCCTCGACGTCCGGTGCCGACACCACGACATTCGACCCGGCGACCAACAGCGTCTTCACCGGCCCGCCCAGTTCACCGAGGAGGGCGGTGGCCGGGATGCCGGCATCCGGGATCGCGTCCGGGTCGACGCCCCACACCCCGGCGACGTGCCGACGGGCTTCGGGGTCGCGGATGGAGCGGTATCCGGGCAGTTGGTCGGCCTTCTGGCCGTGCTCGCGGCCGCCCTGGCCGTTGCCCTGGCCCGTGAGGGTGCCGTAGCCCGAGCCCTCGCGTCCGACGAGGCCGAGCACGAGCGCGAAGTTGATCGCAGCGGTCGCGGTGGCGGTGCCGTCGACGTGCTGCTCGACGCCGCGCCCGGTGAGGATGTAGGCGCGGCCCGCGGCGAGGCGGCGGGCGGTCTCGCGGAGTTGCGCCACGGGCACGCCGGTCGTTGAGGATGTCCGCTCGGGCCACCACGCGGCGACCGATCTCCGAACAGCATCGAACCCCGTCGTGCGCTCGTCTATATAGGCGCGGTCGGCGAGGCCTTCGGCGATGGCGATGTGTGTGAGGCCGAGCAGGAGCGTCAGGTCGGTGCCGGGCGCCGCCTGCAGGTGGGTGCCCGCGCCGTCGTCGGTGAGACGCGCGGTGGCCGACCGGCGCGGGTCGACGACGATGAGTCCGCCCGCGGCGCGCGCTCCGGCGAGGTGCGCGAGGAACGGCGGCATGGTCGCGGCGACGTTCGAGCCGAGCAGCAGGATCGTCTGGGCGTCGTCGAGGTCGGTGACGGGGAAGGGCAGGCCGCGGTCCATCCCGAAGGCCCGATTGGATGCCGCGGCCGCGGACGACATGCAGAACCGGCCGTTGTAGTCGATGCGCGAGGTGCCGAGCGCGACGCGGGCGAACTTGCCGAGCTGGTACGCCTTCTCGTTGGTGAGTCCGCCGCCGCCGAAGATCGCGTTGGCGTCGGGCCCGTGGACCTCGCGCGTCGAGCGGAACGCCGCGGCCACGGCATCCAGTGCCTCCTCCCAGGTGACCTCGGCGAGGGTTCCGTCGGAGCGCCGCATCAGCGGCATCCGGAGTCTGTGGGGGGAGGCCAAGAGCTCCGCCGACGTCCAGCCCTTGGCGCAGAGTCCTCCCCGGTTGGTGGGGAAGTCGCGGCCGGTGACCGTCGTGTGGCCCGCGTGGCTGACGGTCATGGCGCACTGCAGTGCGCAGTAGGGGCAGTGGGTGTCGGCGGAGCTCATGGGGTCAGATCCGCGTTCCGGTCTTCTTCGACATCCGCAGGTAGACGCCCGCGGTGAGGGCGAGGAACGCGACGTACGCGAGGGCGAACCAGCCGAGGGCGGGGGTGTACGAGCCGAACGTCGTCTTCGAGAAGCCGAGCAGCTGCGGGATGAAGAAGCCGCCGTACGCGCCGATCGCCGAGATGAGGCCGAGGGCCGCGGCCGCCTTGCGCTGCGCGCCGATGCCACCGTTGGCCTTGAGGGCGAAGATCGTCGGGATCATGCGGTACGTCGAGCCGTTGCCGATGCCCGCCGCCGCGAACAGCACGAGGAAGCACAGCAGGAAGATCGCGAAGTTCTGCATCGGCAGGGTGAGGATCACACTCAGGATGCCGAGCCCCATCACCGTGAAGGCGCCGATCGTGATGACGGTGCCGCCGAAGCGGTCGGCGAGCTTGCCGCCGTAGGGGCGGGCGAGCGAGCCGACGAGAGCACCCATGAAGGCGAGGGTGACGGTGGCGGTGCCGATCACGATTCCCTTGAAGTCGGGGAACGTGTCGGCGAGGAGCTTCGGGAAGACGCCCGCGAAGCCGATGAACGAGCCGAAGGTGCCGATGTAGAGCAGCGAGAGCACCCACATGTGCGGCTCTTTGAGAGCGGCGAGGGATGCCGTGATGTCGGCCTTCGCGGCGGAGAGGTTATCCATGCGCAAGTAGGCGCCGACCATCGCGACGAGGATCAGCGGCACCCAGATGAGGCCCGCGAGCGGCAGGTTGAGGGTCGCCGCGGCACCGACGGTGATGACGATGGGGACGACGAACTGCGCGACCGAGGCGCCGAGGTTGCCGCCGGCGGCGTTGAGTCCGAGGGCGTATCCCTTCTGCGCGGCCGGGTAGAAGAACGTGATGTTCGACATCGAGCTGGCGAAGTTGCCGCCGCCGAAGCCGGCGAACGCGGCGATGAGGAGCAGGAGGCCGAAGGGGGTCGCGGGGTTCGACACCGCGATGGCGAGGCCGATGCTCGGGATGAGCAGGAGGCCTGCCGAGACGATCGTCCAGTTGCGGCCGCCGAAGCGCGGGACCATGAACGTGTAGGGGATGCGCAGCGTCGCGCCCACGAGGCTCGGCATGGAGATGAGCCAGAAGATCTCACCGGTCGAGAGCTGGAAGCCCGCCGCCGGCAGCGACACGACGACGACCGACCACAGCTGCCAGACGACGAACCCGAGGAACTCGGCGAAGATCGACCACCGCAGGTTGCGAGAGGCGATGGCCTTGCCTTCTTTGGCCCACTGGGTGGGGTTCTCGGGGTTCCAGTTGTCGATCCAGCGGCCGGGGCGGCGGGTCAGGGTTGCGTCGGCCTGGGCTGTTTCTGCAGGCGTTGCGGCCGCGGGCGGCGTTGCGGTTTCGGGGCGCGGGTCGGTGACGGTCACGGGGTCCTCCATGGGCGATGCGGGGGAGGTGCAGCGCTCCGCATGGGCGGGGCGTGCCGTCAGCGTAGGGAGGAGGGGTTTCCCGGGAGGGCGTCGGGAGGGGCGGGGGAGTAACGATGTGCTCACCCGCGGAGGGGGTGGGGGAGAGGGGGAGTTTACGTGGGCGTTACATGCGGGGCGTGACGCCCTTTCACGCGTCCACCCCCCAGCACTCGCTGGAGGCGGGGCGTTAGATAGTCACGGGCCGAACCCGTCCATCCCAGCCCCCGCAGGTAATCGGCCACAATCCTTCGCGGTTGCTCGGTCGCGCGTCGGGCTACTCGTCTACGTCCTCCGGTTCTATGGCAGCCGGAGCGAATAGCGAGTCGACAGCCTCATCGGTAAGGGAGTCGCGAAAGTTCAGAACCTGGAGTGACACACGCGCGAGATCCGTGATTGAAGCGCCAGCCCCAGCAATAACGAGGGCGTTGTCAAACTTCACCTCAATCTCGGTGGTGCCTTCTCCCTCGGGCGCGCTCGTCCGGAGCACGACTTCGTTGACCACGTACGAGTCGTCCAGGCTGTCCGTGACCTTCTCGATGTCGGTGCGGATATCCGGGCTGCGTTCCGCGTTCAGGATTACGGAGCGAGTGATTCCGCGGAGGTCAATGCGCGCCAGCTTGTCTGAGGCAACTGCCCCCTTGATAAGGTCCCACGTCGCGCTCGACGTACCGTCCCTGCCCTTACTCGCCAGCTGCCCATTATGGGCGAGTGAGAGGCGTTGCTCGCCGATGTCGATGCCCAGCGCGCCCCCGTTACGGAACGACCAGAAGTCGGACCGAAGCGTGTATGTGTCGTCGCCTTCGATAGGCGTGGCCAAGCCCACATAAGCCCACTTCGCGCTCCACCGGCGCGCATTTGCAGCGACGAGCGGAGACAGGTCCAGGTCGGCGAGGTCCGCGCGGATGTTCTCCAGTTCGGCGAAGGTCACGTAGTCGCCGAGGTGACGCCAGAACTCGGTGTTCGCGATCGCGGCATCCTGCCCGAGAAGCCATGGAACCAGGTGGCGAAGCTCAGCAACCGACAGCTTCCCGCCAACGAGCGGGCTGTCGCCGTCTTTCGGGATCGAGAATGACGGATTCAGCGCAAGCGCGATGAGCTGAGCTGTGCGAGTGATGCGGGCGGCTGCGTCCTCGCTGAAGCTTTCGCTGATGAGGAGCTCGCGGCCTTGGGGCTCAGCGTGCGCTGTGTCAACGAGCGACGAGGCGCGATCCTGGTCGATCAGGCCGCGCCCTCCTCGAATGAAGTTGGCGCGTACTAGATCAGCCAGCGGGCTGTCGCCTCGGCTGTCGCCGCTGATCACATCGACGGCGGTTGGATCGGTGACCAGAGTGCGAGCGCTCGTCGTCGACTCTCGAAGCTTAGTCTCGGCCTGGCGATCGTCGCTTTCCCGCGTGTCGAGCGACATGAGCACAGGGTGGTCATCCGCCAGGTAGTTGATGTCGTCGGCGTCGAGGACTGATTGATAGCTGTGACGTAGGAATATAGCGCGGCTCGCTCGCTCCTTCGGCCATTTGAGGACCAGATCCGGAATCGCTGAATGGTTGAAGTAGGTGGTGTCTTCAACGACAACAGAGGAGTCGAGAGTCTTGAGTTCGGACAAAACCGCTGTCTTCACTCTTGCCACGAACTCCTCAGCGTCGCGAGTGTCCTTCGCAGCATTCAGCGTTTCGACAAAGGTCACAGCGTCGGTTCCTTCCGCTTCAGTGTGGGCATGACTAGCAGTACTTCGTCGTGGGTGAGGCTGATTTCGAGTTGCCGCTGATTCATGACGAGCACCCAGATGCGTTGGGCGACGAGTCGCACAAGATCCTCGTCGATGGCGACACCGCCCAACACACCTGGGTACTTATTCAGCGCCGTCTTGACTTCGGCCGGAGTCGCGAGCTTGCCCCATCCGCCCTGATTGAAGGGGTGGGTGCTAACCCACATGAACTCGGCCTTCTGATCCTTCGTGGTCTGAATTCGCTTCGCGGTGGCGCTGTATGCGTTAGCGAGGAACGCCTGAAAGTCGCTGTACAGCCGAGACGTGTTGGTGTCGTCCTTGTTCTCGACGTAAATGGGTCGACGGTTCGGACCGAGCATGAATCCGAACATGTCAAATGTCTTCGTGCCTGACAGGAGTTCCAGTTCGCACATGCCCTCGTCTTCATATGCGTTGAACTGGAGTTCGACGTACGTAGTAGCCTCCAGCCACCGCTTGGTATGCGCGACTCCCCGGCGCCCCTTTTCCTGTGTCGCCTCTGCTGACATGGGCTCACCATATCGGGACGAATGTTGTTAGCCCCGGAAGACGCGCACGCGCCATTCGGGCGCTTGCCCGAGTGGAAAACGCGGCTAGCCGCGCCCGTGAGTGGGAGGTGTCGGGTTCTCGCGCAGATCCACGAAGACCGCTTCGACGTCAGCGCGTGGGGGCGGGAACGTCGGGCGCTGGTTCTCCGTAACTAGTTCTATCTCCTTGTTGGGTCGCCCGAACCGAAAAGCCCGGTGAAGACCACCTCCACGTCGGGGCGAATAGGCTCGGACTTGGGGGGCGTCGGTGAAGTCCTCTTGTCGTCGCTCATCGGGCACGCCTGAGTTTCCCGGGCTCGGTTGCCATTACCTCGCGGAACACCACCTCAACATAGGGGCGTGAGGGTGCTGGCTCGGGCGGCGAGTTCTCGTTGTCGACCAATGCCGTCGAAGTTGGCCGTGCAACAGCTCGAGAAGGTCGGGAAGGAAGGCGAAGCGGCAAAGGTTGACCAGGTGTTCGAATCTCGCGAGGACGCCGACGACGCTTCCCGATTGCCCTAAATAACCCCGTCCTTGACGCTCCGCGGCATCGTCCTGGTCACGAAAGAACCCCGGAGTCCGAGAGTGGGTTCCGGGGTTCTTAGGGCGCGGGAGAGGCGCGGAGCGTCAGCGGCCCGGCTTTTGCGCGTCGCGCTTCTCGATGCTCTTCCAGGGACCCTCAGACACCTTCGAGTCGATGTAGTTCGCGTCGCCGTCGTACTTATCCCAGCGTTCGGTGCGCTCGTTGTACGTCTGGTACCGGTCAGTGACCTGACCCTTCCAGTACCCTTCGTTCGTCTGTTTAGCCATGTTGTCCCCCCGGACCTCAAGTCGGATGCTGAGTGAAATTTACACCGGGGCAACGACATTGTGGCGGATCATTCAAGCAGACGGCGCGGTCAAGCAGCATCGGTGAACTCATCGCCGTCGCGCACCCCGAAGCATGATTGAAAGCTTTGTCCAACCCGCCCGTCGAACAGCTGCGACCGAAAGTGCTTCGCGGCTGGGTCCACGAACACCAACTCCGGCTCGTCCTCCGGCTCGACGAAGTCCCGCCCCACCTGCCCCAGCGAACAGGGTACGACTGGCGGCCGTTCGAGCGCCGGCTAAACGAGATCGGCCAGTTCCGCACGCTCATCGACGGGCTCGGCATCCATTTCCTCCACCGCCGTTCGCCGCGGTCGGATGCCACCCCGCTCGTCCTGACCCACGGCTGGCCGGGGAGCGTCGCCGAGTTCGTCGACATCATCGACGAGCTCTCTGAGCCTCAGGATGCCGCGGCCCCGGCGTTCCATGTCGTCGCGCCGTCGCTGCCGGGGTACGGGTACTCCGACAAGACCGACGACGAGGGGTGGGGTACCGAGCGCATTGCGGCTGCGTGGGTCCAGCTCATGAGCAGGCTCGGGTACGGCCGCTTCCTTGCTCACGGGGGCGACTGGGGTGGACCGATCACCATCGCGCTCGGTGGTCGGTTTCCGGCGCACGTCATCGGCATCCACACGACGACCCCGATCGCGCCGCCCGGGCTGAGCCTCGATGTGCTCGACGCCACCGAACGGCAGTGGGTTGAGCACACCCGCGCCTTCGAGAGGAACCGTCTCGCTTATGCGAGGGTCATGGCGACCTCGCCGCAGACGATCGGCTACTCGCTGGTCGATTCGCCCGTCGGGCTGCTCGCGTGGATCCTCGAGAAGTTCTTCGAGTGGAGCGACACGGTCGACTCGCCGTTCGAGACCATTTCGCGCGACCGCTTCCTCGACAACGTGACCCTGTACTGGCTCACCGCGACCGGCGCGTCAGCGGCGCGGATCTACTTCGAGAGTCACCAGTCGCTCGACCCCGACCTGCGGGTGACGGTGCCTGCGGCCCTCACGACCTACGCGCACGACATCGAGAAGCATCCGCGGCCCTGGGCGGAGGAACGGTTCCGCTACATCGTGCGATGGCGGGCGCCGGAGGCAGGTGGCCACTTTCCCGCGCTCGAGATGCCGGGGGAGTTCGTGCGCGATCTGCGGGAGGGGTTGGCGGCTGTGCTGGCGGCGTCGAGGTGAGGCAGCATTGGCGTGATCACGCCGGATCCGGGTCAGGCATCCCAATCTCGATCACGAGTTGTCGGCGCGGCATGCTGGCGGCGAGCCTCGCCGTACGTCACTGCGCCCACCGCTCCCGCTCCGGCACGGGATCCCACGACCACGCGTTTTCGGCCCCCGCCTCGACCGGCTTGTACATGGGTTGGCCCCGGATGCACAGCCCGTAAAACCAGGTGGTCCCGCATACCTCGCACCTGGCGAACAGTACGATCGTGAACTTCAGATCCGACCTGGCCAACGGCATCATGTCGCGGAGGGGGACGTCGGCGCGCAGAACGCTCATCCGCCCGTCGTCCAGCCGCTCGGCGAGGCGGTCTTCGGTCGGCTCGATATCGATGACGCGCCTGCCGTAGAAGTCTCGATAGACCGCGACGGAGGTGCAGACGTCGCAGCGGGGGAGCGCCGTCTGCGGCTCACGCTGGGTCATCAGCCCATTTTGCCGGTTCTTCGGGGATGGATGATCGCCTATCCCGTGCTCCACCGGCGCTGCCTGCGGGCGGGCACTCCGCCCCCGTCACGAGGGCACGCGCGTCCCGACGCCGTCTGAAACCTGGCGAAAACGCCGCGCCGTGAGCACGAGCACCCCGAGACCGCCGGTGATCCCCACCCAGACGATGAGGAGCCCGGTGGCTATCGGCGCGGTCAACGGCAGGACGGAGAAGACGCGTTCCGCGTCGATGGAGCCGGAGTTTGGGACCCAGGTCGCTCCAGCGGTGAGGAGGAGGTAGGCGATGGCCGTTGACGTGAGCCAGGCGCCTCGCATCCGTCGGCCGCGATGCAGCACCGTCATGGTCCCGCCCACAAGGCCGGCGACGACGGCGATACTCACCGCTGCGAGCACCACCCATGGCATCGACGAAGCCACGAAGCCACCCATCACGTCGCGGCAGAAGAATGCCCTGTTGCCGCCCCAGCTGGTGCCCGAATGATGACATTCTGCGCCGATAAAGACGGTGTAGAAAAGGACGGTTGCGCCACCCGCCACCAGCGCGCCCAGGCTGAGGACGAGCCAGCCCCAGCCGTAGCCCGACCGCGGCCATCGCCCCTTTCGCCATTCCCCACGTTGTCAGTGTGGCATTCCCGGAGGCGGATGACCGAGTGCGCTCCTGATGCTGAGGCCTCGACGGGCACGGCGCCGTCAGTCGAGCGGAGCGGGGTCGACGACCGCCGCAACAGCCTCGATCTCGACGAGCTGGTCGTCGTACCCGAGCACGGTGACGCCGAGGAGCGTGCTCGGAACGTCGTGCTCACCGAAGGCGTCCCGGACGACCTCCCATGCCGTCACCAGGTCGGCTTGGCGCGTCGAGGCGACGAGGACTCGCGTGCTGATGACATCCGTGATCTCCGCGCCGGCTTCGCGGAGCGCGATCGACATGTTCTCGACACACTTCGCCGCCTGGGCGGCGTAGTCGCCGACGCCTGCGGTCGTGCCGTCGAGGTTCAGTGGGCAGGAACCGGCGAGGAAGATCAGCCGCGCGTCGGCGGGAGCGGTGGCGGCGTAGGCGTACTCCGCGCTGCCGGAGAGCGCGCTCGAACGGATGAGCGTGACGGCGGTGGGCATCTTCTGACCTTTCGGGGGTGGGTTCAGATGTTGCGGGCCATCAGCACGATGGCGGCGTCGAGAGTCTCGGGGTCGGCGACGAATCCGACCGATTCGTACAGTCGGCGGGCTGGGGCATTGGATGCCAAGACCCCCAACTGCACGCGCGAAACGCCCTGTGCGCGTGCGTAGTCCAAGGTGAGAAGAAGAAGGCGGCGTCCCCACCCCTGGCCGCGGACGCTCGGAGCGACGATCAGACGGCCGATGCGCAGAGCATCCTCGAGCGGAGTGAACTGCACGTGGCCGACGGGTTCGCCCTCGCTCGTGTCCAGCATCCACGCGCTCGCGCCGGGCCGTTTGTGCAGATCATCGAGGTCGCTCGGCAGGAAAGGCCAGTTCACCCACGGGCCGGCGAACGCGAAGAGGGCCTCGGCGTTGGGAACCCAGCTCGCGACAACGGGGAGGTCTGCGTTCGTCCGGGGGCGTAACGATGGCACACGCTCACAGTAATCAGCGTCCAGACGCCGCCGCTGCTCTGGCCGCGTCGGCGGAGTGGCGTCGACTTCACGCCGGGTTCTTCGGACTCCGCGCGGTCCACATGCATCGTCCGAATGTCAAAAACACCGGAAGATGGGAGCGAGAGTCGCGCTAGACACCGCTGCGTACAGAACGAGTCTCATTGATCACGTTCCGTCTGTCGACGGCTCCTCGGCGGCGATGGGGCGCCCGCGCATAGCCGTCGAGATGATCAGAGCGCCGCTGGTGACGGACGCGGCGATCAGCGCCGACCCGATCAAGATGGCGGCGAGGAGCGACTGCCGAAGGCGCGCGCTCTCGCAGATCGACGCGTCGTACACCACTCCTTCGCACGCCCCAGGCGGAACCGTGCTCCCGAAGAGAGTGATTCCGACGACGATGGTGATCGCACACGCGGCGAACGCGACCAGAGCAGGAATCACACGCATGAGGAGCTCACGTTGAGCTTGTACGACAGCGTCCTCGGGCAAGGCGCTGCAGACGAACGTATCGATCCGGCGGCCCTCGTCCACGAACGTGTTGTGCGGGTGAATTCGTGGGCGCGCGAGGGTCTGGATGACGACGCCGAGCGGTTCCGCGCTTCGCAATTTCACCGTGATCATCGCCGCCCTGCGCGGAGGGGCGAGCACGCGGGCCGTGGCTGCGCGAAGGGTGCGTTCGCCGTCCACGGCATGGAACGGGCGCGATGGGCGTATTGAACGAATTGGGCGATTTGCGCGATAATGGATTCATGTCTGAGCATGCGCGTTCGTCCCGTCACGCACAGGTCGTCGAGCCACCGCATGACCTCGACGAGATGATGAGGCTGGCCAACTTCTTGGAGCAGCATTCTGCTCCGGCCGTGCTGGTCGGCCCGGACGGAGAGCAGGTTCCTCTTCCGCTTCCTGTGTACGAAGCGCTCAAGCGTGTTGTCGCTGCGATGGAACGGGGTGCGTCTGTCAGCCTGGAGCCGATCGATCGCCAGCTCACGACCCAGCAGGCGGCGACGCTCCTTGGGATCAGTCGCAACACACTGGTGCGGCTCTTGGACGAACACGAGCTTCCGTTCGAGCGGCTCGGCGAGTCCCGGCATCGCAGGCTGAGGCTTCACGACGTGCTCGCGTATCGCGACCGTAAGCGAGAGGAACGGCGGAGCCGTCTAGACGAGATGACCCGTCAGGCGAACGACGACGGCCTCTATGAAGCCAGTGCGACGGACTACGCAGAGGCACTGCGGCGCGCACGAAGGCAGTGACCAGTGACTCGTTTCACGGCATTCCTTGATGCGTGCGTTCTCGTGCCCATCGCTCCTTGCGACACTCTTCTGCGTATGGCTGATTGCGGAGCCTTTCGTCCGCTCTGGTCGGAGGCGGTTGAGGAGGAGGCTCTGCGAGCTCTGTGCGAGATCCATCCGGACATCGATCCCAGCCGGTTCTACAGCCGGTTTCGGAGCATGAACGAGGCGTTCGAAGACGCGCGCGTATCGGGATGGGAGCCGCTCGTCGAGGGGCTCGAACTGCTCGACCCGAATGACCGCCATGTTCTCGCGGCCGCGATCCGTGGGAGGGCAGATGTCATCGTGACGGAGAACGTGCGCGACTTTCCCACGACGGCGCTCGCGCCGCTCGGACTGGAAGCCGTGCGGCTCGACGATTTCCTGCTGTCGCAGTTCGATCTCAGCGTGACCGTGACCGTGCAGCTCATCGAAGATTAGGCGCGCGCGATGGGCAGACCCCCAGTCACGAAAGACGGACTGCTGGAACGGCTCGCGCGCGGCGGGGCACCTCGATTCGCTGATGCGGTCTCGGCCGTGTTGGCTTCCTCGAGAGCTTCGACGGGGGACATCGAAGAACCCGGTCTGTAGCTGAACCTGAGGTGTTACGCCCCACTACGTCCCAGATCGCCCACCGCCACGGCATCCCGTAGCTTCATCTCACCAACCCCCTCCGAAGGCAGGTGAAGCCATGTCCCGCACGATCTCGTCGACAGTCCACCCGATCCAGCGCTGCATGGCAGCCTCGAACCCCTCCGCGTGGTGGGACGGTCTCGTGGTCGACGCCGATGGCGCGACGATCACCGTCGCCCTGCTGAACGGTGCGACGGTGGAACTGCGGGTCGTGGGACCCGCAGTCGACATCGCGGCGGGGGAGCCGGTGGCCTACCACCCGGTCGCGGAACTCCTCAACGCGGCGACGGTCATCACGACCGCTCGCGTCGCCTGAACCGGAACTACGCGCTCATCGAGGCCATCATGGCCTCGCACTTCATGACCATGTCGTCGCAGGCCATGGCGCAGTAGCGGCACATCTCGTCCATGTCGGCGTGGGCGCGACACTCGGCGGCGCAGGCCTTGCCCATGGTCATGCAGGCGGTCATCATGGCGCTCATCACGTCCATGTTCATGCCAGCCGGACGCATCATCATGTGCATCGTCGCCTGAGCCATCTCGACCATGTTCGAGCACATGGCGCAGCACGTCGCCATCTCGGGGCCGTGCATCATGTCGCTGCCGGCGCACATCGCCGCGGCCATCGCGCACGCGTTCAGGGACTGCATGCATTCCTGCATGGCATCCGTGTCCATGGTCATCTCGCCCATGTCCATCGACTTCATCATGGCCATCGTGTCCATTGCTTCTCCCGAGTGCTCGTTGTGACGGAGGGACCGGATGCCGCGGAGGACCCGGCGTACTCGAATGCTACGCCGAGGGTGTCGGGGCTCGACAGGGCTCTGGGGAGGTTGATCAGTTGCTCACGGCGGCTGAGAGGGAGCGGGCGTCGGCGCATCCAACTCTCGCCACGTCATGAGTCGGCCGAGTCGGTGCTCGGCGCGGCGGCCTGGTGGGTGCGGGGTGAAGTTTCTCGAGTAATGGCATGCCTACGTGCTTCTGGGTGTGCAATGGTGCGCACGAAACCCGAAAGGACGAAGCCAATGACGTCAGTCAGCGCAAGACGCAACCCCGGCCCAATGACGATCGCGGTCGCGACCATTGCGGCCGCCACCGCAGTCCTTGTGCTTGCTGCGACGACCGCCGCGTTCTTCTTTGCGGCTGAGTCTGCGCGCTACGCGGCGGGCGATGTCGTGATGCCTGTCGACCTCTTGGGCCTTCCTCTCTTCGAAGGCTTCCGGAACGCTGGTCGACTCGGAGTGCATGCGGAATGGGGCGTCCCGGTCATGGCTCTGATGTTCGTGGCTGCGGTGGCCACATTGACGGTCTTGCGCCGCCGGGAACGGCATCGCCGTCTGAGCAGGTGAAGCCGTCCGGCGTGGAGGTGAAGCGGTGCTGCACGCGAATGTCTCAGAAGGTGGATCCGATCTTCTTCTTCGCCTTCCTCCCGCAGTTCGTTCCTGCGGGCGAAGCCAACGGCACCTGGCACATGGTCTCGCTCAGCCTCGTGTTCATGGCGCTGACGTTCGTCGTGTTCGCGCTCTACGGCGTCTTCGCCGCGACGATGCGCAACCAGGTCATCACGCACCCGAAGGTCATGGCGTGGCTTCGCCGCACGTTCGCGGCGACGTATGTTCTGCTCGCCGGACGGCTCGCTTTCGAAGCTCGCTGATCTCTCGACAGAGGTCGCACGACCCCGCGTACATACCGAGTTCCGCGCCCGCCCCATCGGCAAGTCGAGAGCTACACGATGCGGCGGAACCTCGGCCCCGAGTACCCATCCCGCTCGACGGCGCCCGTGAACATCTCCACCGGACGCACCCAGTACGAGTAATCGTCGTAGAGCTTGCGGTACGAGACGAAGACCTCCTCGGTCTCGGAATGCCTCGCGGTGCCGAACACCTCGTAGCGCTGACCCTTGAAGTGCTCGTAGATGCCGGGTTCGATGGTCATAGGACGTCCTTTCGTGGGAGCCGCGCGGGGCATGCGTCGACGCGCTGGCGTGGGTGCAACGGCATCCGCGTTCCCACTCACCCGGCGGTCGGGCGGAGGCTCGCGTCGAGTCCGGCGATCGTGGTGTCGACGACGAAGTCGTAGTACGCCCACCGCGTCTGCACGGCCGTCTGCCCGCCCTCGGCGAAGGGGCCGATGATCTCCCGCCCGAGATCGTGGGCGTGAGGGGATGCCGTCGGCATCCTGCGGAACTCGTCCATCATGGTCGCGTGGTCGCGGGGGCCGTCGCCCTCGTGCTGCAGGCGATCGTCGTTGAGCGAGACGGTGAGCATGGCGTTGTTGAAGAGGGCGGCGTAGGCGAAACTGGTGCGCGCTCCGAAGCCGCTCTCGGACAGGACAGCCGTGCCCGCCTCGAGGATGGGGAGAGCGGCGGTCACGGTCGGCCCGTGCATCAGCATCCATTTCGCCGTGCCCGGGTACGTAGCCACGAGGCGTCCTGCGGTGTGCAGCAGCGTGCGGAACCAGAACATCGAGGTCATCCTCGCTGCGAGAAGCGCCTATGACGACGCGCGACGCGCGTGAATCGGCGCGTCGCAGCGGCATCCACCGGCCTCGAAGCTCCGTCGCCGTCGCGCGGTCCCGCCGTCAGCGGTTGCGCAGCGTCATGGCCAGGGTGGCCGCGGTGATCACCGCGATGCCGTGGAACACGACACCCACGGCGAAGAAGGTCTTCGCCGAACGGGGGCTGCTCCCGGCCGTTTAGGCTGAGAACCGGTCCGTGCGACGGGCTGATCCGTCCGGGGAGGGTATGTGTCGCGTCCGACCCTTGCCGATGTGGCGGCCCGCGCCGGTGTCTCGGTGACCACGGTGTCGCGGGTGTTGAACGACCGCGGCTACCTCAGCGACAGAGTCCGCGCCGATGTCCACCGGGCCATCGCCGAACTCGGGTACCGGCCGAACGAGGTGGCCCGCTCTCTTCTCGGCCGGGGGACGCGGGTCGTGGGGCTGATCGTTCCGACGGTCGCCGACCCCTTCTTCGGCGAGTTCGCCGCCGCGGTCGAGGCGAACCTCGCCGATCGGGGGTATCGGACCCTCCTCTGTGACAGTCTGCGCAGCGTCGAGCGCGAAACGGCGTCGCTCGAACTGCTCCTCGCGCACCAGGTCGCCGGGGTCATCACCTCCACCCACAATGACGACGTCGGCTTGTACCGCACGGCCGGGCTTCCGATCGTCGCTCTCGATCGGCGACTGGGTCCCGGCATCCCGGATGTCCGAAGCGACAACCGTGCGGGTGCCTCTCTCGCGACTCGCCTGCTGGTGGATGCCGGGTACCGGCGCATCCTCTTCGTCACACCTCGCGACGACCTCGGCTCGGCGCGCCGGTCGGGCTACCGCGAGGTCGTGGGCGCGCACGGACTGACGGAGTCGTTGCTGGCGTACGGCTTCGGGTCGAGCCTCGACGAGAGGCGAGCTCTCATCGAGAGCGCCCTCGACGAGGGCGGCTACGACGCCGCGTTCTGCACCGACGACGTCAGCGCCCTGATGGCTGTGGAATGGGCGCGCACGCGGGGCGTTCGGGTTCCCGACGACTTCGGAGTGGTCGGGTACGACGGATCGGCGGCCGTTCGACATCTCGCTCCGACCCTGACCACGGTGCTGCAGCCCGTGGATCGGCTGGCGGACGAGTCGGTCAGGCTGCTCATGCAGCGCATCGAGTCACCCGACGGCGATGTCCCGGCCGAGACGGTGCTGCCGGTGACGCTCCGCCGCGGCGAGACCGTGCGGTAGCCGCGGCGCGACCGGCAGGGGCGCGCCGCGACGACCGCGCCGGATCAGGCGTGCGGAGCGACGGGGTTCCGGTGCACGTGGAAGATCGGGTCTCCGGGTGCGACGTCCGCCGCCTCGACGGAGTCGACGACCTCGAAGCTGTCGGAGTTGGTGATGACGATCGGCGTCGTGATCTCGTACCCGGCGGCGCGGACGGCCGCCCAGTCGACCCGTGCCAGCGGGGTGCCCACCTCGACGCGCTCGCCCGCGGCGACCAGGGCGGTGAAGTGCTCGCCCTTCAGGTTGACGGTGTCGATGCCGATGTGCACCAGCACCTCGATGCCGTCGTCGGTCGTGATGCCGTAGGCGTGGCCGGTCGGGAACACCGCGGTCAGCACGCCGGCGACCGGTGCGGTGACATCGCCGTCGCTCGGCACCACGGCCACGCCGCCGCCGAGCACGCCGCCCGAGAACATCGGGTCGGGCACCTCCGAGAGCGGGATCAGCCGGCCCCGCGCGGGCGAGACGATGTCGATGCGTGCATCGGGCAGATCGGATGCCACGGGGTCGGTGGCGCTGGTGGCGGCGACGTCGATGCTGACGTCGGGTGAGTCGACGGCCGCCGACGCGTCGAGCGGTGCCACGCCCTCGGTCGGGTCGAGCGAGCGCCCACGGGCGACGCGCCAGCGGCCGTAGCCAAGGGTGGCGCCGAACGACAGCACGAAGCTGATCAGCGCGCACAGGAGGAAGAGCGGGATCGACGAGGGCTGGATCGAGACGAAACCGATGAGACCCGCGGCACCCAGGGAGATCGCCTTCACACCGAGAGCGCTGATGAAGCCGCCGGCGACGGCCGCGGCACCCATGCCGATGAAGAAGGGGAATTGCAAGCGCAGGTTGACGCCGAAGATCGCGGGCTCGGTGATCCCGAGGAGGGCCGAGAGACTCGAGGCACCCGCCATCGCCCGGAGCTTGGAGCCGCGGCGAACCAAGAGGAAGACGGCGAGGCACGCGGCGCCCTGCGCGATGTTGGCCATCGAGGCGATCGCGAAGATGAACGAGCCGCCCTGCGCGATGAGGCTGAGCTCGACCGCGGGGAAGCTCTGGTGGAGCCCTGTGACGACGATGGGGGAGTAGGCGAGTCCGAACAGCGCACCGCCGACGAAGCCGAAGCTGTCGTACACCCAGGACAGGCCGAAAGTGATGGCGTCGCTGACCCAGCGCATCGCGGGACCCACCACGACGAAGGTCGCCATGCCGGTCACGAGCAGCGCGATCATCGGCGTGAAGAGGAAGTCGAACGTCCCCTTGAGCACGCGGCGCAGCAGCTTCTCGCACAACGAGAGCAGGTAGACGACCGCGAGGACGGGGATGACGGTGCCCTGGTACCCGGCCTGTGCGACGTCGAAGCCGAGGATGTTCCAGTAGGTCATGGTTCCGTCGGCGATCGCCTGCGCGACCGAGTAACCGTTCACCAGCGACGGGGTGACCATCGCAGCCCCCAGGGCCGCGGACAGGTAGGGGTTCGCGCCGAACCGCTGACCCGCGGAGAAGGCCACGAGCACCGGAAGGAACGCGAAGGCGGCCGATGCCAGGAGGTTGATGAGCGCGGCGGGGTCGGCCAGCCACGGCAGCGTCGTGGTCACCGCATCGGGGCCGAACAAGCCCGGCGCCGTCAGCACGTTGTTGAGCGCCATCAGGAGGCCGCCGGCGATCAGCGCCGGGAGGACCGGCACGAAGATGTCGGACAGCATCTTGATGAACCGCACGACGACGTTGCCGCCTTGGCCGGCGACCTGTTTGACCTCGTCCTTCGACGCGGCCCGCACGCCCGACAGCGCGACGAGCTCCTCGTAGACCTTGTCCACGTCGCCCGGGCCGATGATGATCTGGAACTGCCCGCCCGCCTCGAACGTGCCCTTCACGTCGGGATCGGCATCCAGCGCCGCCTGATGGATCTTGGTCTTGTCGACCGTCACGATCCGCAGTCGGGTCGCGCAGTGCGCGGCCACCTGGATGTTCTCGGGTCCACCGAGCGCGGTGAGAACGGAGCGGGCGACGAGGTCGTGCTGCATCGGGAAGTCCTGAAGGTCGACGGCGGTGAAGGGGAGGACCGATTGACACACTCTGTCAAACGTTTGACATAGTAGGGTGCTGACCCGGCTCCGCCCAAATGGGCGACGTATGTGACGCTCAGTGCGCGGAGAACGCCGACGACTCGCCCTCGACGAGGGTCACCCCGCCGCCGACGGCCTTCAACGTCACGGCGACCGGCCCCGGCGCGAAGAAAGCCCGCGCGGTGAATGCCACCGTGCCGTCGACGATCACCTCGACGACCGACCGGTCGATCAGCAGGTCGATGGTGCGGACAGCGCCCGCCGGGGCGGGGAGGGCGACCTCGCGTCGAGCCCCGCCGTCGACGTAGCGCGTGGCCGAGCGATCGACGGTCAGGGCGTCGGCGTCGAGATCGACGGTGAGGGGGGCAGCGTCCGGTCCGATCCGCAGACGGGCCTGCGCGCCGTCCGCGATGCGCACGCGGAGGGTGAGCCAGCTCGTCCGCGCATCGCCGGGCACGGGGAGGGCGAGGCTCTCGTCCCCTTCGAGGGCGGCTGAGTCCAGCGGGATCGTGACGCCGAAGTCCGCGCGGTCGACGGCGGGTGCCTGGTGAAGCACGCCGCCGCGCAGCGTGAGGCGTCTCGGTGCCGACAGCGTGTGCACCCAGTCGTGGGCTCGCGAGGGCTGATCGTCTTCGGCAGGCATGCCCGCCCACGACAGCAGCAGAGCATCGCGGGTGGTGCCGCGCCCCGCGAAGACCTGCGGTGCGTAGAACTCGAAGCCGGCGTCGAGCAGCCGGAATCCGGTCGTGTCGCGAAGGTGGGTTCCCTCGAGACGGCCCACGACGTACCCGCAGACGTCCGCGACGCCGAACGGATTGATCGCGGGGTCGGTCGCGCCCTGGGGGCAGATCACGAGCACGTCGTGTTCGAACCCCGTCTCTTCGTCGGTCAGCCGGAAGATGTTCGGGCATTCCCACATGTACCCCGCGGATGCCGCGTCGAGCCCGTCCACCGCGAGCTCACCGTCGAAGCGCCACGGGCCGGCCGCCGACTCGGCGCTGTACAGCAGCACGGCACCGGTCTCGTCGGTTCGTTGGACGCCGATGCACATCCGCAGACGCCCGCCGTCGCACGCGTAGACCATCGGGTCGCGGAAGTGCGCCGTGTGCCCCGGGGGGCGGGCGGCGTCGGGCACGACCGGGCCGTTGACGTTCTTCGTGAACGTGACGAAGTCGTCGGTGTGCACGTGCACCTGGTGGGCTTCGCGGGTGCCGTCGGGGTGCTTGACGTTGCCGGTGTACAAGAAGTCGGCACCCGTGTCGGCGGGAATCGCTGACCCCGAGTAGCAGCCGTCGCGGTCGTAGTCGGCATCCGGTTCGAAGGCCATGCCGTGGTGGGTCCACCGGATCAGGTCGCTCGAGGAGGCATGTCCCCACCCGATGCCGGCACGATCGGGAAACGACGGTCCCCACTGGTAGAACGCGTGTGCCACACCATCCACCACGATGAGCCCATTGGGGTCGTTGATCCGCCCGTACGGGGCAGAGAGATGGAAGGAGGGGGCGTCGGGGTCGGTCAGGGTTCGCGCGCGGCGCTCGAGATCCATGACTGTCAACCCTAGAGGTCGGGCGGTGACCCCCTTTTCTCGTCGTGCGAGCCGCGAGCGATCGCGTTCCAAACGATCAAGTGGCTGGGCGTCGCGTACTTGCTCTCCCTCAGCGGCGAAGCGCCGGGATGCCGAGTATGCCAGCGAACCCGCAGGGACCATCTCACCCGGGTAGCGTGACGGCATGGCGAGGGTCCTGATCACCGGAATGTCGGGCGCGGGGAAGTCGACGGTGCTCGGCGAGCTGGCCGCGCGCGGATATCGCACCGTCGACACCGACTACGACGGATGGACCGACGGCAACGGCGGTCCGTGGGATGTCGACCGCATGACCGCACTGCTGGCCGCGGAGTCGACGGTCGTGGTTTCGGGGACGAGCGAGAACCAAGGCTCCTTCTGCGACCGTTTCGAGCACGTCGTGCTGCTGAGCGCCCCCGCGGAGGTTCTCCTCGAACGGGTGCGTGCTCGCGCGAACAATCCGTACGGTCACACCGCGGCACAGCAGCAGGAGATCCTCGCCTACGTCACGGCGGTCGAGCCGCTCCTCCGGCGGAGCGCGACACTCGAACTGGACGGGACGCTACCCGTCGGCGAGCTGGCCGACGTGGTCGCACGGCTGGCTGGCCCGTCGTGACGCAGAACCCGTTTGTGGAACGGGACGGTCTTCGGCGTCACCGCGAGCGGATCGGTGGTGCGCAGCTGCTTCGTGGGCGGCGGGGGTCAGTTCGTCCGCGAGTGCAGGTACTCGCTGAGTCGCCCGGTCGTCAGAAGCTCCTCGCCGAGGGCGATGAGGTGTCCGCCCGAGAGCGGGAACGCGCCGGATCGCTCCGTGAGGGCGGCCGTCCACTTCGGGTCGCAGTCGAGGTCGCGGTAAATCGAGGTGGGGCCGTGATTCAAATGGACCGCGACGATTCCCGACTCGAGATGCGCGGGGTCTTCCTGGGGGAGGACGTGCACGGTCGCGTGGGCGACGCGATCTTGCTTCTCGTAATCGGTGACCCACTCGGAGATCTCGGCGAACGTCGGGCGGGCGCAGGTCATGCGGTGAGATGTACGGCCCGGGGTGTGACGGAGCTGCCGGGAGCCCGCCCCTGCTCGCGAAGGATGCCGCGAACCCGGGAACGCCCCTGGTCCGCGGCATCCTGATCGTGACGGTCAGGGACGCCCGCCGCACCGTTGATCGCGAACACCGCGGCGTTGTCGGCGGCGATCTCGCTCGTGGTCTGCGTGATGTTCTCGCCGAACTGGTTGTTCGCGAAAGCCGACCGCAGATCGGTGGCATCGCCGAGCACGACGTCGGCGACGTAAGAGGTGAGGGCGTCGGTCGTGACCGTCGACAGGGTCACCGAGGTGGAGCCGTTGCTGTAGCTCGTGTCGGTGAGGGTGGTCGCCTCCGGTTCGGGTGTGGTGGTGGTGACCACGGCCGCGTGCTCGGCTTCGTAGGCCGCGACGTCGGTCACCTCGACGTGCGGGATGAGGAATCGGTCGGCCGCCCACCACGTGACCCCGCCCGCCACGAGCACGAGACTCAGGCCGCCCGTGAGGAAGGCGCGCCGGGCGACGCGGCGGCGCGGGGCGCGTGCGCGCGAGGTCTGTGCGCGCGAGGTCTGTGGGTGCGAGGCCCCCGGGTGCGAGGCCAGGTCGGCCGCGTTGCCCGGGGCGGTGTCGGGGGTGCTCTGCTCGGGGTCCATGGCACCAGAGAAGACGCCGATCCCTGTTCGCGGCCAAAGAGCGCCCTACCCGCGGCCAAGAGAAGCTATGGGAGTGCTATGAGCGTCGCGACCCGCCATCATCGACTCATGGCCGACACCCTCGACACGACCGACCTCGCCCACCTCCGCCGAGCGATCGAGCTCTCCCAGCTCGCTCGCGATCACGGCAACCACCCGTTCGGCGCGCTCCTGGTCACCGGCGACGGCCGCGTCATCGAAGCCGAGAACACCGTGCTCACCGACCGTGACGTCACCGGCCACGCGGAGACGAACCTCGTGCGCCGCGTGTGGAAGGAGGTGGATGCCGCTGAGCTGCCGGCATCCACTCTCTTCACCTCGTGCGAACCCTGCGCGATGTGCTGTGGTGCGATCTTCTGGGCGGGGATCGGCCGCGTGATCTACGCGCTCTCGGGGACGGGGCTCATCGCGCTCGCCGGACCCGAGGACGACGGTGCGGCCCTCGATCTGCCCTCGCGCGACGTCTTCGCGCACGGCGGACGGGACACCGTCGTGTCCGGGCCGCACCTGCAGGAAGAGGCTGCGGAGCCGCACCGCGACTTCTGGGGCTGACCTGATCGCCACGGTGGGCAGTGCTTCGCGCGCCTCAGTACCCTGAGGCCGACACCGCTTCATCAGCCACCAGGAGGACGCCCCGATGAGAATCCGTTCCGCGTCGATGGCCGGCGCCACGCTCGCTCTGCTGCTCGCGATCGCCGGATGCGCCGGCACGGGGAGCTCGATGTCGGGCATGGACCACGGCGATCACAGCGCACCGCCCGCGTCGAGCGATCGGAACGACGCTGATGTCATGTTCGCGAGCATGATGATTCCTCATCACGCGCAGGCCGTGGAAATGTCGGACACTCTGCTCGCGAAGGACGGCATCGACGAACGCGTGACGGCGCTGGCGGAGGACATCAAGGCCGCCCAGCAGCCCGAGATCGACAAGATGCAGGGGTGGCTGGAGGGCTGGGGAGTGGATGCCTCGAACGCGGGATCGATGCACCATGGCGACGGCATGATGAACGCGGACGACATCACGGCTCTGGAGAAGGCGTCGGGTGATGAGGCCGAGCGATTGTTCCTGTCTCAGATGATCCAGCACCACCGCGGCGCCGTCGACATGGCGCAAGAGGAGATCGAAGCGGGGTCGAACACCGCGGCCGTCTCGCTCGCGAGGAGCATCGTCGAGACCCAGATGACGGAGATCGCCACGATGGAGCAGTTGCAGGCGAAGCTGAGCTGACCCGGGTGCGGTCTCGAGGTGCTGACCGGGTGCGGCCCCACCGACGCCGCCGTGCCCGTTCGCTCGGGACGCCTCCGTTCGCTCGGGACGCCTCCGTTCGGCGAGGACGCACCCGTTCGGCGAGGACGCCCCCGTTCGGGGCCCATCCGGTGCGTCCTCGACAAACGGGTGCGTCCTCGCGGGGATACGACCGCGACCTGGGTCCGCGGCCCGCCCTCCCGGGCTCACGCCACCGCGCGGATGACTCCCGTGATGATCAGCGTGATCACCGTCGTCCACAGGGCGATCGCCGCGGCCTGCCACGCGAGCACACGCATCGGCGGGACACCGGTCGAGGTGAGGGCCGCGGCCGTGAACTGCGTGGGCAGCAGCAGGGGGCCGAGCAGGCTCACGCCGGGCGTTCCATAGCGGTGGTACGCCCGCTCGAACTTCTCGCGGCGCGCGGTGACGGGCTTCTCGGCGCCGCCCCGCCGCGTGGTCACGGCGGTGCGCACACGCGAGGTCGCGAGCACGACGATGGCGACGCAGATCAGGTTGCCGACGGCTCCGGCGAGAGCGGCGACGATCGGCGGGATGCCGCCGATGATGCCGATCGCGGCAGCCCCCTCGCCCTCGATGAAGGGCACGGCGCCTGCCAGCGCGACGACGAGGGGCTGGACGAGGTCGGGAACCTCGGCGACGAGGTTCTGGAAACCGAGGACGAGGTCGGAGACGGGGTTCGACATGGCTGCTCCTGGGGGATGAGACCGCGGCGTGTTCCGCGGTGATTCCATCCCAGCGAGAGCGGCCCTCCGGCGGCAGTGTCACGGTGTCACGGTGAATCGGGAGGATGTTGCGCCCCACCCATGACGAATGTCACGGCCGTACAGTGGCCGGGGTGAGCACTTCCCCCGCCGCCGCCTACGCCCGCGACGTCCGCGTGACGTGGTGGTACACGGTCGTCTCGATCATGATGCTGCACGTCTTCGGCCTGGTGATCTGGGCACTCGTCCTCGTCCTGAACGAGCCGGTGTGGATCACGGTGCTGTACCTGGTCGGGGCGGGCGGGTCGGTGGCATCCGCGATCCTGCTGCTTCTTCACTACCGGCGCGAGCCGCTCGACGACGGCGATCCCAGCGCCCGGCGCCCGGTGTGGCCCTGGGTGCTGGCCGGAGTGGTGTCGGCTGCGCTCGCCGGAGCGGCGGCGGGCTCCCTGCTGCTCGGTGCCGTGCTCGTCGCCCAGGCCCTGTGCCTCGTGCGGTGGCGCGCGGGTATCCGCCTTCGTCTCGTCGTGCTGCTGACCGTCGTGATCATCGCCGCCTGGGTGATCGAGGCCACTCGCCTCAACCCGGGCGGGTACGTCGCCCAGATCCTCGGGATGGGCATCTTCATCGCGATGCTGCCGCCGTTGACCGCGACCTCGCTGTGGTGGTGGGACATCGTGCGTGAGCTCGATCGCGCCCGTCGTGCGGAGGGTCGTCTCGCCGCCGCGCAGGAACGCCTGCGCCTCGCGAGCGATCTCCACGACCTGCAGGGACACCACCTCCAGGTGATCGCGCTGCAGCTCGAGCTCGCCGAGAAGATGATGGGACGCGATCCCGAGGCGGCTGTGGAGCAGGTGCGGGCAGCCCGCGCGAGCGTCGACGACGCGCGGCGCGGGACCCGCGACCTCGCGGCCCGCTTCCGCGGGGTACCCCTTCCCGACGAGCTCGCCAACGCCGCCGATCTGCTCCGCGCGGCGGGTCTCACCGTCGAGCTTCTCGTCGACACCGAGGCCGGCCGCGCCCCCGCTGACGTGCTGGGGCCGGTGATCCGCGAGTCGACGACGAACGTGCTCAAGCACGGTGGTGGGGTCTCGGCATCCCTCTCCCTCGCTCGACACCAGGGGTCGTGGGTGCTGATCGTCGAGAACGACGCGCGCGCCGCAGCGTCTCCGGTCGGAGACGGCGCGGGGCTGTCGGGAATCGCCGAGCGCGTCCGGCGCGTCGGCGGAACAGTGGATGCCGCCCACGCGGGCGATCTGTTCCGAATCACCGTTCGCGTGCCCGAGGAGGTGCCGGCATGATCCGCGTGCTCATCGCCGATGACGAGGACATGATCCGTACGGCGCTCGCCGCGCTGCTGCGGCTCGAGCCCGATCTCGAAGTGGTGGGGGAGTGCCGCGACGGCGAGAGCGCGATCGCCGAGGCCGAACGGCTGCGCCCCGACGTGTGCCTGCTCGACCTCGAGATGCCCGGGCTCGACGGCGTCGACACGGCAGCGCGGATCCTGCGGCGTGTGCCGTCGCGGTGCGTGATCGTCACGCGTCACGCGCGTCCCGGCGTGCTGCGGCGCGCGCTCGGTGCGGGGGTCGACGGCTTCCTACCGAAATCACGGCCCGCGGATGACGTGGCCGCGGTCATCCGCGAGGTCGCCGCCGGGCGACGCTACGTCGACCCCGAGATCGCCGCCGACGCGCTGAGTGACGAACGGAGCCCGCTCACCGACCGCGAACTCGACGTGCTGCGGGCGGGCGCGCGCGGGGAGACGGTGGCCGAGATCGCTTCGGCACTGCACCTTTCGGCCGGGACCGTGCGCAACCACGTCTCATCGGTGCTCGGGAAGCTCGGGCTGGCGAGCCGGCAGCAGGCGACGATCCACGCGCGGGAGCGAGGCTGGATCTGAGCCTCGGCGGAAGCGCTCCACAGCAGGACCCTCGGCGGTCGCCGCCGGTGTGAGTCACGTGGCGGCTCGAGCCGTGAGGAACTCGGAGGTGAAGCATGGCTGCCACGGCCGTGCGGATCGGGACTCTGAGACGGATATGGCGTGAGCGAGGAACCATACGCCCTCTATCATGCGGACATGTCGACTACTCTGCCGCGCGCCGCCTTGGGCTGGCGGTACCGCGTCGCTGCGTGGCTCGTGATCGGGCAGGCAGTGGTGATGGAGATCGGCGCGTTGCTCGCGCTCCCCGTCCTCGTCTTGCTGGGCGTCGGCCAGGCCGACGTCGGCGAGCGCTTCCACTTCGCGCTGCCCTACTTTCAGGACAATCTCTCCCTGCTGATGGTCATGAGCGGAATCTTCGGCGTTCTGCGACTCCTCGGGGGCATAGGCGTGTTGTGCGATCGACTATGGGTCTCGCGTTGACCGTCGTGATGTGCGTGGTGACTCTCGTGCTCATGATTTTCTTGCTGCTGGCCGGCATTGCAGACGGGCTGCTCTCGGGCGGGGCGCTCGTGCTCATCGCGTTCGCGTGGTTCGGGCGGCGCTCCATCTCCGCGCGGCGGATTGCCGAGCACTGAACGACGACGACTGCCGTGATTCGGCGTGCCGTCCGTCGAAGGAGGGGCGCGATCGCCTGGTGCGGGGTGAAGACAGGTTCGGGCGAGTGACGAGTCGCCGGCGGTGGCTTCTTCGCACGTAGGCCAGCTCGTGCTCAGTGTTGTTGTATCCGGACAACAGGAACAGCGGCGAAATGTGGAAGTAGTTCGGCAGAACGTCACAATCGCACCGCATTCTTCCCCTATTCTCAGCAATATGACAGGGGCTATTCAGGTTGCGGGTGTGATGAAGAAGTTCGGCGACGTGACCAGCGTCGACGGTCTGAACCTCACCATTCCGCAGGGTTCGTTCTACGGCATCGCCGGTCCGAACGGCGCGGGCAAGACCACGTCGATCCGGATGATCACCGGGCTGCTCGAGCCGGATGCCGGCACGATCGAGGTCGCGGGAGTCTCGGTGTGGCCCAACCCCCGGCACGCGAAGGCCCTTCTCGGATATGTCGCCGACAATCCGCCGCTGTTCGGACGCCTCACCGCACGCGAAATGCTCGATTACGCGGGAATGCTGCGCGGAATGGCATCCGCCGACATTCGCAGCCGCGGCGACGATCTGCTTCGCGTGCTCGACCTGGAAGCCGACGCGGGGCGGCCCATTGCCGACTTCTCGCTCGGGATGACCAAGCGCGTCGGCCTCGCCGTCGCGATGCTGCACAGTCCGCGCGTGCTGATCCTCGACGAGCCGTTCGGCGCCTTGGACCCCGTCAACACGCAGGTCATGGAGCAGATGCTGCAGCGCTTCCGCCAGGGCGGCGGCACCGTCGTCTTCTCGAGCCACGTTCTCGACGTGGTGCAGAAGCTGTGCGACCGCGTGGCCATCATCGCCAAGGGCACCCTCGTCGCCGAGGGCACCGTGGCCGAACTCGCGCCCCACGGTTCGTTGGAGGAGGCGTTCGTCGATATCGTCGGCGGCCGCGACCTCGCGGAGGGGGATCTCGCATGGCTCTCGTCCTCGCCCGCCTGAGGCTCGCGATCCAGATCGGGGGCGCGCGCGCCTCCGCTCTCGGCATCGCCACCTTCGCGCTCGGCTGGGCGCTCGGCATCCTGGTGGGGCTGTGCGGCGGAGCGCTCGTGGCGACGCTCGACTCCGGTCTCGAGGCGTTCGGCGATCTTCTCGTGCTCCTGCTGTTCGTGGCGCTGTTCGTCGGGTGGGCCGTGCTCCCCATCACCACCCCGCTGCCGATCGCGAACATCATCGACCCCACGGTTCTCGAGCAGTACCCGCTCAGCAGGACCCAACAGGTGAGCGGCCTGCTCCTCGGCGGACTGTTCTCGCCCACGGCGGCCGCGACGTTCCTCACCGCGATCGGCGGCGTCGCGCAGATCCACGTCGATGTGGCCAGCCGGCTCGCCGCGGTTGCGGCCGGGCTGCTGTTCACCGTGATGTGCGTGGCGACGTCGTACGCCGTGCGCGCCCTGTTCGCGGAAGCGCTGTCGGCACGACGCGGACGCGATCTGGCCGTCGTCCTCTCGGGCCTCGTGGTGGTCTCGATCTACGTTCTGCCGCACGTGTTCGCTCCGATCCTGGGGGTGGCCGAGAACGCGGGGGCGATCTTCGTCACGATCTTGACCTGGACGCCTCCCGGGGCGGCAGCGGCCGTCGGCTACGTCCTCGATGCGGGCGACCTGCCCGGTGCCCTCGCGCGGTTCGGGATCGTGGTCGTGACGATCGCGCTCGCCCTTTTGCTCTGGGGTGTCGCGCTGCGGCGGCATGTGAAGGGCCACACGGCTCGTGCCGTGGCATCCCCCCATCACCGTTCGGCGCGCGAGCTGCCGCTCGTGCCGCCGGTGCTGCGCCCGTTCTCGGCCGGTGCGGCCCTCGGGGCGGCGAGCCAGCAGTTGCGCTACTACTTCTTCCGGGCGCCGCGTGCCGCACAGTTCCTCATTGTCGGCCCCGTCGTCGGCGTGATGTTCGCTGTGGCGCAGGTGCATACGACGGGGCTCCCGTTCGCCGCGGCCATCGGAACCGTGGCGATGGCGTCGGGCGTGCTGCTGAACCTCTTCGCCTGGGATGGGCGGGGGATCGAACTGACCGTACAGACCGGTGCGTCGCTCGCCTCCGTGCTGCGGGGCAAGATGCTGGCCGTATCGCTGTTCCTCGTTCCCGCGGTGGCCGCGGTCACCATCGGTCTCGGAATCGCGAGCGGGACCGCCGACCAGATTCCGACCGCGCTCATCTCCGCGCTCGCCGCTCTGGCCCTGTCTTTCGCCGTCGGCGCGGTCTCGAGCTCGCGGAACGCGTACGACCAGGAGGCTCCGCAGGGGGACCGCAGCACGCTGGTGGTGCGCGCGCTCGGCGCGTCGGGTGCCGCCATCGGCCTCGTTCTCGCGGCCGGATGGCTGAGCTCTTTGGTCCAGGCGTTCCTCCCGGTGGACCTGGTGCTCCTCGCCGCGCTGGTGCTGGCCGTGGTCGGTGCCGTCGTGGCGATCAGGGTCAGCGGGGACTACCTCGATCGGCATCCCGATCGGCTCCTCGCCGCTTTCTCCCCGCGCTGACCTCGCTCGCCTGACCCCACATGTCGACCCGCACCCGCGCGGACCGACGACACCTCACCGAAGGAGAACCCGTGTCCACCCCCGCAGCACCCCCCAGCAAGGGCCGCATCTGGCTCAACAGCTTCGTCATGGCCCTCGCCTCCAGCCTCGGCTACCTCGTCTTCGCGCTGCTCGGTCAGCACCAGACACTTGTCATCGTCATCGCGATGTCGGCCATCGTGGTCCTGATGACCCCGGTCTTCTACTGGCTCAACGTGCGTCGCATCCGCCTCGGGGCTGCGCCGCGCCGCGACTCCTGAGCCTGATCCGGAGCGAACAGAGGGGGTCCCGGCATCCGGGACCCCCTCCGTTCGGACGGGCTGGGGTCGGGGGCGGCGGACCTGTCTAGTAGGCTTATCGATTGGCGCAGATCTCTTGATATCGAGAGACTTTTGCCTCCTCCCACCACCGATCGCCCAGCGAAGGATTGTCCGTGGATCTCTACGAGTACCAGGCACGTGATCTTTTTGAGAAGTACGAGGTGCCGGTGCTCGCCGGCATCATCGCCGACACCCCTGAGGAGGCGAAGGCGGCCGCGGAGAAGCTCGGTGGCGTCGTCGTCGTCAAGGCTCAGGTCAAGACCGGAGGCCGCGGCAAGGCCGGCGGCGTGAAGGTCGCCAAGAACCCCGACGAGGCCTTCGAGGCGGCGCAGGCCATCCTCGGCCTCGACATCAAGGGCCACGTCGTCAAGCGCGTCATGGTCGCGGCCGGCGCTCGCATCGCCAAGGAGTTCTACTTCTCGGTGCTGCTCGACCGTTCGAACCGCTCGTACCTCTCGCTCTCTAGCGTTGAGGGCGGCATGGAGATCGAGGAGCTCGCCGTCGAGCGTCCCGAAGCCCTCGCGCGCATCGAGGTCGACCCGATCGAGGGCATCACGCCCGAGAAGGCGCTCGAGATCGCTCGCGCCGCCAAGTTCGACGACGAGCTGGCGCCCAAGGTCGCTGACGTCTTCGTCAAGCTCTTCAACGTCTACAAGGGCGAGGACGCCACGCTCGTCGAGGTGAACCCCCTCATCCAGAGCGAGGACGGCGACATCATCGCCCTCGACGGCAAGGTCTCGCTCGATGAGAACGCCGGCTTCCGCCACCCCGACCACGAGGCGCTCGAAGACAAGGACGCCGCCGACCCGCTCGAGGCGAAGGCCAAGCAGCACGACCTCAACTACGTCAAGCTCGACGGCCAGGTCGGCATCATCGGCAACGGCGCGGGGCTCGTTATGTCGACCCTCGACGTCGTCGCGTACGCCGGCGAGAAGCACGGCGGCGTCAAGCCCGCCAACTTCCTCGACATCGGTGGCGGCGCCTCGGCGACCGTCATGGCCGCCGGCCTCGACGTCATCCTCGGCGACGAGCAGGTCAAGAGCGTCTTCGTCAACGTCTTCGGTGGCATCACCTCGTGCGTCGCCGTGGCCGAGGGCATCGTGAAGGCCCTCGAGATCCTGGGCGACACCGCGACCAAGCCGCTCGTCGTGCGCCTCGACGGCAACCAGGTCGAGGAGGGTCGCGAGATCCTCGCCGCCGCCAACCACCCGCTCGTCACCCTCGCCGCCGGTATGGACGAGGGCGCCGACAAGGCCGCCGAACTGGCCAACGCGTAACCCTTCGACAAGCTCAGGGACCGGAAAAAGAGAACATGTCTATCTACCTCAACAAGGATTCCAAGGTCATCGTCCAGGGCATCACCGGCGGCGAGGGCACCAAGCACACCGCCCTCATGCTCAAGGCCGGCACCCAGGTCGTCGGTGGCGTCAACGCCCGCAAGGCCGGCACCACCGTCACGCACAAGGATGCCGCCGGCAACGACGTCGAGCTGCCCGTCTTCGCCTCGGTCGAAGAGGCCATCCGCGAGACCGGCGCCGACGTGTCGATCGCGTTCGTGCCCCCGGCCTTCACGAAGGACGCGATGGTCGAGGCCATCGACGCCGAGATCCCCCTCCTCGTCGTCATCACCGAGGGCGTGCCCGTCGGCGACACCGCCGAGGCCTGGGCGTACGCGAAGTCGAAGGGCGAGAAGACCCGCATCATCGGCCCGAACTGCCCCGGCATCATCACCCCCGGCGAGGCGCTCGTGGGCATCACGCCCGCGAACATCACCGGCAAGGGCCCGATCGGCCTCGTGTCGAAGTCGGGAACCCTGACCTACCAGATGATGTTCGAGCTGCGCGACCTGGGCTTCTCGACCGCCATCGGCATCGGCGGCGACCCGGTCATCGGTACCACCCACATCGATGCCCTCGCGGCGTTCGAGGCCGACCCCGAGACCAAGGCCATCGTCATGATCGGCGAGATCGGTGGAGACGCCGAGGAGCGCGCCGCCGCTTACATCGCCGAGAACGTCACCAAGCCCGTCGTCGGCTACGTCGCCGGCTTCACCGCCCCCGAGGGCAAGACCATGGGCCACGCCGGCGCCATCGTCTCCGGCTCGGCCGGTACCGCCCAGGCGAAGAAGGAGGCCCTCGAGGCCGCCGGCGTCAAGGTCGGCAAGACGCCGTCCGAGACCGCGTCGCTGATGCGCGAGATCATCGAAGCGCTCTGACGTTTCGCTTTCGGGGCCCGGATGCCATGGCATCCGGGCCCTTTCGCATTCCCGGGCTCAGTGGTCGCGCGTCAGGGAGTTGAACAGCAGGCTCGTCTCGGTCCTCGTCACGCCGGGCAACGCGCGGATGCGCTCGAGCGCGTCGTCGAAGCGCTCCATGCTGCTCGCGCGGAGGTGAACGACGAGGTCCCAGACGCCCAGGGTCGAGTGCAGTTCTTCGACCTCGGGGAGTCCACGGATCCCTCGCACGATGTCCTGCCCGCGCGCGGGCTCGGATGCCACGAGCACCACTCCGCGGATGCTGTCGCGATCCACCTCGTCCGTGAGCCGGATCGTGAACGCCTCGATCACCCCGGTGGCCGCCAGCCGATCGATGCGCGCGGACACCGTGGCGCGGTTCACATGGAGGTCGCGCGCGAGCGCAGCCAGCGGGGCCCGGCTGTTCACCCGCAGTCGGGCGAGGATCTCGCGGTCCAGGTCGTCGATCACACACTCAGCCTACTTCCGGTTCGCATATCGATGATGGATGCCACGAAGTGCTGCCTTTTCGCCGATTGCGCCTCCACTTCGTCGATTTCTAACCTGGCCGCATGTCGATCGCTCTCACTCACTTCGCCGCCCGTGCCGGAGACCACAACGACCGGGCGATGCTCGCCTCCCGGCTCCTCACCGAGGCCTTCACGGACCGCCTGGGCACGGCATCCGTGGTCATCGGCACCCCTTCGCCGGCGATCAGCGGCGGCTGGAAGGAGGAACTGGATGCCGCCCGCCCCGACCTTCTGCGCCTCTCGAGCCATCTCGACGAGGTGTTCCGGGAGGGGGCAGTGCCGGTGACCGCGCTGAGCCGGTGCGCGGTCGCGCTGGCCACTCTCCCGGTCGTCGCCCGGCACCGGCCCGATGCCGTGGTGGTGTGGTTCGACGCGCACGCCGACCTGCACACTCCGGGGACCACGGACTCCGGCTACCTCGGCGGGTTGGCGTTCGCAGGCCCCCTCGGGCTGTGGGATTCGGGGCTGGGCGCGGGCCTTCGCGCGGACAACGCCGTGCTCGTCGGAGTGCGCGATCCCGACCCTGCCGAGCGAGTACTCATCGAGGCCGGGGCGGTGGCGTCCGTGCTGCCGGGGCCAGACCTGGCCGAACGGCTGCGGCGCGCAATCGCTGGGCGTCCGGTGTATGTGCACATCGACTGCGACGTGCTGGAACCCGGGATCGTACCGACTGACTACGCGGTGCGCGGCGGCCTGACCCTCGACGAGCTTCACGCCTGCGCGGGTGCACTCGCCGAGAGCGAGGTGGTCGGAATCGAGGTTGGAGAACTCGAGGCTCGGAGCGCCGACGACCGCGCTCCCGCGCGCGAGCTTGTCGCTGCACTGTCACCGCTCCTCGAACCGTTCACCATGGTCCGCTCGTGATGACGAGGAGACCCGGCGTCTTTGGGTGCGATCTCGGGGCGACGCGTGATCGGAGCAGGTGAGCTGGATCTCTCCCCGAGGCGCCCCACGGGTGAAAGGCTCCCGCACGTCGCTTAAGTGAAGACTGGTCCTCCGATTCGGCGTCCTAGCATCGGCGAGAGTCTCGTCGAAAGGGCATTCATACGCGTGGTCGCAAACGCTTGGCAACAGCCGAACCCACGACAGCGGGCCTTGATCGCCCTCCCCGCGTGCGCGTGTTCGCTGACCGACTCGGTGTCCACGCTGCTCGGTCAGCCCACGACGTATTGGTCTGATCCTGCGACCGGGCACGAGAACAATCCGATGTTCGCGTGGCTGCTCCACGCGGGACCGGGGTGGTTCGTCGTGGGCGAACTCGTCTGGTGTGCCGTCATCATCGGCGTCGTGACCATGCTCCCCGGCATCCTGAGTCTTCTCGTCGCGGTAGCCGTCTCGATCGGTCACACCTACGGGGCGTTGACCTGAATCATCACTGTGGTGCCCATCATCGGGTTGTATCCCGTGTTCGCGGTGTTCGGCTTGGCGCCGGTGGTTCAGACGGTGGCCTATCTTCGCCCGCGCCTCAACAGCGCGGAGAGGCTCTGAGGGGCCGCTGCGGCAACGAATGTGAGGGGCCCGGATGCCATGGCATCCGGGCCCCGTCAAAGCACCGGGCTCAGCCGAGCAGCGCCTCCACCGGACCGCGCGCGAAGAAGACGACGAAGCCGGCGGCGACGATCCACAACAGGGGGCTCACGCGGCGGACGCGGCCCGACAGCGACTGGATGAGGACCCAGCTGACGAAGCCCGCGCCGATGCCGTTCGCGATCGAATAGGTCAGGGGCATCACGGTGACGGTGAGGAAGACCGGGATGAGTACCGACATGTCGCTGAGGTCGACGTGGCGGATCTGCGCCATCATCAGCGCGCCGACGATCACCAGCGCCGCGGCGGCGATCTCGGTCGGAACGATGCTCGTGAGCGGGGTGAAGAACATCGCGAGCAGGAACAGGCCGCCGGTGACGACGTTCGCGAGGCCCGTGCGGGCACCCTCGCCGATGCCGGAGCCCGACTCGATGAACACGGTGTTCGACGACGAGGAGGTCGCTCCACCCGCCACCGCGCCGATTCCCTCGACCACCAGCGCGGAGCGCAGACGGGGGAACGTGCCGTCGGGAGCGGCGAGACCGGCTTCGCGGGAGAGGCCGGTCATCGTGCCCATCGCGTCGAAGAAGTTCGTGAAGACGAGCGTGAAGACGAGCATCAGGGCGGCGAGGACGCCGATGCGGCCGAAGGAGCCGACGAGGTCGACCTGGCCGACCAGCGACAGGTCGGGGAGGCTCACCCACTGCGCGGGGAGAGTCGGGACGCTCAGGCCCCAGCCGCCGGGGTTGTCCTCGGCCTTGGCGCCGAGACCGGTGACGGCCTGGACGATCACGGCGATGACCGTACCCGAGAGCAGGCCGATCAGCAGCGCGGCCTTGACCTTGCGGACGAGCAGCACAGCGGTGATCACGAGGGTCAGAACGAACAGCGCGGTCGGGATCGTCGCGATCGAGCCACCCACGCCCAGGCCGACCGGGGGAGAGTTGAGCCCGGTCGAGGTGACGAGACCGCTGTCGACGAAGCCGATGAAGGCGATGAAGAGGCCGATGCCGACCGTGATCGCCGTCTTGAGAGCGAGCGGAACGGCCTCGAAGATCATCCGGCGGAGGCCGGTGACGGCGAGCAGCACGATGATCAGGCCGTTGATGACGACGAGTCCCATCGCCTCGGGCCACGTGACCTCGCCGACGATGCCGACGGCGAGGAACGAGTTGATCCCGAGGCCAGCGGCGAACGCGAACGGAAGGCGGGTGACGAGGCCGAACAGCATCGTCATGACACCCGCGGTGAGCGCGGTGACCGCGGCGACCTGGGGGAAGCCGAGGGCGTTGCCGGCGACGTCGGGGGTTCCGGACAGGATGATCGGGTTCAGGATGACGATGTACGCCATCGTCACGAACGTGACCACGCCGCCGCGGACCTCGGCCCCGACGGTCGAACCGCGGGCGGTGATCTCGAAGAACCGGTCGAGGCCGTTCTTCGGTTCGGAGGCGGCCGTGGTCTCGGGAGCAGAAGCGCTCATGAAGGCTCCAAGAAACAGGGGAGGGTGAGAACCGGAGGGGGAGGCGCCGACGTATCGTGGTGACATGTCGCTCTCAGGAGAGTATCTGCCCAGCACCAGCGAATGGGCCCGCCAGCAGGCCGAGACGTTCGAGGCCTCGGGAGGCCGGGAAGCCGCCGAACTGCGGGGCGTTCCCATCATCGTCCTGACCACGGTCGGGGCCAAAACCGGAGGGCTCCGCAAGACCGCGTTGATGCGGGTCGAGCACGACGGAAAGTACGCGGTCGTGGCATCCAAGGGTGGGGCTCCCGCGCACCCCGCGTGGTTCTACAACCTCGTGAAGAACCCTCGCGTCGCGCTGCAGGACGGCGACGTGAAGAAGGAGTACGACGCGCATCAGGCCGAGGGCGCCGAGCGCGACGAGTGGTGGGGCTACGCGACCGAGGTCTGGCCCGATTACGACGAGTACCAGAAGAAGACCGAGCGGCGCATCGAGGTGTTCGTGCTGGAGCCGGTCGAGTAACGGGTTGCGGTGGCTTCGACGGGCTCAGCCACCTCGGTGGAGGTCCCTGAGCTTGTCGAAGGGTCCGGGCGTTCTGCGGGTTGCGGTGGCTTCGACGGGCTCAGCCACCTACGGAGGTCCCTGAGCTTGTCGAAGGGTCCGGGCGTTCTGCGGGTTGCGGTGGCTTCGACGGGCTCAGCCACCTTGCTTGCGGGCGCGGCCACCTCGCGCGTCGGCTCAGCCACCTGGGCGGAGGTCCCTGAGCTAGTCCAAGGGACCGGATGCCGCTGGCGAAACCTCACACCACCGCCGCCGCCGCGTGAGAGAAACGTTCGCCGGGGGTAACGCCGGGGCGACGGCGGGGGAAACCTCGGCTGCTTAGCGTCGGGGCATGGCCCGCTCGAATCCCGCAACCGGAACGAAACACGGCGCTGACGCGTCGGCAAAGTCCGCCGCGTACGGTGACGGCATGCTCCACCCCGCGTCATCCGGATCCGTCGTGGTCGTCGGCGCGGGAATGGTGGCCCACCGCTTCGTCGAGAGCCTCACCAGCCGCGACACCGACGGCCGTTGGTCGATCACGGTGCTCGGCGACGAGTCGCGCGGCCCCTACGACCGCGTCGGGCTCACCGGGATCTTCAGCGGCAAGACGCCGGACGACCTCGCCCTCGACCCCACCGTCCTCGACCACGAGCGGGTGCGGGTGCACACCGACGCGCGGGTCACGAGAATCGACCGCGCGAACCGCACCGTCACCACGGCGTCGGGCGAGACGCACGCGTACGACCGTCTCGTGCTGGCCACCGGCTCCTACGCCGCGCGCCTCGCGCTCGACGGCTTCGACCACCGCGGCTGCTTCGTCTACCGCACGCTCGACGACGTCGCCGGTATGCGCGCCTGGATCGCGCGGCGTTCCGCGCAGCTCGGCCGGCCCCTGCGCGGCGCTGTCGTCGGCGGCGGCCTGCTCGGCCTCGAAGCTGCCGGTGCGCTCCAGGCCGAGGGCGTCTCGCCGTTCGTGCTCCAGTCGAACGAGCGGCTCATGTCGGCGCAGCTCGACCTCGGCGGCGCGAAGGCGCTGCAGCGGCTCATCGAGGCGCGCGGCATCGAGGTGCGCACGCAGTCGGTGACGACCCGGGTGGATGCCGACAAGACCGGCGCCGTGTGCGGCCTCGAGCTCCGTGACGGCACGTGGGAGGCCGTCGACATCGTTGTGTTCACGGTCGGCGTCCGTCCCCGCGACGAGCTCGCCCGCGCCGCGGAGCTCGCCGTCGACGCGCGCGGCGGTGTCGTGATCGACGCGGGCTGCGACACCTCCGACCCGGCGATCCTCGCGATCGGTGAGGTCGCGAGCTTCGACGGGCAGTGCATCGGCCTGGTCGCCCCCGGCTACGCAATGGCGGAGGTCGCCGCGACCCGCCTGCTCGGGGGAGAGGCCGCGTTCGACGGCTTCGACACGTCGGCCAAGCTCAAGCTCTCGGGCGTCGAGGTCGCCAGCTTCGGCGACGCGTTCGCCGAGACCCCGAACGCCCTCGACGTCACCTACGCCGACCCGGTCTCGGGCGTCTACAAGAAGCTCGTGCTGAGCGACGACGCGCGAACGCTGCTCGGCGGCATCCTGGTCGGCGACGCCTCGGCGTACACCTCGCTCCGCCCGCTCGTCGGTCGCGCGCTCGGGGGAGACCCGGCCGCCTACCTCATGCCGAGCGACCTCGCCCCGGCCCCGCAGGGCGACCTGCCCGACGACGCGATCGTCTGCTCCTGCAACGGCGTGACCGCCGGCACCGTCCGCGGCGCCGTGACGGAGCACGACTGCGCGGATGCCGCCGAGGTCAAGGCCTGTACCAAGGCGGGGGCTGCGTGCGGTTCGTGCTTCACGCTCGTGAAGAAGCTCGTGGCGACCGAGCTCGCGGCATCCGGGAAGGAGGTCTCGAACGGGCTGTGCGAGCACTTCTCGTTCACCCGCGCGCAGCTCTTCGACGCCGTGCGGATCTCGGGGCTTCGAACCTTCACCGCGATCGTCGAGCGCTTCGGCACCGGACGCGGGTGCGACATCTGCAAGCCGGCTCTCGCGAGCATCCTCGCGAGCCTGTACGCGGAGCACGTGCTCGAGGGAGAGCTCGCGACGATGCAGGACACCAACGACCACGTGATGGCGAACATCCAGCGCGACGGCACGTACAGTGTCGTTCCGCGCATCGCGGGCGGCGAGATCACGCCCGAGGGGCTCGTCGTGATCGGTGAGGTCGCCCGTGACTTCGGGCTCTACACGAAGATCACCGGCGGCCAGCGCATCGACATGTTCGGGGCGCGCCTCGAGCAGCTGCCCGCCATCTGGAAGCGCCTCGTCGACGCCGGCTTCGAGTCGGGGCAGGCGTACGGCAAGTCGCTGCGCACGGTGAAGTCGTGTGTCGGCTCGACCTGGTGCCGATACGGCGTGCAGGACTCCGTGGGCATGGCCGTGCAGCTCGAACTGCGCTACCGGGGCCTCCGCTCGCCGCACAAGATCAAGTTCGGCGTCTCGGGCTGTGCGCGCGAGTGCGCCGAGGCCCGCGGCAAAGACGTCGGCGTGATCGCGACCGAGGCCGGCTGGAACATGTATGTCGGCGGCAACGGCGGCTTCACCCCGCGCCACGCGGTGCTCTTCGCCGAGGGCCTCGACGACGAGGGGCTGCTGCGCGCGATCGACCGCTTCCTGATGTTCTACATCCGCACCGCGGACCGGCTGCAGCGCACCGCGCCCTGGATGGAGGACTACGAGGGCGGCCTCGAGGCGCTGAAGGGCGTCGTGTTCGACGACACCCTCGGCATCGCCGAAGACCTCGACCGGGCGATGGCCGCCCACATCGACAACTACGAGGACGAGTGGGCCGCGACCCTCGCCGACCCCGAGAAGCTCAAGCGGTTCCAGAGCTTCGTCAACGCCCCCGACACGGCCGACCCCACGCTCGCCTACGTGAGCGAGCGCGGTCAGCCCCGCCCCGCCACGGCCGAGGAGCGCACCTCGGGCGCGGTGTTCATCGGCGGCACGACGCTGGCGGTGCGCTCGTGACGATCGTGAACGCGACCAGGACGGATGCCATGACTCCGGATGCCGAGACCCCCGCGGCCGCCATGCCCGGGGCCACCGCCGCACCTGCCCCCGCCTCGCCCGCCGCTCCCGGTTGGACCCGCATCTGCCACGTCGACGACCTTCTCGTCGAGCGCGGAGCGGCCGCCCTCGTCGACGGGCGGCAGATCGCGCTGTTCCGCACCTACGACGGCCGGATCTTCGCGACCGACCAGATCGACCCGTTCAGCGGGGCGGCGATCCTGTCGCGCGGGATCGTCGGCGATCGCGCGGGCGTGCCGACTGTGGCATCCCCGATGTACAAGCAGGTCTTCGACCTGCGTACCGGCGTGTGCCTCGACACGCAGGGCAAGGAACCGCAGAGCGTACGGGTCCACCCGGTCGCGGTGACCGACGGTGTCGTGTTCGTCAAGCTCGCCCCCGCGGCTGATGCCGCTGGCGCAGGAAAGGACCCCCGATGATCGCTCTCGCAGGACTCGACCTCACCGACCGTCTCGTCGTGTGCGTCGGCGGCGGCTCCGTCGCCGAGAAGCGCATCGCGCGGCTCCGCGCGGCGGGAGCCCGAGTGCGTCTGATCGCCCCGGTCGCGACCGCGGGGCTCACGGCGCTCGCCGTCGCCGGCGACATCGAGTGGCACGAACGCTCCTTCGAGCCCGAAGACCTCGACGACGCCTGGTTCTGCCACACGGCCACGGGCTCGGCATCCGTCGACTCCGACGTCGTGGCCGCCGCCGAGGCGCGCCGCGTGTGGTGCGTCAACGCCGGCCACGGCGGCAAGGGCACCGCACGCCTGGCCGCCGAGACCACGAGCGGCGATGTGATGGTCGGGGTCGTGTCGACCGCGGGTGCCGACCCGCGCCGCACCGTCGCCGTGCGCGACGCCATCGCCCAGCGCCTCGCCGAAGGCGCCCTTCCGCTCCGCCGCCGACGTCGCCCGCTCGTGGGGAGCGTGGCGCTCGTCGGCGGCGGCCCTGGCCCGGTCGATCTGATGACGGTGCGCGCTCGCGCGCTGCTCGCCGAGGCCGACGTCGTCGTGCACGACCGGCTCGGACCCACCGGCGTGCTCGCCGAGCTCGGCGACGACGTCGAGCTCATCGACGTCGGCAAGCGCCCCCAGCACCACCCCGTCCCGCAGGACGAGATCAACGCCCTGATCGTCGACCGCGCCGCTCGGGGCCTGCGCGTCGTGCGACTCAAGGGCGGCGATCCGTTCGTCTACGGACGCGGCGGCGAAGAGGTCATCGCGTGCCGGGCGGCCGGCATCCCCGTCGAGGTCGTCCCGGGGATCTCCAGCTCGATCGCCGTCCCGTCCGCCGCGGGAATCCCCGTGACGCACCGCGGAGTGGCCGGTACCCTGCACGTGGTGAACGGTCAGGAGTCCCCGAGCGAAGCGACACTCGCGGCGCTCCGCGACGACTCCGCCACCGTCGTCGCCCTCATGGGCGTGAGTGCCCTGCCGCGGTTCGTCGCCGCCGCCCGCGCCGCCGGTGCTCCCGAGACGCGGCCGGTCGCCTTCGTCGAGAACGGCCACACGCCCGCGCAGCGCACGATCCGCACCACGCTCGGAACCGCGATCCAGGATGCCGAGACCCATCGCCTCGCCAACCCCGCGGTGCTGGTGTTCGGCGAGGTCGCCCGGCCCGACCTGCTCCTGCCGGTGACGGTCGCCCAGAGCGAGGGGATCGGGTGACGACACCCGCGCGGACGATCAGCACGGTGCTCCAGGGGTGCACCGTGCTTCTTCCCGTCGATCGCCGGTCGGGGGAGCTGTCCGCCGCGCTCGAGCGCCACGGCGCGCGCGTGCGCGTCGCGCCCGCGCTCACGATCGTCCCGCACGTCGACGACGAGGAGCTCATCGCGCAGACCCGGACCCTCGTCGACGACCCTCCCGATGTCGTCGTCGCCACGACGGGTGTGGGATTTCGCGCGTGGATGGAGACGGCGGACGAGGCGGGACTCCACGACACTCTCGCCCCCGTGCTCGACGCCGCGCGGATTGTCGCGCGCGGACCCAAGGCGCGCGGCGCGATCCAGCAGGCAGGATTCGAGGCCGACTGGGTCGCCGAGAGCGAGACGGCGGCAGAGCTCCGCGACTTCCTCGTCGCCGAGGGGATCGAGGGGCTCCACGTCGCCGTCCAGCACCACGGCTCCGGCGCGGACGGCCTCGACGAAGCCTTCGAAGCCGCCGGAGCGCGCGTGACGAGCCTCACCATCTACCGGTGGGGTCCGCCGCCCGACCCCGAGGTCGTCGCGGCGTCGACGCAGCAGGTCGCGCGCGGAGAGATCGACGCCGTCCTGTTCACCTCCGCTCCCGCGGCTCGCGAATGGATCCTCGCGGCCGAGCGGGCAGACGCGCTCGACGGGGTGGCATCCCGTGCCGCCCGCGGGCACGTGCTGGTCGCCGCCGTCGGCCCCATCACCGCGGGTCCGCTGATCGAGGCGGGGATCCCGCCGCTCATCCCCGATCGTGGTCGGCTCGGAGCGCTCGTGCGCGCGGTCGTCACGTACTACGGCGGGGCGGACGCTCCGCTGATCCCCACCACGGCGGGGCGCCTCGGCATCCGGTCGTCCGGGATCGTGCTCGACGGCGTCTTCACGCCCCTGCCCCGCACGGGCGTCGAGATCCTGCGCGCGCTCGGCCGCCAGCCCGGGGCAGTGGTCTCGCGCGCCGACCTCATCGCGGCCCTGTCGAGCTCGGAGGCGAGCGGACACGCCGTCGAGGTCGCGGTCGCCCGCACGCGCGAGGCGCTCGGCGAGCTCGACCTCATCCGCACGGTGTACAAGCGCGGCTACCGGCTCGACGTGATCGACGAGGAGGACGCATGACCGCCGTACTCATCGCCTGCGCGCACGGCACGAGATTCGAGGAGGGGCGCGTCGTCGTGCGCGAGCTGCTCGAGGTGCTGCGCGAGACCGCGCCCCCGGGCGTCGAGGTGCACGAGGCCTACGTCGACGTGCACGGGCCCTACGTCACGGACGTCGTCGCGGCCGCGCGCGAGCGCACGGACGACATCGTCATCGTGCCGCTGCTGCTGTCGACGGGGTACCACACCGAGGTTGACCTCGTGGAGGCGGCGGACGGCCTTCCCGTGGCTCCCGCGCTCGGCCCGCACCCCGTGCTCGCCGAGATCCTCGTGGACCGCGTGCGCGCGACCGGCGCCGGCGCGGACGACACCGTGGTGCTCGCCGCGGCGGGCTCCACGCGCCCCGGCGCGGTCGTGGACGTCGAGCGGATGGCCGAGCTGATGACGGAGGCCGGGATCGCCGGTCCCGTCGTGACGGCGTATGCCGCGGCATCCGAACCGCGGATCCCGGATGCCGTGCACGTGGCGCGCAAAGCCGGTCACCGTACCGTCGCGGCGAGCTACGTCCTCGCGCCCGGGCACTTCTCCCGGGTGATCGAGAAGGCGGATGCCGATCTCACCACCGCCCCGATCGGCGCGGACCCGCGTCTCGCGACGGTCGTGTGGGAGAGGTGGGCGGCGGCGCGGAAGGTCGCCCCGGCGGAGGTGGCTGAGCTTGTCGAAGCCTCCGGTGGTCTCGATGGGTCTCGGTCCCTTCGACAGGCTCAGGGACCTGGGTGTGTAGAGGTGGCTGAGCTTGTCGAAGCCTCCGGTGGTGTCGATGGGTCTCGGTCCCTTCGACAGGCTCAGGGACCGGGGTGTGCGGAGGTGGCTGAGCTTGTCGATGCCTCCGGTGGTGTCGATGGGTGTCGGTCCCTTCGACAGGCTCAGGGGCCTGGGTGTGTGGAGGTGGCTGAGCTTGTCGATGCCTCCGGTGGTCTCGATGGGTGTCGGTCCCTTCGACAGGCTCAGGGGCCTGGGTGTGTGGAGGTGGCTGAGCTTGTCGAAGCCTCCGGTGGTGCGGCCGGGCCGGACCCGTCGACGGACTCAGCGACCTCACGGCGCGGCCTTCTCGCCGCGGTGCGCGACCTGCTCGCGGGCGCTCGCCGCCGCGCCTGAAGGCTGCCGGTCGCTCGCCTGCCGGCATCCCTGGCGCGCCGTGCGGCGCTTGCGTTTTCCGGCCACCTAGGCTCGTGCTTGTGCGGAGGGGAGCGATGGGGGTCGGTCGTCGTCGGTCGCGATGGCGCGCAGCGTCGATTGCCGCCGTTATCGTCGTCGTCGCCCTCGGCGCCGGACTCGCGGCCTTCGCCTTCGTCTTCGTTCCGTTCGTCCTGCCCAACCTGCAGACGAGCGTCGCGGAAACGGATCGTACCGAGAGCGTGCGTGACGCGGGGACGGCGGTCACGGTGGTCGTTCCCGCCGGGTGGAGTGTGCAGCGCGAGAGCGAGGATGCCCCGCGCGTGGTCGTGCGTACTCCCGACGCGAAGCTCTCGATCACCGTCGATGTCGCCGACGCTGACCTGGCCACGGCCGCTTCGACCGCCGGGATCGAGGGTCTTGGACCGCTGCATCGTGAGACGGTGACGACGGGCGCGCCCCTCGTGCACGCTCAAGCAGCCGAGGCGCTCGTCGCCGCCATCGGCGGGGAACGCGCGTCGGGGCGCTTCGTGGTCCGTGTCACCGAGGATGTCTCGCTGGAGGAGTACCGCGCAGAGATCGCCGGTCTGCTCGACACCGTGCGGGTCGAATCGTGAGGCGCGTTCTCGCTCCGATCGTGGGTCTCGTCGCGGCGTTGACGCTGGCCGGGTGCATGCAGCCGAGCGATCCCGACTGGATGCCGCGGGGCTGGAACGCGCAAGACCTGCGGGTCGTGGAGGAGGCGCCGTCGCCCCTCTCAGCCGGAGACGTGCCGGGTCTCGCCGGCGAGCGGGTGCGCAATGACACGCTCGGGGTGCAGGCGCGGGTGGCGGTCGTGCCGGGGGCGCCGGCCGTGAGCACCGCGGCGATGGAACGCCTGCGCGCAGCCATCGACGCGCGCGAGGCGAGCACCGGGCGCGCCATGCGACCCGAGGTCTTCGCTCGCGAGGCCGGACTCGCCGAGCGCCGCTGTGTCGCGGGTTCGACGCTACGCCCCGCCGGCGACGTCATCGCCGATCCGGCGCTGGGCCCGGTCGGGGGCACGGGAACGGCCGTCGTCTGCGACATCCTCGCCGCAACGGCATCCGTCATCGGCCAGCGCATCCGCACGATCGACGCCGTCGGCGGTGCGCCCACCGCAGATCGCGCCGAGGTGTTCTTCGCTGATGTGGCGAGCGGCGAGATCGTGGGAGCGCGCGGGCTGTGGGGTGTCGAGGCGGCAGCGTCCCTGTGGAGTGAGGTGTCCGACATGCTGCGGCGCGAAGCGGGTTCGCTGAGCCTGGCTCCCGTCGACCCGCCCGACGCCGCTGCGGTGGAGGGCTTCGCCGGCATCCTCGACACGACCGTGCCCGCACCCGACGGTTCCTTCGTCTTCCGGCTCCCTGCGGGCTTCACCTCGCCCGCACTCGACGCGCTCGGAGCCGCCGCATCCTCCGCCGAGCGCCTGATCGCCGTTCCTCCCGCTCGAGTGACCGTGCTCGCGTCGCCGCTCGGAGTCACCCTGTCGAATGCCCTGGCTGCGGGCGCGGCCTTCCGGGCACCTGACGCGCCGCCCACGCGCACCGGCACGACCGACTGCCGTCTGGCCGCGTGCGTGGCTCTCACCTTCGACGACGGCCCGGGACCGCTCACCCCCGGCATCCTCGACGCCCTCGCCGCCGAACGCTCTGCGGCGACGTTCTACGCCATCGGCCGGAACGTCGCCGGGGGTGCCGATACCCTGCGCCGCATGGTGACGGAGGGCAACGAGCTCGCCAACCACACGTGGAACCACCCGCAGCTTCCGACGCTCGACGAGGCCGCCATCGGGCGGCAGATCCGCGACACCCAGAACGCCATCCGCGACGCCACCGGTGTCACCCCGACGACGTTCCGGCCCCCGTACGGCGAGTACGACGACAAGGTCCTGAAGGCGGCGAGACTGCCCGCGATCCTGTGGGACGTCGACACGAACGACTGGCAGCAACCCGACCCCGAGGTGCTCGTCGCGCGAGCCGTCGACCGCGCGCAACCGCGTTCCATCGTGCTGATGCACGACGTCCACGAACTCACGGCGCGCGTCACGCCCGAGGTGATCCGGGGTCTTCGTGACCGTGGCTTCACCCTCGTCACGGTGACCGAGCTGTTCGGCGGGACAGCACCCCCCTCGGGTGCCTGGCGCAGCGCGCGCTGATCTCGCCGCGTCGCGACCTGGTCTCGAGCGCTCGCCGCCGCGCCTGAGGGGAGCGCTGGGGGAGCGCGGGTAGGGTCTCACTCGCCCATGCATCGCCTTCTCGTCGCCCTCCTGGCCGCCCTCGACGCCGTCCTGGCCGCCGCGGGCGGTATCGCCGTCGTGCTCGCCCCGCTCGCCCTGCTCTGGGTGGCCGGTCTCGGCAGCCCCGACTGGAGCGCGCTGTGGCCCGCGACGGCCGCCATCTGGCACCTCGGGCACCTCGTGCCGCTCGCCGTCACCCTCCCCGACACCTACCTCGCGGCCACCGGCATCGACCCCTCGCTCGCGAACTTCACCCTGTCGCTCGCGCCGCTGGCGTTCGCCGCGTTCACCGCGCTCTTCGCCGCGCGCTCGGGCGTTCGCGCCGCGGAAGCGGGGGCCGGGATAACGGGATGGCTGTCGGGCTCGCTGGTCTTCGCCGCGATCGCGAGCGTCGTCGCGCTGACCGGCAACGCCGCGCTCGTGGCATCCGAGACCTGGCTGGCCATCCTGCTGCCCTCGCTGCTGTTCTTCGTTCCGTCTCTCCTCGGCGCTGTGGTCGGGGCATGGCGCGTCGGCGACGACGGGCCGATCGACGCGCTGCGCGGTCAGCTGTCGCGTCTGCCGGGAGCGTGGGGGAGCGTGCCGCCGCTCGCTCTGCGGGGCCTTGCCCTCACCACGCTGGGACTCGTCGGTGCCGGCGGTGTCGTCGTCGTCGCGGGACTCATCGCGCGCTCGACCCAGGTCATCGGCATCTACCAGGCGAGCAACGCGGACGCCATCGGCGCCACCGTCATCGCCCTCTGCCAGCTCGTGTACCTCCCGACGCTCGTGCTGTGGGCCGTGGCGTTCATCGCCGGACCGGGGTTCGCGGTCGGCACCGACACCGCGGTCACCCCCGCCGCCACACAGGTCGGCGCGCTCCCCGGCGTCCCGGTGCTCGGCGCGATCCCCGACACGACCTCGCCGTGGTTGCTCCTGCTGGTGCTGCTCCCCGTCGGCATCGGCGCGTTGACCGGGTGGATCCTTCGATCCCGGATGCCGCTGACCACCGACCCCGAACCGGTCGGCCCGCGTCTGGTCCTCGCGATCGTCGTCGCGGCGCTCACCGGCGGTGTGGGCGCGCTCATCGCGGTCGCGTCGACGGGAGCGATCGGCCCGGGGCGTCTGGCCCACACCGGCCCGGAGCCGGGCCCGCTCGCCCTGGCCCTCGGCCTCGAGGTGCTGGTCGGCCTCGCGATCCTGCTGCTGAGCCCGCGCTTCGGTCCGGCGGTCGACGACGACACCACGCCGCGCCCGTACGAGGAAACGCGTGACGAGGTGCCCGCGTTCTCGTTCACCCCGCGCACGCACGCGCCGTTCGACCGCGACGAGCACGCCACCGGGCCCGCCCCCACCGTGTCGGCACCGGGTGCCGGGATCGCCCACGACGTCTGGCCGAGTTCGTATCGCGCCCCCGGCGAGACCGACCCGGCGGGCGAGCTCAGCGACGACGAGGTGCGCGCGCGCATCCGCGCGGCGTGGGCGAAGCCCGACGACGGCGGTTCGGCGGGGCGGGGCTGAGCGTCACCCGCTCGGCGGGCTCGGACGCACCTGCGTAGACTGGCCTCCGTGCTCACGGTCGCCGTTCTCATCTCCGGCACCGGCTCCAACCTCCGCGCCCTGCTCGAGGCGGCTGCCGCCCCCGACTTCCCGGCGCGCGTGGTCGCGGTCGGTGCGGATCGCGAGGCCGACGGCTTCGCGCACGCCGAGCACTTCGGCATCCCCACATTCCTCGTCCCCTTCAGCGCGTTCGACTCGCGCGAGGAGTGGGGAGCGGAACTGGGGGCACAGCTGGCGGTCTGGAACCCCGACCTCGTCGTGCTGAGCGGGATGATGCGCCTGCTGCCCGCCGACCTCGTCGCCGCGTGGGAACCGCGCATCATCAACACCCACCCCGCGTACCTGCCCGAGTTCCCGGGTGCCCACGGTGTCCGCGACGCGCTCGCCGCGGGCGTCGACCAGACGGGGGCGAGCGTCATCGTCGTCGACTCCGGCGTCGACACGGGCCCGATCCTCGCGCAGGAGCGCATCCCCGTCCTCCCCGGCGACGACGAGCACGCCCTGCACGAGCGCATCAAGCCCGTCGAACGACGTCTGCTGATCGACGTCGTGCGCCGCATCGCCGAGGGCGAGCTCGACCTCGCCGCCGCGGCATCCCGCATCCCCTGATCCCCGCGGGCGGTCGCCCGCTCTTCGAACCGCACGAGACACAGGAGCCGAAGCCATGGCCGGACCCCGCCACGACCCCGCCGACTACCGTCCCCGCGACATCGTCCCGATCCGCCGCGCGCTGGTGTCGGTGAGCGACAAGACCGGCCTTCTCGAGCTCGGAGCCGCTCTCGCGGCGGCCGGGGTCGAGATCGTCTCGACGGGCGGCTCGGCGACGCTGCTGCGCGAGGCCGGTTATGACGTCACCGACGTCTCGGCGGTGACCGGCTTCCCCGAGTCGCTCGACGGTCGCGTGAAGACGCTCCACCCGAACGTCCACGCGGGTCTCCTCGCCGACCTTCGCCTGGCCGGTCACGAAGCGCAGCTCGAAGAGCTCGGCATCCTGCCGTTCGAGCTCGTGGTCGTGAACCTCTACCCGTTCGTCGAGACCGTGGCATCCGGGGCCGAGGGCGACGACGTCGTGGAGCAGATCGACATCGGCGGCCCCGCGATGGTGCGCGCCTCGGCGAAGAACCATGCCAACGTCGCCATCGTCGTCTCGCCCGAGTCGTACCCCGCGATCATCTCGGCCCTACAGAGCGACGGCGGGACCTCGCTGGTGCAGCGCCGCGAGCTCGCCGCCCGCGCGTTCTCGCACACGGCCGCGTACGACACCGCCGTGTCGACGTGGTTCGCCGAGGGAACGCTCGGTGACGACATCGACCTGCCCGCGCACCTGACGATCCAGGCCGAGCGCCTCTCGACCCTGCGCTACGGCGAGAACTCGCACCAGCGCGCCGCGATCTACACGCGCGTCGGCGGCCACGGCATCGCCCAGGCGACGCAGTTGCAGGGCAAGGAGATGTCGTACAACAACTACGTCGACGCCGACGCCGCCCTGCGTGCCGCCTTCGACATGGTCAAGCCCGCCGTCGCGATCATCAAGCACGCGAACCCCTGCGGCATCGCCGTCGCGGCGCCCAACGCGCTCGACCCCATCGCCTCGGCGCACCTGCGCGCGCACGAGTGCGACCCCGTCTCGGCATTCGGCGGCGTGATCGCGGCCAACCGCACGGTGACGCTCAAGATGGCGGAGAACCTGCGCGACATCTTCACCGAGGTGATCATCGCGCCCGACTTCGAGCCCGAGGCGCTCGAGGTGTTTAAGCTCAAGAAGAACCTCCGCGTGCTGCAGCTGCCCACCGACTGGCAGCAGGAGCGCATGGACGTGCGCCTGGTCTCGGGTGGCCTGCTGCTGCAGGATGCCGACCGCTTCCCCGACGACATCGAGTCGGTCGCGAAGGACTGGGAGCTCGTCTCGGGCGAGCGTCCCGCCGAGGCCGACATGGAGAGCCTGATCTTCGCGTGGAAGTCGTGCCGCGCGGTGAAGTCGAACGCGATCGTGCTCGCGCAGGCTTCGGCCACGGTCGGCATCGGCATGGGGCAGGTCAACCGTGTGGATTCGTGCCGCCTCGCCGTCGAGCGCGCGGGCGACCGTGCCCGCGGTTCGATCGCGGCATCCGACGCCTTCTTCCCCTTCGCCGACGGCCCGCAGGTGCTGATCGACGCCGGGATCTCGGCGATCATCCAGCCCGGTGGCTCGGTCCGCGACGGCGAGGTCATCGACGCCGCGCGCGCCGCCGGCGTCACGATGTTCTTCACGGGCGAGCGTCACTTCTTCCACTGACCCGCGCTGTCCCGCCGCCCCCGCGACTTCGGTTGCGGGGGCGGCGTGCGTTTCGGGGTGGGGTTGCGGTGCGGGGTTATGCGGCGGGGCTGTGCGGCGCGGGGCGGGGCGCCGCACTGGTGCGGCACAAACGCTGTTTGCTCGCATAAACGCGTGGAGCACGTGTTTATGCGCGTGGATCGCGTTTATGGGTGCGGGCATGGCGGGTTGGGGTCGCGCGGGTGTGCGAGCGGGCATGCGTTGGCGGGGCTCTGGCCGGTGCGAGGGCGGGCCGCGCTGGCGGCGCGCTGGGTGTCGCCGGGGCGGGCTGCGGCGGCATAAACGCCGTTTGCTCGCATAAACGCGTGGCGCACGTGTTTATGTGCGTGGATCGCGTTTATGGATGTGGGCGTGGCGGATTGGGCCCGCGTCGGTGTGCGAGTGGGCACGCGCTGGCGGCGCGCCTCGGTGCCGCGGGCTGGGATGCCTCGATGAGGCGCGGGGTGCCGCGCGCGGAGTGCCGCGGCATAAACGCTGTTTGCTTGCATAAACGCGTGGTGCGCGTGTTTATGTGCGTAGATCGCGTTTATGCGTGGTCGTGGCGGCACGGAGCGTAGAGCGCGAGGCGCGGGGTCCCCGCGGCTCAGACGCTCAGCGCGACGAGCTTCGCGATCGTGTTCGCGTTGCGGGCGGTACCGGTGACACCGAGGCGCTTCTCGAACCAGCCGGCCTGCAGCTTCGACCCGCCGATTCCTTCGGGATACCGCACGAACACCTCGCGGCCGTCGAGCACGGCCTCCTCGGGGATGCCATCGGGCACCTCGAGCGCGACGACCGGCGCCGCGTCGAGGAACACCGTCTGCACCCAGCGTCCCTCCGAGGCGTCGGCGAACGGGTTCCGGGCGTGCGCATCGGCGAGCTCGGCGTGCGAGCGAACGATCACCGGAAGGTCGTGGCCGAACGCTGCGCGCACGGCATCCCGAATCGCCCGTGCGATCTCGTCGGGGGAGCGGCCGCCGTCGTCGAGCACGACGTTCCCCGCCACCTGGAGCGTCTCGACCTCGCCGAGACCGGCGGATGCCAACACCTCGCGCAGTGCGGGCATCTTCATCGCCGTGGGTCCACCGACCCCGCGGATGAGCGCGACGGAACGCGGCATGGCGCCAGATTACGCGCTGTCGCGGCCGAGCGTCTCGAGGAGGCGCAGCCAGACCTCGCTGACCGTGGGGTACGACGGCACGGCGTGCCAGAGCCGCTTGATCGGCACTTCGCCGACGATGGCGATCGTCGCGGAGTGCAGCAGCTCGGCGATGTCGGGACCGACGAACGTCGCCCCGACGAGAACGCCACGGTCGAGGTCGACGATCACGCGGGCCTTGCCGACGTACGCGTCGGACTGCTCGCTGGAGCCCGCGACGTGCGCCAGGTCGTAGTCGAGCACCTTCACGTTCACCCCGCGCTTCTCGGCGGCGGCGGCGGTGAGACCGACGGATGCCACCTCGGGATCGGTGAACGTCACCTGCGGCACCGCGTCGTGGTCGGCGGTGGCGACATGAGCGCCCCACGGGGCGTCGTCGACCTCGCCACCCTGCGCCCGCGCGGCGATCACGTCGCCCGCGGCGCGGGCCTGGTACTTGCCCTGGTGGGTCAGGAGCGCGCGGTGGTTGACATCGCCGACGGCGTACAACCAGTCGAAGCCCCGCACGAGGAGGGTGTCGTCGACGTCGAGCCACGACCCCTCTTCCAGCCCGACGGTCTCGAGGCCGAGGTCGGTGGTACGGGGAACGCGGCCGGTGGCCACGAGAAGCTCGTCGGCGGTGACGGTGGTGCCGTCGGACAGCTCGAGCACGCGGCGCCCGTCGTCGTCGCGGCGGGCGGCCGTGGCATCCACACCCGTCTTCACCGTGACACCGCGCTCGCGGAGCGAATCCGCGACGAGCTCGCCGGCGAACGGCTCGGTGCCGCCCAGCAGCCCCGAGCGCGCGATGATCGTGACCTCGGCGCCGAGGCTCGCGAAGGCCGTCGCCATCTCGGCGCCGACGACGCCGCCGCCGAGGATCGCGAGCGAGGCCGGGACGCTCTGTACCGCGGTCGCCTCGCGGCTCGTCCACGGCTCGATGTCGGCGAGCCCCGGGATGCCGGGAAGCAGCGCCGCGGAACCCGTGCACACCGCGACCGCGTGGCGCGCGACGAGGTCGGTGGTGGTGCCGTCGTCGGCCGTGACGCGCACCGTCTTCTCTCCGGTGAGGCGGCCGTGGCCGCGCACGAGCTCGATGCCCGCACCCTCGAGCCACGAGACCTGACCGGCGTCGTCCCAATTACTCGTCATCGTGTCGCGGCGACGAAGGACAGCGGCGACGTCGAGGTCGCCGGTGACGGCCTGCTTCGCACCGTCGACATCTCGTGCGGCGCGGAGCGCAGCTCCACTGCGCAGCAGCGCCTTCGACGGCATGCACGCCCAGTAGGAGCACTCGCCGCCGACCAGCTCGGATTCGACGATCACGGCGGTGAGCCCCGCCTGCACGGCGCGGTCGGCGACGTTCTCGCCGACGGGGCCGGCTCCGATGACGATGAGGTCGTACTCGCGTTCGCTCATGTCCTCACGCTATCGAGGGCCTCCGACATCGGCGAGGGGTTGCGGCACGGGCGCGCGAGGCTGAGGTTCGGGGCGCGAGTTCCCGTGCGGCGCGCGCGAAGCCGCGCCCCGCACGGAGGAATACGCCCCAACCCAAATCAACCGAGGGTGCACCGCCGCGCGTCGCGAGCGGCGAGGGCTTGACGTTCGACCTGAACCGGTTTAGTCTCGATCCCACTGAACCGGTTTAGACCGACGGATGCCACGACGAGGTGCACCATGACGAACGAGACGCGACCCACGATCGCCGACGTCGCGCGCCGCGCCGGCGTCAGCAAGGGCCTCGTGTCGTTCGCGCTGAACGGCCGCGCCGGCGTCGCCCCCGACACACGTGACCGCATCCTCTCCGTCGCCGCCGAGATGGGGTGGAGCCCGAGCCTGCGGGCGCGGTCGCTCAGCGTCGGCCGCGCCTTCGCGTGCGGCCTGGTCATCGGCCGCAGCCCCGACGTCATCGCCGCCGACCCGTTCTTCCCCTCGTTCATCGCGGGCGTCGAGGACGAGTTCTCCGTCTCGGGACAGGTCCTCGTGCTCGCGGCCGCCACTCCGGGCCGTCACGAAGAGGAGACCTACCGCGGACTCGCGGCCGACCGTCGCGTCGACGGCGTGATCCTCTCCGACCTCCGAGCCGACGATCCGCGGATCGAACTCGTCGCGAGCCTCGGTATCGCGGCCGTCACCCTCGGCGTCCCCGACGTCGACAGCCCCTTCACCTCGGTCTCGGTCGACGACGGCGCCGGCATCCGCCTCGCCGTCGACCACCTCGCCGACCTCGGGCACACCGACATCGCCCACGTCGCGGGACCCTTCGCGATGCTGCACGGACGCCACCGCGCCGCGGCGTTCGAGGCCGCGGCGCGAGCGCGCGGCATCCGGGCCCGTGTCGTCGAGACGGACTTCAGCGCCGCCGACGGGGCGCGGGCCACCACGGCCCTGCTCGACGCCGAGGTCACGCCCACGGCGATCGTGTACTCGAACGACAACATGGCTGTCGCGGGGCTCGGCACGGCGCAGCGCCGCGGCCTGTCGGTGCCCCGCGACCTCTCGATCACCGGGTTCGACGACACCGAACTCGGCCGGCACCTGTTCCCCGCCCTCACGAGCGTCTCCACCGATGCGCGGGGCTGGGGAGCGGCCGCGGCCCGCGCTCTGCTCGAGGCGATCGCGGGGGGAGAGCCCGAGACGTTAGCCCTCGCCGACCCCGGCCTGCAGGTGCGCGACTCCACCGCGCCGCCGATCCGAAGCTGACACCCGCGGGCCCCCGCCCGCCCCACAAGGAGGAAGACATGCGACGACGCATTCTCGCCACAGCAGTAGCCGCCACCGGCATCCTCGCCCTCTCCGCGTGCAGCGGAGGTGGCGGGGGAGCATCCGGAATGGATGCCAAGGGCCCCATCACGATCTGGTACTCCAACAACGCGGCGGAGATCGCGTGGGGCCAGCAGATGGTGGAGGCCTGGAACGCCGACCACCCCGACGAGCAGATCACCGCGCAGGAGATCCCCGCCGGGTCTTCCAGCGAAGAGGTCATCGGCGCGGCGATCACCGCCGGCAACGCCCCGTGCCTGGTGTTCAACACCTCGCCCGCCGCGGTGCCCGGATTCCAGCGCCAGGGCGGCCTCGTGAACCTGTCGGACTTCCCCGACGGCGAGCAGTACATCACCGAGCGCAGTGGCGACCTCGCCGACCAGTACCGCTCCGATGACGGCGGCTTCTACCAGCTGCCCTGGAAGAGCAACCCGGTCATGATCTTCTACAACAAGGACCTCTTCGCCAAAGCCGGCCTCGACGCCGAGAACCCGCAGCTGTCGACGTACGACGAGTTCCTCGCCACCTCGCAGAAGCTGAAGGCGGCGGGCGTCTCGGACTACGCCATCAACCCGGCGCCCACGAGCGAGTTCTTCCAGTCGTGGTTCGACTTCTATCCGCTGTACGCCGCGCAGACCGGCGGGAAGCAGCTCGTCGAGGACGGCAAGGCCACCTTCAACGACGCCGACGGCGAGGCCGTCGCGAACTTCTGGCGCACCATTTACGCCGACAAGCTCGCCGGCAACGAGCAGTACCAGGGCGACGCGTTCGCCGACGGCAAGGCTGCGATGGCGATCGTCGGGCCGTGGGCCGTTTCGGTCTACAAGGACAAGGTCAACTGGGGTGCCGTGCCCGTTCCCACGGAGAAGGGCACCGCGGCCGACCAGACCTGGACCTTCAGCGACGCCAAGAACGTGGGCCTCTTCACCGCGTGCCAGAACAAGGGCACCGCGTGGGAGGTGCTGAAGTTCGCCACCAGCCAGGAGCAGGACGGGAAGTGGCTGGAGGAGACGGGGCAGATGCCGCTGCGCACCGACCTGACCACCACGTACGCCGACTACTTCAGCGCCAACCCGGCCTACCAGCAGTTCGGCGACCAGGCCGCGCGCACGGTCGAGGTGCCGAACGTCGTCAGCTCGGTCGAGATCTGGCAGGCCTTCCGCGACGAGTACTCCAAGGCGGTCATCTTCGGCGAAGAGGACGTGAACACATTCCTCTCCAACGCCCAGACCCGGATCGACCAGCTCGCGGCGGGGAAGTGACATGATCGTCGATCTCACCCGCACGTCCGGGCGGACCGGGGGCGACCCCGGCCGGTCCGGACGTGCGGGGGGAGCGGGGGATGCCGGGAAGAAGCGTCGCCGACTTCTCGGGGCGCAGCCGCTCGGCATCCTGTTCTCCGCTCCGTACCTGATCTTCATCGCGGTCGTCTTCGCGTACCCCATCGTGTTCGCGGTGTGGATGTCGTTCCACGACTACTTCTTCACCGCCCCGGGCGCGAACGTCGCGCGGCCGTTCGTCGGGCTCGACAACTACGTCACGGCCCTGAGCGATCCGGCCGTGTGGCGATCGTTCGGCAACGTCGGGATCTTCCTGCTCATCAACGTCCCGCTGACGGTCGTGCTGTCGATCGTGCTGGCCACGGCGCTGGACCGCGTGGTGCGCGCCCGCGCGTTCTTCCGGGTCGCGTTCTACGTGCCCTACGTCACGGCATCCGTCGCGGTGGTCGCGGTGTGGCTGTTCCTGTTCTCGAACGACGGGCTGATCAACAACGCCCTCGGCCCGCTGGCACCGAACCCGTCGTGGCTGGTCAACTCCGCGCTGGCGATGCCGACGATCGCCCTGTTCGTGACGTGGAAGGGACTCGGGTTCTACATCCTGTTGTACCTCGCGGCGCTGCAGAACGTGCAGCGCGAGCTGTACGAATCGGTCGCGGTCGACGGCGGCGGACGCCTTCGGCAGTTCTTCTCGGTGACCGTTCCGGGCGTGCGTCCGGCGACGTTCCTCGTGGTGCTGCTCGCCACGATCACCGGCGCGAACCTCTTCACCGAGCCGTACCTGCTCACCAACGGCGGCGGCCCCAACGGGGCGTCGACGTCGCCCGTGCTCCTCATCTACCAGAAGGGCATCGAGCAGCAGAACCCCGACGTCGCCGCGGCCATCGGGGTGGTGCTGATCATCTTCGTGCTGATCATCGCGGCGCTCCAGCGCCGCTTCGTGGGGAGGGAGGAATCATGAAGACCAAGATCGTGACCTACGGCGTCCTGACGCTCGGCGCCCTGGCGTTCCTGTTCCCCTTTTACTACATGGTCGTGGGCTCGCTGCAGACGAACCCGGACTCCACGATCGCGGGGGCGTTCCCGCACCCATCGAACCTGACGCTGGAGAACTACATGGCGATCGACGGACGCATCAATCTGCTGAAGGGCTTGGTCAACTCGGGGATCTTCACCGGGGGAGTGATCCTCGGCACGATCGTGTTCGGGGTGCTCGCCGGGTACGCGCTGGCGGTGCTGAAATGGCGCGGCCGGTCCGCGACCTTCGCGCTCGTGCTGCTGGTGCAGGTGATCCCGTTTCAGCTGCTCATGATCCCGCTGTACGTCATGATCGCCCGCGACTACGGGTTGAGCGACAGCTACCTCGGCATGATCCTGCCGTTCTTCATCAACTCCACGGCGGTCGTGATCTTCCGGCAGTACTTCCTGCAGCTCCCCAAGGAACTGTTCGACGCCGCCCGCATCGACGGAGCGAACGAGTTCCGGTTGCTCTGGAGCGTCGCGCTGCCGCTCGTGCGCCCGGCGCTGCTGACGGCGGTGCTGCTGACCTTCATCGGTCCGTGGAACGAGTTCCTGTGGCCCTTCCTCATCACGAAGGACGCCACGATGCAGCCGCTCGCGGTGTCGCTGGCGAACTTCATCTCCACGATCGCCGCCTCCACCACCAACCCCTTCGGCGCGATGATGGCCGGCGCCGTCGTGCTCGCCGCCCCCGCGGTGGCGCTGTTCCTGATCTTCCAGCGCTACTTCACCTCCAACGACCTCGGATCCGGAGTGAAAGGATGACAATGACCCCCGAATCCCCCGTCCCTTACCGCCTCACGCGCGTGGGTGTGGTGATGACCCCCGAGCCCGGCAACATCGACGAAGCCGAGGGGGTGCTCAACCCGGCCTCGGGTCGCGGCCCCGACGGCGAGCTGTACCTGCTGCCGCGCCTGGTCGCCGAGGGCAACGTCTCGCGCGTGGGCCTCGCCCGCGTCGTCGTCGAGGACGGTGTGCCCGTCGCCGTGGAACGCGAGGGCGTGGTGCTCCAGCCCGACCGCGGGTGGGAGCGCGGTGCCGATAACGCCGGAACCGAAGACCCGCGCACGACCTGGATCGAGGCGCTGGGCCTGCACGTCATGACGTACGTCGCCTATGGCCCCCTGGGCCCGCGCACCGCCGTCGCCGTCTCCGAGGACCTGCGCGACTGGCGGCGGCTCGGCCCGGTGCTCTTCCGGTACCAGGACGACCTCGACATGGACCTGAATCTGTTCCACAACAAGGACACGGTCTTCTTCCCCGAGACGGTCACGGCCCCCGATGGCAGCGAGGCGTTCGCCGTGCTGCACCGACCCATGTGGGATCTCGGCGAGACGAAGCCCGGACAGGGCGTGCGGGTGCCGGCCGGCGTCGAGGACGAGCGGCAGTCCATCTGGATCAGCTACGTGCCCGTGGCATCCGTCCGCGAGGACCTCGCGAACCTCGCGCTGTGGGAACAGCACCGGTTCGTCGCGGGTCCCGCGTTCCCGTTCGAGGCCGTCAAGATCGGCGGGGGACCGCCCCCGCTGCGGATCCCCGAGGGCTGGCTCGTGCTGCACCACGGCGTGACCGGCGTGATCGACAGCGCGTTCTCGCAGCAGCAGAAGGTCAACTACGCCGCGGGTGCCCTGATCCTGGATGCCGATGACCCGAGCCGCGTGATCGCCCGGACGCCCGAGCCGCTGCTGGCCCCCGAGACCGACGACGAGCGCAGCGGCATCGTGCCCAACGTGGTCTTCCCGACCGCGATCGAGGAGATCGACGGCCGACACTTCGTGTTCTACGGCATGGCCGACTCGAAGATCGGCGTCGCCCTGCTCGAGCGCACCGACTGACGCGTCGGGCCGCGCCCGGGCCTCGACACCTCGGGCGCGACACCCGCGACATCCACCCCCATCGAAAGGATCCCCCTCCCATGAACGCACGATGGAGTGCGCGCATCACGGCGACTCTCGCTGCCGTCGCCCTGGCCGTGCCGCTCACGGCGGGCCCGGCGTCGGCCCTCGCGACCTCGTCCACCGCCACGGCCGAGGCCGCCCCGGCCGCGCCGCTGACGAACCTCGCCCATCTCGACTTCCTCCTCGACGAGGCCACCCCTCCCGCGGGCGTCGAAGGCCATTCGACCTACCGTCAGACCGAGGAACCCACCCTCCTCGCGCCGTGGACCTACGCCGATGCCCGTGACGGCGGCACTTTCGAGCGTGTCGGTGGAGGTCCGCTCGACGCCGCGACCGGTCACTGGGGCCAGGGCGCGTACAACGCCGACGACAACACCCGCGCCGCCGTCGTCTACCTCCGGCACTGGAAGCAGACCGGCGACGCAGACAGCCGGGACAAGGCCTACGAGCTGTTGCGGACGGTCGCCTACCACCAGACGACGGACGGACCCTCGGCCGGCAACGTCGTGCTCTGGATGCAGCCGGACGGCGAGCTCAACCCGTCCGCCGAGCCCGTCGAGCTGCCCGACCCGTCCGACTCGGGCCCGAGCTATTGGACGGCACGCACGGTCTGGGCGCTGGGGGAGGGGTATGCGGCCTTCGTCGACGACGACCCCGGTTTCGCCGCCTTCCTCAAGGAGCGGCTGGCCCTGTCGCGCGGCGCGATCGAACGCGACGTGCTGTCGAAGTACGGCCAGTACACCGAGGCCGACGGCATGCGCGTGCCCGCGTGGCTCATCGTCGACGGGGCGGATGCCTCGGCCGAGGCCGTCCTCGGACTGACCGCGGCCGTCCGCGCCGGTGACGACACCTCGGCCACCGCGGCGCGACAGCTCGCCGAGGGCGTCGCGGCCATGGCATCCGGGAACACCCGTCAGTGGCCGTACGGCGCGATCCTGCCGTGGGCGCAGTCGCCCGCGATGTGGCACGCGTGGGGTTCGCAGATGCCCGCGGCCCTCGCCGAGGCGGGAGACCTCTTCGGCGACGATGCGCTCGTCGCCCCGGCGATCACGGATGCCACGAGCTTCACCACCACGCTGCTGACAGCGGGAGGGCCGGACAACGGCTGGTTCCCGAGCCCCACCGATCGCGTCCAGATCGCGTACGGTGCGGACTCGCGTGTGCAGTCCCTGCTCGCGCTGGCCGACACGACCGGATCGTCGGCATTCGCCGAGCTCGCGGGACTGCAAGCCGCGTGGTTCTTCGGCGCGAACCACGCCGGAGCGCGGATGTACGACCCGTCGACCGGTGTGACCTTCGACGGCCTCCAGCCCGACGGGACCGTGAACCGGAACAGCGGCGCGGAGTCGACCATCCACGGGCTCTTGACCGCGCTCGCCCTCGACGCGCACCCCGATGTGGCCGCGCGTGCGACGGCCCTCACCTCCGTCACCGACCGCGTGGGCCTGACGTTCGTTCAGGCGGAGGATGCCAGTTCCACCGACGGCACCGTGTCGACGCCGACGTCGTGGACGGGCGAGTCGAGCTGGTCGGGCGACGCTCTCACTCTGAAGCCCGGGCAGAGCGCGACGTGGGACATCGGCTCCGCAGACACGAAGCGCTGGGTCGAGCCGGTCGTGTTCTCACAGCCGGGGGAGCAGTCGCTCTCGCGATGGCGCGGGAACGGGGCACTGAAGATCACCGGCCCCGCGCAGGGCATCTCACCGACCCCGGGTGCGCTGCTGCCGCGCGCTCTCACCGCGCCCGTGTCCGAGCGCCGGACGGAGCTGAACGTCACCGCCCAGCGCGGCGATCTGATGCTCGACGGACTCATCGTGCGGCCGTTCGTGTCACGCCTCGTGCTCGAGGGCACCGGGAGCCGCAGTGAGCTCGTGAAGTCGAGCGCGCCGGGTGCGCAGCGGACGACCGTCTCGGGCGGCGGAACGGTGCGCGTCTACGACGCCCGCGGTGCGCCGCTTCGCACGACCGCGTTCGACGGTGAGACCACGGTGGTCCTGCCCTCCGGCGGGTTCGCGGTCGCGGAGCGCTGACGCTTCCTGCTCGTGAGGCGTTCGGGGCGTGATCGTCCGTTCGGGGCGCGATGTTCACGCCCCGAACGGACGGATGCGCCCCGACCCCGGATGCCTCATCACGCGGCGTGGATCGCCTCCACCACCGCCTGCACGTGCCGGCGGCGCACGGCTGCGGCGGCGACCGTCAGCGAGACGATCCACGGCGGGAGGTCGTCCGCGACGGGACGGACGCGGCATCCGGTCGTCGGCACCACGTCGGGGATCACCGCGACGCCGAGCCCTGCGGCGACGTATTCCGGGACCGTCGCCAGTTCGCCGACCTCGGCCACGATGTGCCGCGCGATCCGGCGGCGCTCCAGCTCGCCGTCGAGCTGCACGCGATTGCCGAATCCCGGGAGCACGTCGATCCAGTCGTCGCCCGCGAGCTCGGCGAGGGCGACCGGCCCGTCGGCGAGGGCGAGCGGGTGGGCCTCGGGCAGCACGGCGACGCAGGGGAATGAACCGAGCGGTCGCGATACGGAACCGGATGCCGGGGGCAGAGCCGTCAGCGCCAGATCCAGGCGGTCGCGATCGAGGTCGTCGAAGAGTCCCCGCGAGCCGGTCGCCGAGACCGTGACCCGGACATCGACCAGCGGGTGCGTGCGACGGAGGCGGGCGAGGATTCGGGGGAGGTCGATGACCCGCAGGCCGGCGAAGGTGCCGATGCGCACGAGACCGCGGATCCCGGTCCCGGACTCGGATGCCACTCCCCGCAGCGCGTCGAGATCGGTGAGCAGAGCGCGGGCGAGGGGGAGGAGCGCCTCGCCCGCGGCCGTCGGGCGCACGGCTTTGGTGGAGCGCTCGAACAGGCGCACGCCCAGGTCGCGCTCGAGGCTCGCGAGACCCGCGGACACCGTCGACTGCGCGGCGAACAGGCGGGCGGCGGCGGCCGTGACGTTGCGCTCGTCGGCGACCGCGACGAAGTATTCGAGCAGGCGCGTTTCCATGGCGCAATGATAGATCTAGTCGATTACTTCCATCGAAACTGTTCGTTTCCCTCGATGTCTTACCCGCGGCATCCTGAGGTCATGACTTCCTCGATCACCCTTCCGGTCGCCGTTCCCGTGGCATCCGCGCGTCTCTCTCACCGGACCGGGTTCTGGGTCACGGCCGCCACGTTCCTCGCGCTCATGGCCTTCAACACGGTGCCGACGCCGCTCTACGCGCTGTATCAGGCGCGCGACGGCTTCCCCACGTTCCTCATCACGGTGATGTTCGCCGCGTATTCGATCGGCGTCATGGTGTCGCTGTACCTGGCTGGCCACCTCAGCGACCGTCTCGGTCGCCGCCCGCTCATCCTCGCGGCCACGGTGCTCGAGATCGTCGCGGCCCTGGTGTTCGTGCTGCGCGCCGACGCCGCCGGTGTCATCGCCGCTCGCCTCGTCGCCGGGCTCGGCATCGGACTCCTGACGGCCTCGGCCACGGCGCACCTCGCCGACCTCCGGCGCGTGTCGCACCCGGCATCCCCGGGTTTCGCCGCCACGGTCACGGGTGTCGCGAACATGGGTGGCCTGGCCCTCGGCCCGCTGATCGGCGGCCTCTTCGCCGAGTTCACGCCGGCGCCGCTCGTTTTGCCATACGTCGTCTTCCTCGTCGGGTTCCTCGCGCTCGGCCTCGCCTACGTCTTCGTTCCCGAGACGGTCGAGGTCGACCGCTCCTTCCGTTACCGGCCGCAGCGGGTCCGCATCCCCGCGGACGGACGACGCGCCTACTGGGCCGCGGGGACCGCGGCCTTCGCCGCCTTCGCGGTGACGGGGCTCTTCGGCTCGGTGGCCCCGACGTTCTTGGCCGGGCGGCTCGGCGTCACGGACCACCTCGTCGCCGGCGCCGTGTCGTTCTCGGTCTTCGGTGCCGCCGCGGTGTCCCAGGTCGTCTTCGCGGGCCGCTCGACACGCACGCAGTTGCGGCTGGGCCTGGTCGCCATGGTCGCCGGTCTACTGAGCCTCGGTGCCGCCGATCTGCTGACCTCCGGCCCGTTCTTCCTCGTCGGCGGCATCGTCGCGGGAGCCGGCGTCGGGCTCCTCTTCCGCGGCGCCCTCGCCACGGCCGGGTCGCTCGCCGACCCCCGCACCCGCGGCGAGATCACCTCGGGCGTCTTCCTCCTCGCCTTCGCCGGCATGACGGTGCCGCCGCTGGCCGTCGGCGTCGCGCTCCTCGCCCTCCCGCTGGTGCCGGTGTTCCTCGGCTTCGTCGTGCTGGTGCTGGCGCTGACGATCTGGGGCGGCCTGGTCATCCTGCGCGAGACCGCGCGGGTCGCGTGACGGAGCGGCGTCCGGCCCGGCGGCCGCGCATCGTCTCCCGCTGAGTGTCCACGACACGCCGTTTCGGGCCCACCCGTTGCGGCGTGTCTTGGACACTCGACATCGGCTCCACCCTCGTGTCCGATTTCCGCCAGCCGATGTCGGAGGTCGGTGGCAGGGTGGATGCCATGACCCTCCCCGTTCCGACCGCCCCGGGCTTCGCCGAGCGCTATCGCGCGATCCAGTCGCGCGACCGGCGCTTCGACGGGCAGTTCGTCACGGCCGTGCGGTCGACGGGAATCTACTGCCGACCGAGCTGCCCCGCACGGACGCCGAGAGAAGCGAACGTCACCTTCTACGCCACCTCGGCGGCGGCGCACGAAGCGGGCTATCGCGCCTGCAAGAGGTGTCTGCCCGAGGCCGCTCCGGGCTCACCGCTGTGGGATGTGCGCGGCGACGTCGCCGCCCGGGCGATGCGCCTGATCGCCGACGGCGTGGTCGACCGCGAGGGGGTGCCGGGGCTCGCGCGACGTCTCGGGTACTCGCCGCGCCACCTCATCCGTGTCCTCACCACCGAGCTCGGGGCGGGGCCTCTCGCCCTGGCTCGCGCGCATCGCGCGCACACCGCCCGTGCGTTGTTGGTCGGCACCGACCTGTCGTCGGCCGATGTCGCCTTCTCCGCCGGGTTCTCCAGCATCCGTCAATTCACCGAGACGATCGGAGAGGTGTTCGGGATGCCGCCGCGCGAGCTGCGCGCACGGCGGTCGCGGGCGTCCGGGGCCGAGGCCTCCGCGGGCGAGATCGATCTCGCCCTACCCGTCCGCGGACCGATCGACACCACGGGTCTCTTCGGGTGGATGCGGGCTCACGCGATCCCGGGCGTCGAGGTCGGCGGCGACCGGTTTTTCGCGCGGGTCGTGCGCCTGCCCGGCGGGCCCGGGTGGTTCGAGGTGCGCCTCGCCGACGACGGCCGGCTGCGCCTGCGTGCGCGCCTCACCGCCCTCGCCGACCTGGGCACGCTCATCGCGCGGGTGCGTCGCCTCTTCGATCTCGACGCAGATCCGCTGGCGGTCGACACCGAGCTGTCGCGGCATCCCGAGCTCGCCGCCGCCGTGGCGGCGATCCCCGGTGTCCGCGTTCCCGGCGCGATCGACGCGGGCGAGATGCTCCTGCGCGCGATGATCGGCCAGCAGATCAGTGTGGCCTCCGCCCGCACGATGCAGGGGCGGCTGACCGCCGAGCTCGGCGAGTCGGTCACGATCGGTCCCGAGCCGCTGACCCTGTTCCCGGATGCCGCGGCGATCGCCGATCGAGGACTCGAGGTGCTGCGCGGTCCCGGTGCCCGCATGAGGGCGATCGTGGGCGTCGCCGAAGCCCTGGCGGACGGCTCCCTCACGCTCGGACCGGGCGATGACGGCGTCGAGCAGCGCCAGCGGCTCCTCGCCCTCCGCGGGGTGGGCCCGTGGACGGCCGACTACGTCCGCATGCGGGTCCTCGGCGATCCCGACGTCCTCCTCCCCGGCGACGTCGCGGCGCGAGCGGGGGCGGCGGCCCTGGGCCTGCCGTCCGGCCCGGCCGGCTTCACGGAGTGGTCCGCGCGGCTGGCTCCCTGGCGCAGCTACGCCATGGCTCACTACTGGTACGCCGCTCCTGTCACCCAGGCGTGGCGGCTGTCGGGTGCCGAAACGGCGGCGGCTGCCGCGGTCCGGCGGCCCGGGAAAGCCGTCACCCGCCGTACGCCTGTCCCCGAGAGATCGCACCGCCGATCCGCGGACATCCCCGCGTCTCTCCCCGCGACCCCTGCCGCGCCCGCGACCCCTGCCGCGCCCGCGTGCCCCACCGCCTCCGCGCCCCTCCCCACCGCACCCGAAAGCGAGCCCCTCCGATGAGTACCTCGACTCTGCAGTTCCTCGATACGCCCGACGGACCGTTCGCGATCCTCGCCGACGCCGACGAACGCGTCCTCGTCTCGGGCTGGACCTCCGACGCGGAGGCGGTGCTCGCCCGTCTTCGGCCCGACCGGCGGCCCGACGAGGTCGTCGAAGGCACCACCGCCGCGGCCGACGCGGTGCGGGCCTACTACGACGGCGACCTCAGCGCGATCGACGCGGTCGAGGTGCGCCAGTTCGGGACGCCCCTTCAGCAAGCGGGGTGGGACGCCCTGCGCCGCATCACCCCGGGCACGCCGCTGACCTACACCGGCTTCGCCGCGGCGCTCGGTTCTCCCTCGGCCGTCCGGGCGGCGGCATCCATCTGCGCCCGTAACGCTCCGGCCCTCTTCGTGCCTTGTCATCGCGTCCTGCGCGGCGACGGCACGATGGGGGGATTCGCGTGGGGGACCGACGTCAAGCGGCGTCTGCTGGAGCGCGAGGCGGCGTGAGGGGAGGGGCGTCGCGCGGCCCCTGGTCTCGAACCGGCTCTTGCCCTCGGCGTTCGCTCAGAGATATCCTGAAGGGCTGTCACACCCCCGGGCAGCTTCCGCTCATCTCAAGGAGGATGCCATGGACCACATCGACGCCCCCGTCGCCCGTGTCGCTGCGCCCTCCGTCTTTTCCGCGCGTCCTCACGGGCGCCACTAGGGCCTCTCGCCGGCGCTCGAGCGCCGCCCACCGCGCCCGTCCCGGCTGAATGCCGGTGCCCTCGGCATCCCCTTTCCGCGCCCGATCCCGGCGCTCGCTTCGACCCCTTGAGGATCATGACTTCCGCTTCGCCTCGCCCGCACCTGTCCACCCCGCGCGCTCTCGCCCGGCTTCTGCCCATCGCGCGTCCCGTCATCCCGCGCCTCATCGCGGGTGCGGTCACGGCCCTCATCGCGAGCCTGCTGGCGTTGGCGATCCCGCTGGTGCTCGAGCAGATCGTCGCCGGGCCCATCGCCTCGCTCGACCCCACCGCCCTCGTGTGGGGGTCGGTCGCGGTGCTCGCGCTCGGCCTCGCCGAGGCGGCCATGGTGTGGCTGCGCCGCTGGTTCGTCCTCGCACCGGCGACCAAGGTCGAGTACGACCTGCGCCAGTCCTTCTACTCGCGCCTGCAGCGCCTGCCCGTCGCGTTCCACGACCGCTGGCAGTCGGGCCAGCTGCTGTCTCGCATGATGCAGGACATCAGCATGCTCCGCCGCTGGCTCGCCTTCGGCGTCATCCTGCTCGTGGTCAACCTGCTGACCATCGCGATCGGAGCGGTCCTGCTCTTCCGCTGGCACTGGTTGCTCGGTGCGCTGTTCCTCGTCACCTCGGCCCCCGTGATCTACGTCGGCTTCCGCTTCGAGAAGCGCTACGGCGCCCTGACCCGTCAGAGTCAAGACCAAGCGGGCGACCTCGCCACCTCGGTGGAAGAGAGCGTCCACGGCATCCGTGTCCTCAAGGCCTTCGGCCGGGGGCGGCACGCCCTGCAGAAGTTCACGCGGCAGGCCGAGTCGCTGCGCGAGACCGAGATCGACAAGGCCCGCGCCGTCGGCTGGATCTGGTTCTTCCTGGTGCTGCTGCCCGACATCGCTTTCGCGGTGTGCCTCGGCGCCGGCATCGTGCTGACTCAGCTCGGACAGCTCCAGGTCGCCGAGCTCGTCGCGTTCTTCGCGATGGCGACCGTGCTGCGCTGGCCGATGGAGTCGATCGGCTTCCTCTTCTCGTTCCTCCTCGACGCTCGCACGGCGACCGACCGCATCTTCGAGGTGTTCGACGAGCAGAACACGATCGTCGATCCCGAGAACCCCCGCACCATCGCGGAGCCCCGGGGCGAGCTCACCTTCGAGGGTGTGCACTTCCGGTATCAGGATGCCGCTGCCACCGAGCCCGATCTCATCGACGGCGTCGATCTGGTGCTGCGTCCCGGCGAGACGATGGCTCTCGTCGGTCTCACCGGCTCCGGCAAGACGACGCTCACGACCCTGCCCGGACGCCTGTACGACGTCACCGGTGGACGCGTGCTGCTCGACGGCGTCGACGTGCGCGAACTGACCCTCGCCGAACTGCGCCGGCACGTGGGCATGGCGTTCGAAGACGCGACGCTGTTCTCGCAGACGGTGCGCGAGAACGTGCTGCTGGGCCGCGAAGACCTCGAGCCGGGCTCGGCCGAAGCCGACCGCATCCTGCGCGAAGCGCTGCAGGTCGCACAGGCGCACTTCGTCTTCGACCTTCCCGACGGCCTCGACACCGTCATCGGCGAAGAGGGGCTGAGCCTGTCCGGTGGGCAGCGGCAGCGGCTCGCGCTCGCGCGCGCCGTCGCGGCGCGTCCGGCCGTCCTGGTGCTCGACGACCCGCTGTCGGCGCTCGACGTCGACACCGAAGCTCTCGTCGAAGACGCCCTGCGTGAGGTGCTCAGTGAGACGACGGCCCTCGTGGTGGCGCACCGTCCCTCGACGGTGACGCTCGCCGACCGGGTCGCGCTCCTCGAGAACGGCCGGGTGACCGCCGTCGGCGCTCACTCCGACCTGCTGCGCGAGAGCGAGCACTACCGATACGTCATCTCGAGCCTCGAAGAGGCGGAACGCGAGGCGCGCACCGGTGCGATCGACGTGATCCGCGCACATGACGACGACACCCTGACCGAGAAGGAGGCGACCCGATGAGCACCGCAACCGTCTCCGGAACCAGCGGCGAAGACCGTTCCGACTACACGCGCGACGAGAGCCGCGCGATCCGTCAGCGCTCGCTGCGTCTGCTCGGCTCGCTCGTGTCTCCCCTGCGGTGGCAGCTCGTCCTCGCGGCGGCCGTCCTCGTGGTGTCGACCGCGCTCCGCGTCGCCGGCCCCGCGCTGATCGCGTACGGCATCGACAACGCGCTGCCCGCGGTGATCGATCGAGCCGATTGGATGCCGACCATCGGCGTCGTGGGCATCTACCTCCTGGCGGGTGTCGGCGGGGCCGTCCTGATCGGCTGGTACGTCGTCGTCGCCGCGCGGCTGACCCAGGCGGTGATGCTGGACCTCCGCAAGCGCATCTTCCTGCACACGCAGAAGCTGAGCCTGGAGTTTCACGAGTCCTACACGTCGGGGCGCATCATCTCGCGCCAGACGAGCGACCTCGACACCATCCGCGAGCTGCTCGACGGCGGGCTCAACGAGCTCGTGTCCGGCGTGCTCTACGGCCTGTTCACTCTGGTCGCGCTGTTCCTCATCGATTGGCAGTCGGGGCTGATCCTGACGGTCATGGGTATCCCGATGTACCTGCTCATGCGCTGGTTCTACCGCCGCTCGCAGGTGATCTACCGCGAGTCGCGCGTGATCAGCGCGCAGGTGATCGTGAAGTTCGTCGAGACGATGACGGGGATCCGGGCCGTGAAGGCGTTCCGCAAAGAGCCCCGCAACGACGAGGAGTTCGGCAAGCTCGCCGGCGACTACCGCGACGTCAACATGCGCTCGATCCGTCTCTTCGGCACGTTCGAGCCCGGCATCATGGCGGTCGCCGCGGTGTCGGTGGCGGTCGTGCTGCTGTGGGGCGGCGGCCGCGTGATCGCGGGACCGCTCGAGATCGGTGTGCTGACGGCGGCCGTGCTGTACGTCCGCAACTTCTTCTCGCCGCTGCAAGAGGTCGCGTTCTTCCTGAACTCGTACCAGTCGGCGACGGCGGCGCTCGAGAAGGTGTCGGGCGTGCTGGAGGAGGAGCCCACGGTTCCCGACCCGACCGACCCGGTCGACCTGTGGGAGGCCCAGGGTCACGTCCGCTTCGACGAGGTCACCTTCGGCTACAGCGACGACCGCGTCATCCTGCCGAACTTCTCGCTCGACATTCCGGCGGGGCAGACGATCGCCCTCGTCGGCACGACCGGCGCGGGTAAGTCGACGTTGGCCAAGCTCGTGTCGCGCTTCTACGACCCCACGGCGGGCGCGGTCACCCTCGACGACGTCGATCTCCGCCGCCTTCACCCCAAGGATCTGCGCCGCGCGATCGTCATGGTCACGCAAGAGGCATACCTGTTCAGTGGAACCGTCGCCGACAACATCGCGCTCGGAAAGCCCGACGCCACGATGGACGAGATCCGCGCCGCGGCCCGGGCCGTGGGCGCCGACAGCTTCATCGAGAAGCTTCCGGACGGCTACGACACCGACGTGAACAAGCGCGGAGGGCGCGTCTCTGCGGGGCAGCGGCAGCTCATCTCGTTCGCGCGCGCGTTCCTGGCGAACCCCGCCGTGCTCATCCTCGACGAAGCCACGGCGTCGCTCGACATCCCGAGCGAACGCCAGATCCAGGATGCGCTGCAGACCCTGCTCGCCGATCGCACCGCGATCATCATCGCGCACCGCCTCTCGACGGTGGCCATCGCCGACCGTGTGCTGGTGATGGAGCACGGCCGCATCATCGAGGACGACACACCCGCCGCCCTCATCGCCGGCACCGGCAAGTTCGCCCAGCTCCACGCCGCCTGGCGCGAGTCTCTGGTCTGATGCGAGAGAGGGGATGCCGCGGCCGCGGGGTCGTGGCATCCCCCATGCTCCCTCGAAAGTGACCTCTCTCTTGCGTCTCTCGCGCGCGCCATGGTGATCGTGGCGGACGGGGCGGGTGATTCGCTCGCCTCGGCGCTTCCGATCGCAGGTGCGCATGTATACATTCTCTTTCGGTCTCCCGTTCGACGGAGGGCCTCCGCGCTCCGGAAGTGCGCGAAGCGGAGCGAGGGGGATGTGTCGGTGACACGAGGGGCAGTCGACGCGCGGGACGCGCGGATCGTCGGGGAATGGATCACGGGGCGGCACGAGTCCTTCCATCGGGCGGCCTCCTGATCGTCCTCGCCGCGACCTCGATCACGCTGCTCGGGCCGGCCGACCGCCGTCGGCTCTTCCGCACGGTGCGCCGACACCTCGCGCCGGGCGGCTCGTTCGTGCTGTCGGTCGCGGGCGCCGGCGCCCTCCGCACTCTCCGGGAGTCGGCGGATCGAGAACTCGCCGTGGGGCCGCGCACGTACCTCCAGTCGCAGCAGGTAGAACCCGACGGTGCCCGCCGGATCGTCAACTGGATGCCGCTTCCCCTGCCGCCCGCGCCGGGTCCGGTGCCCGTGCTGACCACCCGCCTGCACATCCTCGACGAAGCGCGCGTCGCCGGCGAGATGCGGGATGCCGGCTTCCCTGCGCCGGAGAGCGTCCCGGTGCTCACCCACGGCAGCGCCACGGGGGACGGTATGGTGCTGCTCCGCTCCCGGGTCGACGGGGGAACGCGTCATGCCGCGTGACACTCTCGTCCCCGAGGGCGCGGCGCCTCGGCTGGCCGACACCGTGCACATCGAGCCGGCCGCGGGCGGCGAACGCTGGCTCGTCAGCGTTGACGGAGTGCCGGTCTCGCGTGCGTCGTCGACCGTCGCCGCGATGCTACGCGCCATGGACGGGGAAGCACGGCTCGATGAGCTGCGTCGACGCTTCGCCTCCACCCAGACACCGGAGGAGTTCGCCGCCCTCATCGAACGTTTCGGCCGCGCGGGTCTGCTGCACGGCTCCGAACGGCGGGCCGCGGGGCGATTCACCTACCGCCCGCCTCTGACGATCCAGTTCGCGACGCTGCGCGCGCCGGGGTTGTTCGACCGTCTCCATCGCTTCATCCGCCCCGTGCTGCGCGGGTGGCTCGTCTGGCCCCTCGCCGCGCTGATCGTCGGCGGGCTCGCAGCGCTGGTGCTCCAGGCCTCCGACGTGGCCGCTGCGCTGACGTCCCCCTTGCCGCTGGTCGACGTCCTCGGCGTCGCGCTCGTGCTCGTGACCGCGACGTTCGTGCACGAGTCGGCGCACGGGGTGACCCTCGCGCACGGTGGCGGACGTCCGCGGCGTGCTGGCGTGATGCTGCTCTACCTCGGCCCGGCGTTCTTCGTGGATGTCACGGACGCGTGGCGGTTGCCGTCTCGCGCGTCCCGGGTCCGGGTCGCTCTCGCCGGCCCCGCCGTGCACGCCGCACTCGCCGGCGTGGCGGCGCTGTGCGCGCTCGCCGCGCCCGACCCCGGCACGCGGCGAGCACTCCTCGTCCTCAGCTGCGCCTGCGTCGCGGTCGTCGCGCTGAACCTTCTCCCGTTCGTGCGGTTCGACGGGTACATCGCGCTGATGAGCGCCCTGGACGAACCGAATCTGCGCGGGCGGACGATGGCGGATGCCGCCGACGCGCTGCGCCGCGTCCTGTTCGGCGGCGCGTCCGCGCCCCGGGCACTGAACCGGTGGTGGAGCGTTCCCTTCGGCATCCTGAGCGCGGTCGTTCCGTCGGCACTCGTGTGCGCCGCCCTGGAGCGCGCGGTGCGCGGGCTGGCCGGCACGGGGCCGGGCGGTGCCGTCGTCGTGCTGGTCCTCGAGGCTGTGGTGGTCGCCGCGGTCGGGACCCTGGTCGTCCGGTGGCTCGCTGGCGGGTGGACACGAGGGCGCGGGCGCTCCCGCTTCGTGCTGGTGAGCGCCGCGCTCGTCGCGGCCGTCGTCTGTGCGGCCGCGGCCATCCCCGTGGGCGACGCGCGGACCGTCGGCTTCACGACCGCCGACGACCGCATCGAGCTGGTCGTCCCCGTCGGGTCCGCCGACGACAGAGCCCTCCCCGACGGCCTCCCGGTCGACCTGATGACCAGCGGCATCGTCGCCGAGGTCGTCGTGGCGCGGGGTGTCGTGCAGCCCGCGCCGTCGCGGACGACCACCGCACCGCTCACGGCGTTCTCGCCGGTCGAGGTTCGCGGTGTCGCGGCCGACGTCCGCGTGATCGGCGCGGTCGACGCCCCCGCCGGGGCCGTGCCCGCCGCCGGCCGGGCGGTCGTGCACCTCGGCTCGCGCTCGCTGCTCGAGGCCGTGTGGGCGACCCACGTCGTCGAGCCCGCGTCCACTCTGCTCTCCCTTCTCGACCCCCCGACATCCGAACCGAAAGAGGCCCGATGACAGACAACGCGCTCGAGGTCCGCCACCTCACGAAGACCTACGGCTCCCGCACCGCCGTCGACGACGTCTCGTTCGCCGTGCGTCGCGGCAGCATCGTGGGGCTTCTCGGTCCCAACGGCGCGGGCAAGTCCACGACGCTGCGCACGCTCGTCGGACTGTCGGCTCCGACCCGGGGCGAGGCTCTCATCGACGGGATGCCGTTCGCCCGCCTCGCGCAGCCCTCGGCGCACGTCGGCGTCCAGATGGACGGCTTCGGCTTCGAGGTCGGCATCACCGCGCGTCGGCACCTCGAGATCGCACGTCTCGCGGTGGGGGCCGCCCGGCGTCGGGTGGACGAGGTGCTCGACGAGGTGGGCCTCGCCGCCGATGCCCGTCGGCGGGTGAAGTCCTTCTCCACGGGCATGGTGCAGCGGCTCGGGCTCGCGACCGCGCTCATCGGCTCGCCGCGGACGCTCGTGCTCGACGAGCCGTCCAACGGCCTCGACCCGGACGGCATCCGATGGTTCCGCCGGTACCTGCGGACCTTCGCCCGGGCCGGCGGCACGGTGCTCGTCTCGAGCCACCAGCTCGCCGAACTCGAGAACACCGTCGACGAGGTCGTGATCCTCCAGCGGGGCGTTCTCTTCTCCGGTGCGCTGAGCGACCTCGTGCCCGCGGGCAGCGGCGCGTCGCTCGAGGAGCGCTACTTCGACCTCGTCGAGGGGCGCGACGCGTGATCGGCGTGATCCGTTCCGAGCTCCTCCGCTCGCGCAGCGGGGCGAACACGCTCGCGGTCCTGCTGCTCGGCGCTTTCGTCCCGGTGATCGTTCTCACCAGCGACGACACCCTCGGACGGATGAGATCCCTGGATGCCACGACCGCGACGGAGCTGCTCCTCGCACCGCTCGCGTGGTCCTTCGTCGTCGCGGGGTTCGCCGGGGCGTTCGGGGTGACGCGCGAGTTCTATTACGTCTCGATGGCCCGGACGGTCGCGCAGATCGGTTTCCGTCGCGCGTTCGTCGCGAAGGGCGTCGCCGCGATCGGGGTGGCGGTGGTCCTCACCGTCGGGCTCGGTGCGGTCTGGTGCGGCGTCGCGACGATCGTCCTCGGCGTGAACGGTCTCGTGTTTGCCCCGTCCGCGGCGGCGACGGCCACCGTACTCGGATCCCTGCCCGGTGCGATGCTCGGCGCCATCCTCGGCTCGGCGGTCGGCTGGATCGCCGGCAACTACTACGTGGCCGCAGCCATCGTGCTGGCGGGGCCGATCGCCTTCGAGATGGCCTTCCTGGGGTCCGCCCCCGACATCGCCCGGTTCTCTCCCGGCCTGTCGCTCGCCGCCCTCGCCTCGCCGCGAAATCATCCCGTCCTGCTGGATCCAGGGCTCGCTCTCCTCGTGGCTGTGGGCTGGACGGTCGCCCTGACGGTCGCGGCGTGGACCGTCGGGCGTCGGCGGTTCCGATGAACGTGTCGGTGTCGGTCGGACTCGGGCGCGCACTCAGCGCCCAGGCCCGTTCCGCGGTCGGCGATCTGCCCCTCGCGGGTGTCTGCGTCGCCGCGATCGTGCTGTCCGCGTCGATCGGGGCGAGCGTTCCGGGTGATCTCGCCACGGCGCCCGACGAGGCGAGAGCTGCGATCGCGGCACCGTTGTCGACCGTGATCGCGATGTACGGCGCGGTCATGGCGGCGATCTACGGGTCGTTCCGATACACGGTCGACCGGCGCGCAGGGGTCGTCGCTCAGCGCGCCACCCTGCAGCCGCGGCGGTGGCATCTGGCCGCGCGGATCCCCTTCACCGCGCTGAGCGGCGCGCTCGTCGCGGTGGCATCGCTGCTCGGCGGTCGGCTGGCGTTGACGGCCGCCCTCGGTCTGCGGGGGCTCGACCTCGGTTCGGTGGGGATTTCCGCGGTAATCGGGGCGGCCGCGGCGCTGTGGGGACTCGGCATCGGGTTGCTCGTGCAGGCGCATCTCCCGGCCCTGTTCGTCGCCCCGCTGTCGCTCATCTCGGCGTTCCTGATCGCGCCGCTGTGGCCTTCGGTCGCCGCGTGGCTCCCCCTGCCCACGCTTCTGCGCGCGGTCGGCCGGGAGCTCGGACCGCTCGGGATCGACGCCGCCGTGGGGCCGGTGCCCGCCGCCGCGACCGCCCTCGCTGCCGTGTGGATCGCGGCCGTGCTGAGCGGGGGAGCCTGGTCGTTCCTTCGCCGCGACCTTCGCTGAGCGGGCTGCGCCAGTACATCTCGAGCCTCGAGTGGGAGAGTCTGCCGACCTCTTCGGCCAGCTGGCGGGATGCCGTCCCCGGTCATGCGCCGCGCCGGAGCGCCGCGGGATCTCGTCGCTCAGCCCGCGTGGCCGCCTCCCGGATCACGAGCGCGTCCTCGCGACCCACACAGAGGACGATGCGGGCGCGCGCGTCTTCCACCGACTCGAGCAGCTGTTTCTGCCGACCGGCGCAATGGGTTTCGTCCACACGCTGCGGAGGGTGGCATGCTGCGGCGACGTCGAGAGCAGCGGTGATGCACGCGATCCTCGCACCCGCACGCGCGGCGGTCACGTCCGCATCCGTCGCGCCGCGGCGGGCAGCGATACCGTCCCGCTCGATGATCCGTTCGCGAAGATCCACGGTGTCGAATGTGCCGGGCTGTCACCCGCGGTGGCGCACGCTTCGGGTCAGAAAATGGGCAGAACCTGAGGAAGTCTTCCGATGTGCACGAACACTCTGCGCCTCGCCCACGGCCTTCGCAGAATCCGCGTCCTGGGCGGATTCCCGCTGACGCTCTGCGAGTTCGGCGCGATTCTGCGAACGTCGTGCCGCACCGGGGTCGCGTCCGGCCCGGGAGGTCAGGACACCGCTTTGCGGGGTCACACGCTGACGCGCGCGATCACCTCGCCGTACTCGGTCTCGCCGACGGGCTGGAAACCCACGCGCTGGAAGAAGGCCTCGGGGCCGCCGACGCCGGGCTCGTAGATGACGTCGACGTGGTCCATGCCGCGCTCGCGCGCCTCGGCGAGCACCGCGGCGATCGCGTAGCTGCCGACGCCGCGGCCCTGCTCATCGGCGTCGACGTTGATGCGCCACAGTACGGAGCGGAAGTGCTCTTCGTGCGCCTCGGGATCGAAGTTGGCGCTGACGAAGCCCACGACCTCGTCTCCGTCGAGCACCACGCGCTGCCACGACGTCGAGGGGTTCATGACGGTGGCGGCGATGCCGTAGCTCACCGGTGCCAGGAACTGTTCCTGTCCGGGCTTCAACGACAGCGTGTTGACCGCCACGATCGTGGCGGCGGACAGTTCGACGAGACGAAGGTCGGCCATGCGCCCAGGCTATCGGGCCTGCGGGGGTGTGCAACCTTGGGGATGCCGCAGAGTCACGGACGAAACCCGCAAGCGGCCATCGCGACGACCACCGAATTATCTTGACATCAAGAGACTTTGCCGAGGTGCGATAGGCTGAAACCACACCCTGGCCGCCTCTACGGAGAGATCTGACGTGCCCGATTCCACCATCATCTACACGTACACCGACGAGGCGCCGGCTCTCGCCACCGCGTCGTTCCTGCCCATCGTGCAGGCCGTCACGAAGCAGGCGGGGGTCGACGTCGAGACCCGCGACATCTCGCTCGCCGGCCGCATCCTCGCGGCCTTCCCCCAGCGCCTCACCCCCGAGCAGCAGGTGGGCGATGCGCTCGCCGAGCTCGGCGGTCTCGCGACGCTGCCCGAGGCGAACATCATCAAGCTGCCGAACATCTCGGCATCCATCCCGCAGCTCAAGGCCGCGATCGCCGAGCTCCAGTCGCAGGGCTACGACATCCCCGACTACCCGGACGAGGCGTCGAGCGTCGAAGACAAAGACGTGCGCGCGCGCTACGACCGCATCAAGGGCTCCGCGGTGAACCCCGTGCTGCGCGAGGGCAACAGCGACCGTCGTGCACCCCTCGCCGTGAAGAATTACGCCAAGAAGCACCCGCACCGCAACAAGCCGTTCGGCGAGGGCTCGAAGACCCGCGTCGCGACGATGGGCCACGACGACTTCTTCTCGAACGAGAAGTCGGTCGTGATCGCCGACGACGACGTCCTGTCGATCCAGCACATCGCCACCGACGGCACCGTGACCACGCTCAAGGAGGGACTGAAGGTCCTGCAGGGTGAGATCGTGGATGCCACCTTCCTCTCGGCCGCGGCCCTCGACGCGTTCCTCGCGGACACGCTCGAGCAGGCGAAGGCCGACGACGTGCTCTACTCGGTGCACCTCAAGGCCACGATGATGAAGGTCAGCGACCCGATCATCTTCGGTCACGTCGTGAAGGCGTTCTTCGCCGACGTGTTCGACCGACACGGCGACGCCCTCGCGGCCGCCGGTCTGACCCCCAACGACGGTCTCGGCTCGATCCTCGCGGGTCTGGCGAACGTCGAGGGCGGCGACGCCATCGCCGCCGAGATCCGTGACGCCCTGGCATCCGGCCCCCGCCTGTCGTACGTCAACAGCGACAAGGGCATCACCAACCTGCACGTTCCGTCCGACGTGATCGTGGATGCCTCGATGCCGGCCCTCGTGCGCAACGGTGGCAAGCTGTGGGGCGTCGACGGGGGAGAGGACGACACCCTCGCCGTCATCCCCGACTCCTCGTACGCCGGGGTCTACCAGGCGACGATCGAGGATGTCATCGCCAACGGCCCGCTCGACCCGGCCACGATCGGTTCGGTGCCGAACGTCGGGCTCATGGCCCAGGCCGCCGAGGAGTACGGCAGCCACGACAAGACCTTCGAGATCGCCGCGCCGGGCCGCGTGCAGGTCGTCGCCTCGAACGGCGACGTGCTGCTCGAGCACGAGGTGAACACGGGCGACATCTGGCGCGCGACCCAGACCAAAGACGTGGCTGTGCGCGACTGGGTGAAGCTCGCCGTCACCCGCGCCCGCGCGACCGGTGTCCCGGCCGTGTTCTGGCTCGACGAGAACCGCGCCCACGACCGCAACCTCATCGCCAAGGTCAACGAGTACCTCGCCGACCACGACACCGAAGGCCTCACGATCGAGATCCTCGCCCCCGCCGAGGCCACGACGTACTCGCTCGAGCGCATCCGCCGCGGCGAGGACACGATCTCGGTCACCGGCAACGTGCTGCGCGACTACCTCACCGACCTGTTCCCGATCCTCGAGGTGGGCACGAGCGCCAAGATGCTCTCGATCGTTCCGCTGCTCGCGGGCGGTGGCCTGTTCGAGACCGGTGCCGGCGGCTCCGCCCCCAAGCACGTGCAGCAGCTCGTCGAGGAGGACTACCTCCGCTGGGACTCGCTCGGTGAGTTCTTCGCCCTCGCGGCGTCTCTCGAGCACCTCGCCGACACCACGGGCAACGAGCGCGCTCGTGTCCTCGCCGAGACCCTGGATGCCGCGACCGGCACGTTCCTCGAGAACGACAAGTCGCCCGGCCGTGCTCTCGGCACGATCGACAACCGCGGCAGCCACTTCTACCTCGCGCTGTACTGGGCGCAGGAGCTGGCGAAGCAGACGAAGGATGCCGACCTCGCCGCGGTCTTCGCGCCGGTTGCCGACAAGCTGGCGGCCGAAGAGCAGACCATCGTGTCCGAGCTCAACGCGGTCCAGGGCCATCACGCCGAGATCGGTGGGTACTACCGTCCCGACACCGCGCTCGTCGAGAAGGTCATGCGCCCGTCCGCGACGCTGAACGCGGTGGTCGACGCGCTGCGCTGAGCCGCTCACACGCTGAACCCGGGAGGGGCGGATGCCACTGGCATCCGCCCCTCTGCCGTCGCGACGCGCCCCCGCGCGGGATCGTGTCGGCGTCCCACGGCCCGCCGGGACCGGTCGAGTGTCCAAGACACGCCGTAACGGCCGCCCCGATTACGGCGTGTCTTGGAC